>CAIXRH010000132.1 GCA_903921785.1 uncultured Pseudomonadota bacterium
CGACCGCGCCGAGCGCGACCGCAATGAGCGAGCCGAGCGCGAGGATCGGGGCGACCGCCGCGATCGTCCGCCCCGGGACGCCGAGGCCCGCCCGGCCGAGGTCAAGCCGGCCGAACCGCCGCCTCCTCCGCCGCCGCCGCCTCCTCCCCCTCCCCCGCCGACGTTCCCGCTCGGGCACCCCGAAGCGAGCGGGCTCCCGGTGAGCGAGCTGGGCGCCACGCCCGCCGAAGTCGAGGCGTTGGCCGCGGTGGATGTGTCGTCCATCGCCGAACTTTTGCTCCTCCCTCCCGTGTCGCTCGACCGCGCCGGTGAGCGCCTGGTGGACGGCGTGGCCCCCGAGGGTCTCGTGCTGCTCCGCGGCAAGGCCACCTGCCGGGTCTCCAGGTTCTCTCCCAACGGTCGCCGCTTCGAGCTCACCCTCGTCACCGATCGCGGCCCGGTGCGCTGCCGCTGGCTCGGCCCGGTGCCGATCGAGGTCAGCGGCGGCAAGTCCGGCGGCGGCCTCGGCCTCACCGGCCGCTACGACCAGGACGACGACGGGCCGGTGCTCTACGAAGGTGAGCCCCTGGGGATCGACGGGCGCGGCGGCGATTGGCTGCCCCGCTACGGCATCGCCGGCTTCACCGAAGAACGGCTCCGCGAGCTGATGCGCGCCGCCCTCCGGCGGGTGGATGAGCTCCTCGCCGACCATCTCCCCCCTGAGGTCACCGACCGCCAGAAGCTCGCGCCGATCGGCACCGCCCTTCGGGACGTTCACTTCCCGGCGAACATGCACCGCAAGGGTCGGGCGCGCCTCGCGTTCGACGAGCTGCTGCAGGTTCAGCTCGGCATGGCGCTCCTCCGCGCCCCCGAGCGCCGCGAGCGCGGCACCGCCCACGGCCTGCTCCACGGGCTCATCGCCCGCGCGCTGGCGTCCGGCGGCTGGGAGTTCTCCGACCCCCAGGAAGCCGCGTTCGACACCATCCGCAGGGACATGCGTCGTTCTTCCCCCATGGAGCGCCTGCTCCAAGGGGATGTGGGCAGCGGCAAGGGCGCCGTCGTGCGCGCCGCGATGACGCTGGTCGCCGAGGAGAAGCAGCAAGTCTTCTTCTGCGCCGCCGACGCGCTGGCCGCCGAACACCACCACCTCTTCGCCGGGGAGTGGTGGCGCGCCATCGGGATCGAGCCGCTCTTGTTGCTCGGGCCGGCCACCCGCGCCCAGGCCGAGACCCTGCGCAAGGGCGAGCCGCTGGTCATCTACGGCACCCACGAGCTGCTCGCGAAGCCCCCAGAGGTCCGCAAGCTCGGGCTGGTGGTGGTGGAACAAAGCGGCACCTACTCCATGCCCGACCTCTCCACGGTCGAGCAGGCCGGGCAGCGCCCCGATCTCCTGGTGCTCACCCCTACGCCCGTCCCCGCCCTGGTGGCGATGACGGTCTACGGGCAGCTCGCGATGACCGTGGTCGACAAGCCGCCGATGCATGGCGTGGAGAGCCGCGTGCTCAGCGTCTCCGAGCGGCCCGAGGCGTACGCCGCAGCGCGCGAGGCCATCGCCGAGGGTCGCCAGGTGATCCTGGTCTTCCCGTTCGAGGAGGGCCGCAAGGATCTGTTGAGCCCGAGCGAAGCGCGCCGCATGGCCGAAGCGCTCGCACAGCAGGAGCTCCCCGGCGCGCGGTTCGCGCTGTTCTCCGGCGGGCTCACCCCCCAGGAGCGCTTCCGCGCCTACGACGACTTCCAGCACCGCCGCGCCGACGTGCTCTTGGCCACCACCGCGTTCGAAGAGGGGCCGATCGTCCCCAACGCGTCGGTGATCATCTGCGAGTACGCCGAAGGGTTCGACCTCGTGCGGCTGCACCGCCTCCGCAACCACGTCGCCAACGGCTGGGTGCGGGCGAGCTGCTGGTTCGTGCAGGGTGAAGGCGCCACGCCGGCCGCCGCCGCGCGGCTGGAGCTCGTCGCCCGCGAAGGCGATGGTTTCCGCATCGCCGACCTCGACCTCGCGCAGCGCGGCATCACCGCCGCCATGGGGGACGCGGCCGACATCCCCCGGTTTGCCTGGGCCGACCCCGCCCAGGATCGGGAGACGCTCACCCGCGCCCGGCAGGAGGCGTTCAAGCTCCTCACCGCCGATCCCGGGCTCCGTCGCCGGCAGAACCGCCCGCTCCTCAACCTGGTCCGCGCCCGCTTCGGGGAGGACCCCTTCACCCAGGACGGCGCGCCGCCGCCCCCGTCGCCGCCCGACGGGGGCGCTCGCCGCCGTCGCCGCCGCCGGAGGTAGATCGTGCCCGCAGCTCGCCGCCAGATCGACGTGAACGTGACGCCCGAGAAGCTGATGGCGGTCGTCACCGACTTCGCCGCCTACCCGCGCTTCCTCCCCGAGATGGAGGAGGCGACCATCCTCCGCCGCGACGGCGACGTTTGGGTGGTCCGCTTCGCGATCCGGGTGGTGCGCCGCCTGGAGTACACCCTGCGGCTGGAGAAGCAGAACCCCACCACCCTGCGCTGGTCGCTGGTGGAAGGTTCGTTCAAGGCCAACAACGGCGGGTGGGACATGGCGGCGATCCCCGCGGGCACGCGTGCCGACTACCACATCGATCTCGACGTAGGCATCTTCGTCCCCGGGTCGGTCATGAAGACGCTGGTCGAGACCAGCCTCCCGGCCACGCTGGCGGCGTTCAAGAAAGAGGCGGAGCGGCGAGGCTGAAATGGAGATCGAGGTCTGGTCCGACGTCGTCTGCCCCTGGTGCTACATCGGCAAGCGCCGGTTGGAGCGCGCGCTGGAGCGTTACCCTGGCCGCGCCGGGGTCACCGTGCGGTTCCGGAGCTTCCAGCTCGATCCCTCTGCGCCCGTAGGCTCGGAGGAGCGGGTGCTCGACTCGCTCTCGCGGAAGTACGGCGTGCCCAAGGAGCAGGCGCAGGCGATGACGGACAACGTCGCCCGGCTGGCTGCCGCCGAGGACCTGGAGTTCGACTTCAGCAACTCCAAGGTGGAAAACACCTTCGATGCCCACCGACTGCTCCACCTCGCCGCCGCACACGGCAAGCAGGTGGAGCTCAAAGAGCGGCTCTTCGCGGCGAACTTCTGCGACGGCGAGCGCGTGGGCGAAGCCGCCACGCTCCAGCGCCTCGGCGAAGAAGTGGGCCTGCCCGCCGACGACGTGCGCGCCACCCTGGCCGATCCCGCCCGCTACCGGGACGCCGTCCGTGCCGACCAGCAGGCGGCTCAGCGGCTCAACGTTCGCGGCGTCCCGTTCTTCGTCTTCGGGGGGAAGGTCGGCGTCTCGGGCGCGCAGCCGGTGGATACGCTCCTCGCGGCGATGGCGCGAGCCGGCTGAGGGCGCCCCCGGCTGAGGGCGCCCCCGGCTGAGGGCGCCCTACTTCAAACAGGCGTTCTCGGTCCCCTTCGGCGCCATGGCCTGCAAGACCACGCACGTGCCGCGGCACCGCGCCCGCCGCTCCGCCGAGGTGTACTCCGGCCCCGGGTAGCCGCCCTGTGCCGAAAAGAGCGCCTCACAGTCGGCGTCTCGCGCCATGCACCGCTCCACGCAGCCGGCTTCGGCACCCACCTCGCCGCGAGGCGCGTCGCGGGTGTTGCGCCACCAGGCGAGCGCGAGGAGCAGGACGACGGCGGTGAGGGCGAAGACCGCCCACTCAGCGCGGGTCTTCACTCGGCGATGACCTTGCAGTTCTGGAACTTCGACGAACACTTCAGGGTGACCGACTTCCCAGCTTCCATGGTCACGTGGGTGGTGACGGTGGTCCCGTCGGGGAAGCTCACCTCGGCGCTGTAGGAGCCGGCGGGCACGTCGCCTGCGCCGAAGTGACCGCCGCCGCCCGAGAGGGAGACGGATCGGGCGTCGCCGGCGAGGGAGAGGTGGCCGGGGCCCGAGGGTGGAGCCGGCACCGCGGCGGGGGCCTCGGGCGTCGGGGCGGGCACGACGGGCTTCGCAGCCGTCGCCGTCGTGGTGGCCGTAGCGGCAGGCTTCGAGGCGCCGACCGGCGCCGGGCGAGGCCCAGGAGCGGTCGACGCGCCGCCCGGCTTCGTGCTCCCGCCGCTCCCGGAGGGAACCGGCGTGCCCGACGAGCCGGCTGGGACCTCTGGAGTCCCCGCAGCGCCACCCCCGGGCTTCCCCGGAGCCTCCGCCGCAGCGCCCGTCCCCGCGCCAGCTCCCGCACCGCCCGCACCGCCGCTCGCCGAGCCGGGCGGCGCGACGGTGGCCGCGACTTCCGGCGCCTTCGCACCCGACGATCCGTCCATCGGAACCAGGAACGCCGCGATCACCAGCGCCAGGGCCATACCGCCGGCCACCACCATGCCGACCGGGGCCACCCAGAGCAGCGTGTTGGACTTCGCCTTGGGCGCCTTTTTGCTGGCGGTGCTGATCACGCCCGAACGTTCGAGGAGGAGCGTGCCGGTGCGGTCGGTGATCACCTGCCCGCGGCGATCCTCCTGCAGGCGGAGGCTCGGGGGAACCACGCGCTCGGCCCATTCATCCAGGGTGTCCCCAGGGAGGGAGGCACGGATGGTGGCCGCCACTCGCACGGTCTCCCGGGCGGTCGGCCGATCTGCCGCCTTGGCGGAGAGCATCTGGCCCACGAGGTCGAACAGCGGCTGGGAGATCTCCTCCAGCCAGGCCCACTGGGCACGGAGCTTGTCCCCCGGGGGGGTCCGGTCGGCGTCCATCGCGGACTTCCCGGGCTTCACCCCGGTGAGCATCTCAAACAGGGTGACGCCGAGGGCGTAGATGTCCCCCGCGTGGCTGTCCTCCCCGTAGAACCGCTCGGGCGCCATGTACGGCACGGTGCCGAACGCCGCCTCGGTGGTGACCTCCTCGCGGCCCTTGAGCTCCGCGCGCGCCACCCCGAAGTCGAGGATCTTCACCTCTCCCTGGGCGGTGACCCGCAGGTTGGACGGCTTGATGTCCCGATGGATGAGCCGCAACGGGGTTCCATCGGGGCCTGACTGATGGTAGGCAGCGTGAAGTGCGCCAGCCACTTCCTCGATGATCGCCAACGCCGCCACGGGCGGGATGGCGCCGTGCCGGAGGAGCTCGGTGAGGTCGCACCCCTCCACGTACTCCATGACGATGGCCCAGCTGCCATCGAGCTCCATGAGGTCGTCCACCCGGACGATGGCGCGGTGGCGGATCGCCGCGAGCATGCGGGCTTCGTCGCGGAGGCGGCCGAGGAGCCCGGGGGTGGAGACCTTCTCGGGGCGGAGGAGCTTGATCGCCACCCGACGATCGAGCCCACCACCCACGGTATCCGCGAGGTACACCGAGCCGAACGCGCCCTGCCCGAGGAGCGCGGCCACCCGATAGCTCCGCCCGCTGCTCACGCGCAGCCCCGGAACCCGCACTCGCTCCGTGCAGACATGCTTGAGCAAGGTATCACGAGTTCCCCGCCGCGGCGGCGGAAGTGCAGCCAACCCCAACGGCGAAGGACGGCCCGCGCGGCGAGGTCCAGCCGCCCGGCCGACGACGGCGGTCGAGGAACGATCGGCGGCGAGACCGCCTCGTCGGGCTTGATCGCCGCTGCAACGGACGCCGACGCCGATCTGGGCTCGCGAGGGTGGAGGAGGGCCGGGAGGGGGGACAACCGTGAACGGTGACGACGGGCCGTACTAGCCGAGGCCGCTGTACTTCGCGATGATCTCCTTCATGATCTCGCTCGACCCTCCCCCGATCGGAAGAATCCGCACATCCCGGTAGGCCCGCGCGATGTCGTACTCCTCGGTGAAGCCGTAGCCGCCGTAGAACTGGAGGCACTCGTAGGCCACCCGCTGTGCGAGGTCCCCCGCGAAGAGCTTCGCCATGCTGATCGCCAGGGTCGCATCCTCGCGGGCGTTCATCTTGTCGACCGCCTGATAGGTCAGCATCTTCGCCGCCTGAACCTGGGTGAGCAGCTCGGCGAACTTGTGCCGCCACACCTGGAAGCTGCCGATGGGCCTACCGAACGCGATACGTGATTTACCGTACTCGATCGCATCCTGGAGCTGCACCTCCATGCCGCTGGTGCACATCAGCGCGCCGGCGAGGCGCTCGCCCTGGAAGTTCTTCATGATGTAGGTGAATCCAGCGTTCTCCCTGCCGATGAGGTAGCGGCGGGGAATCCGGCAATCTTCGAAGTGCAACATCGAGCTGTCCACCGAGCGGGTGCCCAGCTTGTCGAGCTTCTTCCCCACGTGGAACCCGGGGGTGTCCGTCGGGAAGACGACCAGGGAGATCCCCCCGTGGCCGGCCGGCCCGGTGCGCACCGCGAGCAGGATGAAGTCCGCGAACGCGCCATTGGTGATGAAGGTCTTCGCACCGTTGATCACGTAGTCGTCGCCGTCCGTTCGGGCGGTGGTGGTGATCGCCGCCACGTCGCTGCCACAGCCGGGCTCGGTGATGCCGAGGGCGCCGATGCGGTCGCCGGAGAACGCCGGGCGGACGAACTCCTCCTTCTGCTCCGCCGTGCCCAGCTCCGCGATCACCGGCGTGCTGATGTCGGTGTGCACGAAGATGCTCATCGTCACCCCGCCGTTGCGGGCCCAGGCGAGCTCTTCTACCATCGCGGCGTGCGCCCACCAGTCGAGTCCCGCACCGCCGAGCTCCGTGGGAAACCGGATGCCGAGTAGCCCCATCCCCGCCATCTTCTTGAGCACCTCCCGGGCCGGCCACTCGCCCGCGTCGTCCCACTCCTTGCGGTGGGGGTGGAGCTCGCGCATCACGAACTCGCGGACGGACTTGCGGAGGAGGTCGTGCTCCTCGGTGAACGGGGGGAACGTCATGCCGCAAAGCTATCCACCCGACCGGCGATCTCGCCCCGCGAACGGATGTTTCGGTTCGGTGACGGGCGTGCTACGATCGGCCGATGCTGTTGCTCCTCGCCTGCACCACCCCGGTGTCCGACCCCTCCGGCGGCGAGGTTCTCGCGCCCCTCCCGGACTACTCGGTGGACACCGGCACCCCGATCAGCGACTCGGGCAAGGACACGGCCGACACCGAGGACCCCAACCCGGTCTACGACGAGCCCGAGCCGCCGAATCTGGTCATCAACGAAGTGCAGACCAAGAACGCCAGCACCCTCTTCGTCGACGACGACTTCCCCGACTGGATCGAGCTGTACAACGCCTCCGCCGAGTCGATCGACTACTCCCGGATCTCGCTCACCGACGATCACGACCTGCCCTGGATCGGCCCCGCAGGCACCTCCGTGGAACCCGGTGGGTACGTGCTGGTGTATGCCGACGGCTCCGTGGAAGGCGGGATGCACGCGCCCTACACCCTCTCCAAACACGGCGATCACCTCACCCTTCGCGTGGATGGGTACCCCACGGATCGCCTCGCCACCGGCGACCTGATGGAGGACGCCGCTTGGGGCCGCTTCCCCGATGGCGGCGACTGGGCGCCCACCATCACTTGCTCGCCCGGCGTCACCAACGGCGCCAGCCCGTCCGATTCGCTCGACCCGGGCGATGCGCTCTTCGATCTCTCCGGCATCAACACGGTGGAGCTCACGATGAGCTCCTCGGCGATCTCCTCGCTCACAAGCAACAGCTACGCCGAGGTGCAGTCCGACATCGCGATCAACGGCGCCAGCTTCGGCCCCGTGGATGTGCGGATCCGCGGGTCCGCCACCCGTCGCACCTTCGGCCAGAAGGCCAGCCTCAAGGTCGACCTCAACAGCCACGTCGACGTTCGTTACCGCGGCCTGGAGAAGCTCACGATCATCAACATGATCTGGGACCCCAGCTATATCCGTGAATTCACCGGGTACGCGATGTTCCGCGAGGCCGGGGTGCCTGCCGCCCGCACCTCCTACACCTGGCTCGACGTAAACGGTTCGAACTACGGCCTCTATCTCTTCACCGAGACCTACGACGACGCCTTCCTCCGCCACTGGTTCGGCAACGCCGACGGCTACATGTGGGAGGCCAACGGGGACTTCAACTCTCCGACCTCGTGGGACTGCGAGGAAGGCTACCCCTGCGACACCACCAATATCTCCAAGGTCTGGTCGATCGTCCAGAATTACGACGCCGATGAAGCCGGGATGGAGAAGATGGAGGAGTACGTCGCGCTCGACAACATGATGCGCGAGTGGGTGATCGAGAACGCCATCGGGCAATGGGATGGCTACACCAGCCCCCACAACTACCGGGTCTACGAGAACCCCACCGACGGGCTCATGTACATGATCCCTTCGAGCATCGACTACACGTTCGACGATCCCTACGCGTTCTCCGAGAACATCTTCTACGGCAACGGCCAGCTGATGCGCTGGTGCTGGGACACGTCGGCCTGCAAGTCCCGGTACGCGGACGTGGCCCGGGAAGTGGCCGACATGATCGACGAGATGGACTGGGACACCCGGATCGACGAGCTGCGCGACGTGCTCGATGAGCACGCCGGCAACGACTACGACGACCCGCAGGGGCAGTACAGCCACGCGTCGTACGAGTCCCAGATCGAGTATATCCGCACGTACATCCAAGAGATCACGGACACGATGCGGGACCAGGCCGCGCCCTACTGAGGGAGCGACACAGGGGGCGCCAGACCGGCGTCGGCGCTCCGGTGCACCGCCTCAGGCGCCGGCCGGCTGCGCCGGCCGTGAACCGTCGCGCTTCGAGTCCCGGGCGGCGCTCCGCCCGAGCGCTCAGAACTCGCAGACGAACTGGTGGGCGCTCGTGCAGTCGTCCACCGCCCAGTCCCCGCGCCGACCGCCGTTGTTGGTGATCGCGCAGTCGAGGGCCTCGGAGCTCAGGGGCTCGCCGGCACCCCAGCTGTCGTACACCACGGCGCTGCCGTCGGACCACAGGTACGTGCCCTCGACGTCCTGATCATTCGCCCCGATCCAGGCCGCGCGCACCGCGAGGGTGGCGATGGTGTCGTTCTCGGAGGAGGAGTTGACGTGGGCGAGGTTGCCGCCGAAGGCCTCGCAGGCGTTCTCCGCGAGGTCCCAAGTGGTGGACGTGGTGCACAGGTAGTAGGTGCTCGACGCGGAGCAGCCGTAGCACTCGGGCATCTCGTCGGTGTAGCCGTTGCAGTCGTTGTCCACGCTGTCGCAGGCTTCCGCGCCGCCGGGGTGCGCCGCGCCGCTGGACTCGTCACAATCGCCGGTGCAGATGGTGTAGCCATCGCCGTCGGTGTCGGCAGCCTCGAGCGTCGTCGCGTCGCAGTCGTTGTCCTGGCCGTCGCAGATTTCGGGGGCCCCCGGGTACACGGCGGCGTCGTGATCGTCGCAGTCGCCGGCGCACGTGGAGACCCCGTCGGCGTCGAGATCATCGAGCTCGTCCACCAGGCCGTCGCAGTCGTTGTCCACACCGTCGCAGGCGTCGCGAACGCCGGGGCCGATGTCGGGGTCGTTGTCGTCGCAGTCGTCCTGGCAGGCGCTGAAGCCGTCGCCGTCGAAGTCCCAGAGCTCGTCGATCTCGCCGTTGCAGTTGTTGTCGATGCCGTCGCAGGCCTCGGCGGCGTCGGAGAAGATGAACGCGTCGTCGTCGTTGCAGTCTTCGCAGACGTCCTCGCCATCGCCGTCGTAGTCGGCGTTGTCGAGCTCGCCGTCGCAGTTCTGGTCGACGTAGTCGCAGGTCTCGATCGCGCCGGGGTGGATCGACGGGTCGTTGTCGTTGCAGTCCCAGGCCCCGACCGTCGTGTAGCAGAGGCGGGCGTCGTTGTAGCCGTCGTCGTCGGCGTCGTAGTTCCCTTCGTCGACCTTGCCGTCGCAGTCGTTGTCGACGCCGTCGCAGAGCTCGTCGGCGTCGGGGTGGATGTTCGAGTCGTACGGCTTACAATCCTTCGCGTCCACGCTGCCGTCGTAGTCGGCGTCGTGGGTGTTCGGGTCGACCACCGGCGGGCCTTCGGGCTCGCGCCCCGCGGTGGACGAGACCGTCGTATCGATACAGCCAAGCAACAGCAGCGTGACGAACATCCCGCGGAGTGTACCCCCAAACATGCGTGCCCACCTCCTGGATCTCAACGACGGCGTGCCGAACCGGGGCACCGCGGCGCTGCGCGGCCAGCTCGAGCACGCCGGCTTCGGGGTGGACACCTGGGATGTCCGCCAGGGCAATGAGCTTCCCCCCGACCGCGAGGGCGTCTGGGTGCTGGGCGGGGGCCCGGGTTCGCCGCTGCAGGAGGGACCGTGGCGCGCGCCGCTGCTCGCGGCGTTGCGTGCGCGGGTGGCTGAGGATCGGCCCACGCTGTGCATCTGCTACGGGTTTGAGATGCTCGCCGCGGCGATGGGCAGCGAACTTCGCCGCCTCACGACTCCGCGGGAGGGGGTCTACCCGGTGAGCCTCGTGGCGCACGATCCGGCGGTGGAGGGGCTCGACGGGCACGGCGCCTGGGAGGCCCGGAGCTGGGCCGTCTTCGGCGACTTTGGCCGGGTCTTCGCCCGCGGCCCCGAGCTGGACGTGGCCGGCACCCGCCTCGGGGACCACGTGCTCGGGGTGATCTTCCACCCCGAGGCCGACCTCGGCCCGGAGACCCACGCGGTGTACAGCCGCGTGGTGCCGCGCTATCTCGCCGGCCTCCGATGAAGCAGCTCCCCCTCAGCGCCGACACCGTGGGCACCGTCGCCCGCGGCCACCCCTGGGTCTACCACGACGGGGTGCGCGGCAAGGCCCCGGTGGGCGACGCCGTGGAGCTGATGGACGGGCGAGGAAAGCGCGTCGCCTGGGGGTTGTTCGACGAGGGGGTGATCGCGGTGCGCGTGCTCGGCCGGGATCCGGTCCCCCTGCACGAGCTGCTCAAACAGCGGCTCGCCGCGGCCTGGGCGCGCCGCACGCGCCTCCTCGGCGGGGAAACCGACACCTACCGGGTGTGCAACGGCGAGGGCGATGGCCTCGGCGGCCTCGTGGTCGACCGGTACGGCGATGTGCTGGTCGTGCGCCTGTACAGCAAGGTGTGGGAGCGCCAGCTCGACAGCATCGTCGGCATGTTGGTGGGGATCACCGGATGCAAGACGGTCTTCCGCCGCTACGGCGTCGGCCGGGTGGACGATCGGCAGGGCGGGGAGACCCTCCGCGGACCCGAGCCCGCCGAGGTCTTCGTCGTGCACGAACACGGGATGAAGCTGCTGGTTCGGGTACGCGAGGGCCAGAAGACCGGCCTGTTCCTCGACCAGCGCGAACACCGCAAGCTCATCCGCGGCTGGGCCTCCGGCCGCACCGTGGTCAACCTGTTCTCGTACAACGGGGGGTTCTCCCTCGCCGCGGCGCTCGGCGGCGCCAAACACGTCACCTCGGTGGACGTGGCGGCCCCCGCCCTCGAGGACGCCCGCGAGGCCTTCCGCCTCAACGGGCTCGACCCCGCGGCCCACCGCTTCGAAGCCGCCGACGCCTTCACCTGGACCGGCGGCCCGTCCGACCTCGTGATCGTCGACCCGCCCAGCCTCACCCACACCCAGAAGGCCGACTCCGCCGCAAAGAACGCCTACAAGACGCTGCACCGGCACGTCGGTGGCTACGCGACGGACCTCGTGGCCACCTCCTCCTGTACCGCCCGTCTCGCCTGGGAGCGGTGGGAAGAGGCCGTCCGCGAAGGGTTGGGCGGCGGGTGGGCGTCGTTGCACCGCTCGGGAGAGGCGATCGACCATCCCGTGCTCGTGGCCCATCCCGAGGGTCGATACCTCAAGTTTGCGCTGCTCGGAAAGGTCGCCCGCTAGGGCCGTGCGCGTTCGGAGTACGCTCCCGACCACGCCGCCGAGCGGACCGGGCGCTCCAGGTGCTACGCTGCGCCGGCCCCGATGTTCTTCCTCACCGCCCTCGCGCTCGCCGCCGCTCCGCCGCCGATCGTCAACGGCGCGCCGGGCACCGACTACCCCGCGGTGGCGATGCTTTTGATGACGAACGAGGAGGGTGAATTCGGCGGTTGGTGCTCGGGCTCCCTGGTCGCCGACCACTGGGTGCTCACCGCCGCCCACTGCGTGGCCGAGGCGGGGTGGTACCAGCCTGCCCACGTCTATGTGACGTTCGCGCAGGAGTACGACGACGCGTCGGGCTCCAACACCCTGGAGGCCGTCGACTGGACGGCGCACGACGACTACGACCCGCTCCACAACACCAACGATCTCGCGATGGTGGAGCTCCCGAGCAACATCGGCGCGCGCCCGCTGGAGCTCGCCCCCGAAGCGCCGTCCGGGCCCGACAAGGGCCACGACTTCCGCATGGTCGGCTTCGGCGCCGAGTCTGACTACGACGACAACGACGCCCCTACGCGCCAGTACGCCGATGTCCCGCTCTACGACTACGACAACCAGCTCCTCTACACCTTCGATCCCGACGACGGGCAGAACGCCTGTTGGGGGGACTCCGGGGGGCCGCTGCTCCGCCTCTACGACGACGGCACTTGGGCCATCGCCGGGGTCATGGACTACGTGAGCGGCTGCGTCGGGGGCGCCCTCGGCGCCTCCCGCGTCGACCGTGACGTCGACTGGATCGGAACCTTCACCGCCGGCTATACGATCCACCAACGCGACGATGCCGACACCGCTGACACTGCCGATTCCGCGGAGGAGCGGGACACCGGATCCCTCGTGGTTCCCGGTACGGTCTGTGGCACCGCGCCGAGCGCGGCAGGCGCGCTCCTCGCGTTCGCGGGCCTGGCGGCGATTCGCGGGCGGCAGCGCCTGAGCTGAACGCGGCCCGGCGCCCGGCGTATCGGCGGCCGGGGCGCTCCTCAGAGCCCGTAGAGCGCCAGCTTCCCGTCCTCTGCGAGCCGCCGCGCCCCTGCGCTCACCAGCGCCGCCTCGAACCGCTCGGACGCCCCGTGGAGCTCGTCGCGGTGCACCACGATCGTGGTCACGCCAGCCGCTCGCGCCGCGGCGACGTCCGGCGACTGAGGGTCGACGCGGAGGATCGGGTCCCAGCTGGCGAAGCTGGACAACCACGCGGCGTCGTGGTCCCGGCCGATTCCGTTGAAGTCGAGCGTCCACGGCGAGGTGGCGTGGGTGTGGAGCTGCGCGAAGAGCACCCAGCGCGCCCGCGGACGCGACGGGTTCGGCTTGCCGGGCGGGAGCGCCACCGGACCGGGCACCTCCAAGACCACTCCGCCGTCGATCGCGTCGTACAACGCCGGGAGTGCCGTAGGCGCCCCGGGCACCACGGGCTCGATCGGCGAGAGCATGAGCCCCTCCACGAACGGAATAAATCCGAGGACCTTCCAGCGTACATGCTCAACGGTGTCCGCCACCAGCGGCGCGAAGCATAGGAGCGTGCCGGCGTGCCAGCGGTAGGGGAAGCGCACCAACTCCAGGACGGGCAGCTCCCACCACGGGCCACGCCCCGTGCTGAGCAGGAAGCAGAGCGCCGCCCCGACCGCCCACCCGGGGTTCCGCCGCACCGACGGAACGGCAAGGAGCGCGGCTGCGAACCCGACGTAGGTCGTCTTGGCGAAGGGATTGAGCCCCGGCAGGAGCCCTGGCTTGGGGATCGTCAGCGCGGCGCCCATCGCCGCCCGTACGGCGGAATCCAGCGCGCCGTTCCCGCCAAACGCGTGGGTGAAGCTCCACAGTGCCGGAGCAGCAAGCAGGAGCCCGACGGCCGCGCTGAACCAGGCGGATCGATCCCGTGCGCCGAGCCCCACCGCCAGCAAACAGGCGACCATCCCCAGGTACCAACTGGAGATCACGGTGAGCGCGAAGGCCAAGGTCGCCAGCGCCACCCGGCGCTCCACCACCATCCACGCCCAGAGCGCCAACGTCCACCCGTCCGTGCCCTCCACGATGCCCTCCACGGTGTAGCCGTGGAAGAACGGGGACGCGCCATAGAGCAGCGCCCCCGCCAGGGCCGGCGTCGGAGATCGGCGGAGCGCACGGAGGAAGCCGAAGGCCGCCATGACCGTCGCCGCGCGTGCCAGAACAAGGGTTACCACGTATGCCGCCACCGGTCCCGCGAGCGCCCAGACCGGCCACCCGAGCACCCCGTGGATCGGCGAGCTGTAGTAGAAGCCGATCCCATCGGGCGCGCCCATCCGCGTGGTGTGCAGGATGAACCCCGGCAGTCCAGCACAGAAGGTGTCGAGCCCCCACACCGAAGGGTAGAGGTCTGTGAACGGCTGCCCCGGCAGCTCCCCCGCCGCCAACGCCGGCACCAATGGCACCACGCCCCACAAGAGCGCCACCACGGCGCACAGTGACCAGGCTCGCAGGCGGGACGGCACGGGGCAGCATACGCCGCCGCCCATGATCCTTCCTCCCCTGCCCGCGTGGAACGACGCCGCCGAGGCGGCCGCGCTCGCCCACCTCGACCAGCTCACCAAGCCCCCGGGGAGCCTCGGTCGCCTCGAAGCCCTCGGCGCGTGGCTCTCCGGCGTCACCGGGAGTTTCCCCGCCGCAACGCCCGACCGCGCGCGACTCTACACCTTCGCGGCTGATCATGGCGTCACCGCCGAGGGTGTCTCGCCGTACCCGAGCGCGGTCACCGTGCAGATGGTCCACAACTTCCTGGCTGGTGGCGCCGCGGTCAACGCGTTCGCGCGGCACTACGGCGTGGAGCTCGTGGTGGTGGACGTGGGCGTGGCCGACCCCCTCGCGGGAGCGGCCACCAGCGAGTCCGCGGAGCTGATCCGCGCCAAGGTGCGCCCGGGAACGGGAAACATGGCTCGGGAACTGGCGATGTCGCGGGCGGAGGCGGAGGCCGCCGTGCAGGTGGGGATCGACTGCGCACGGGCCGCCGCGTCGCAGGGCATTCGCCTCCTCGGCGCTGGCGAGATGGGCATCGGCAACACCACCGCCGCCGCCGCCTGCCTCTCCGCCGTGGCCGGGATGCCCGCGAAGCTCACCGCGGGCCGCGGCACCGGGGTGGACGACGCCGGCTTGAAGCGGAAAATCGCCACCATCGATCAGGCGATCGCGCTGCATCGACCCGACCGCGACGACGCCATCGGCATCCTCTCCGCCGTCGGCGGCCTGGAGATCGCCGCCATCGCCGGGCTCTGCCTCGGGGGCGCAGCTACGGGGGTCCCCGTATTCCTCGACGGCTTCATCTCCACCGCCGGCGGCATGCTCGCCAACGTGCTGCAGCCCGGCGCGGCCCGCTGGTTCCAGATCAGCCACAAAAGCGCCGAGAACGCCCATTGGGCGATGAGCCGGATGCTCGGCCGCGAACCCCTCTACGACCTCGACATGCGCCTCGGCGAGGGGGTCGGCGCGGTCATGGGGATGGACGCCGCGCGGCTCTCCCTGTTCGTGATGGCGAAGATGGCGACGTTCGCGAGCGCCGGGGTCAGCGGAAAGGCTGAGGAGTAGGGCGTCGACGGGCTGGGGCTCCTCCACCGCCCTTCCGGCCCGCCGACGTCGGCGGTCGAGGAGCCGCTGGCGGCGAGCCTGGCTCGGCGGGCGGCGGTGGCCGCCGTCACCGCGGGAGGGCTCCGTCGAAACATCCACGCTCCTGCGGATGCGGTAGCCGATAGCTCGGCGTTGCCGGTGGACCCGCCGGCCCAACCCCTCCCGAGGTGTCTCATGCAGTCCAAGGCGCTCACCTGGACCGGCCGCGTCCTGTCCGCCCTCCCCGTCCTGATGCTGCTGATGAGCGGCGGGATGGCGATCTCCCAGTCACCCCAGGTGACCGAGGGGCTCGTGAAGTACCACTACCCGGCGTCCTCCGTGCTCTTCATCGGGAGCTGCGAGGTGGTCTTCGCCATCCTCTACGCCATCCCCCAGACCGCCGTGCTCGGCGCCATCCTCATGACCGCCTACCTCGGCGGCGCGGTCGCCACCCACGTCGCGGCGAGCGAGTCGCCGGCCGCGGCGATCATCGTGGCGATCATCGCCTGGACCGGGCTCGGGCTCCGCGACGCTCGCCTCCGGCAGCTCCTGCCGGTGACGCGGGACTAGGGCGCCTTACCTCCCGAGCGCGCGCCCCTCGACCGTGAGCGCGCAGGGGCCGGAAGCGCCGCCTTCGCAGTCGGCCTTCTCGTCGTCGAGCCAGAGGGTGATGCGCTCCCCCACCAGCGCGTTGACGCCTTCGGCGAGCTTCGGGTGCCCCGTGAGCGTGATCTTGCCGTTCTTGCCGGTGAGCTCCGCCCGCTCGGCCTCGGCGTGGCGCTCGCCGCGGTCCACGCGGACCGTGCCGGTGGCGACCACGGTGTCGATGGTGTCGGCGGTGGCGTAACGAACGTCCAACGCCGCACACCGCATCGTCACTTCGCCGCGGGTCACCACCACCTCGCCCTCGAAGTGGGCGGTGCGCGCCTTGAGGTCCCACGAGGAGCGCGCAGCCTGGATCTCCAGCGGCACGCCGCCGGCCTGCGCCTTGGTGACGGTGGTGGTCGTCGCGTCCACCGTGCCCGCGAAGACATCCCCTTTCGCGCCGGCGAACGCCACGCTGTAGGGCCCGGACGCCGCTTCGCCATGGATCACCACGCCGGTGGCGGTGGCCTCGGTGGGGAGCGAGGCTTGCGGTTCCGGCGAACACGCCGCCGCGAAGGCCACGATCACCCCGAGCAGGCCGGCGCGCACGGCGGCCACCGCGGCAGGGATGCGGAGGGCGGCCGCGCCCCGCGCGGCCGGTCGGCTCCGCCGACCGAGGCCGAAGGCCGAGCCCGTGAGCAGCCCGACGGCGCCTCGGCGCCGGGCCGCCACCTACTTCGCCTCGATCGTCGCCGGATCGGGGCGGGCACCGCTGCTGCGCGCCTGTCGATCCACCGCGGCCTTCACAAACGCGGAGAACAGCGGGTGCGGCGAGAGCGGGCGCGACTTGAACTCAGGATGGAACTGGCACGCCACGAAGTACGGGTGCGTGGGCAGCTCGATCATCTCCACCAGCGTGCCGTCGGGGGAGAGGCCCGAGATCGTCATCCCGTGGGTTCGGAGCAGCTCGTGGTACGCCGGGTTCACCTCGTAGCGGTGGCGGTGGCGTTCGCTGATCTGCTCTGCGCCGTAGATCGAGCGCGCGCGGGTGCCCGCGCCGAGAACGCAGGGGTAGGCGCCGAGCCTCTGGGTTCCCCCGAGGTCGGTGACGTTGTGCTGCGCATCCATCAGGTGGATCACGGGGTGGGGAGAGGCGGGATCGAGCTCGCTGGAATGCGCGGCGATCCCCGCGACCGAGCGAAGGAACTCAACGACCGCGAGCTGCATGCCGAGGCAGATCCCGAAGAACGGGATGCCGTTCTCCCGCGCGAAGCGGATCGCCGCGATCTTGCCTTCGGTGCCACGGCTGCCGAAGCCGCCGGGGATGAGGATGGCGTCCACCCCGCCGAGCACGGTGGTGACGTTCGAGGCCTCCAGCTCCTCGCTGTCGACGTAGCGGAGCTCCACCTTCGCTTCATTGGCGACCCCGCCGTGCGCCAGCGCCTCGTTCAGCGACTTGTACGTATCCACGAGGTTCACGTACTTGCCGACGATCGCGATGCGGACGTGGTGCTTGGGGTTCTTGGCCCGCTGTACGTATTCCTCCCACTTCGTCATGTTGGGGCGAGCGGCGAAGAAGGAGAACTTGCGGAGGATCCGATCGTCGAGCCCCTGCTCGTGGAAGACCAGGGGGAGCTCGTAGATGTTGCCCACGTCGTGGGCGGAGATCACGTCGTCGATCCCCACGTTGCAGAAGCTGGCGATCTTCTGGCGAAGATCGCGGGGGATCGGCACATCGCAGCGGCAGATGAGGATGTCGGGCTGGATGCCGGTGGAGAGGATCTCCTTCACCGAGTGCTGCGTCGGCTTGGTCTTCATCTCCCCGGCGGCCTTGATGTAGAAGACCGGGGTCACGTGGATGTACGCCACGTTCTCGGCGCCGAAGTCGGCACGAGCCTGGCGAATCGCCTCCAGGAACGGGAGCCCCTCGATGTCGCCGACCGTGCCGCCGACCTCCACGATGCACATGTCCGCGCCCTGCACACCTTCCTGGATCAACCGCTTGATCTCGTCGGTGATGTGGGGGATCACCTGCACGGTGCGGCCGAGGTACTCGCCGCGCCGCTCCCGGTCGATCACGTTGCGGTAGATCCGGCCGGTGGTGAACGAATTGCGCTGGCTCAGCGCCGTGCGCACGAAGCGTTCGTAGTGGCCGAGGTCGAGGTCGGTCTCCGCGCCGTCCTCCGTGACGAAGACCTCGCCGTGCTGGTAGGGCGACATCGTGCCCGGATCCACGTTGAGGTACGGGTCGGCCTTG
The DNA here is from genome assembly GCA_903921785.1 of uncultured Pseudomonadota bacterium. GTDB lineage: Bacteria > Myxococcota_A > UBA796 > UBA796 > SXON01 > SXON01. The sequence continues at coordinate 18,077 of CAIXRH010000132.1, forward strand.
ATGTTGACCACGCGGAGCCCGCGGGCCTCCATGATCGCCCCGATCGCCGCCGCACTCAGGCCCTTGCCGAGGGAGCTGAGCACGCCCCCGGTCACGAACACGAACTTCGTCTTCATCGCCGCGCCCCGGTTTCGGACGGCTAACGTGCCGGACGCGGGCTGGGCAGGGTGTCCCACGCGCGCCCCGGAAGGTGGGGCACCCGCGCCCCACTCGGCACTGAAAAGCCCGCTTTCACCGTCGGCCCGCCGCTTGCATGATCGCGCGTATGCTCACGATCCTCGCCTTCGGTCTCGCGCACGCCGGCGCCGGCGCCAACTTCACCGCAGGCGTGGAGGGCCAGGCCGGCTTCGGGGCCCCCGTCCCCTCCCCCGACGGCCGGAGGGTCGCGCTCACCACCTGGAACCACGTCGGGCTCTGGGTGCTCGACCTCCAGAGCGGTGAATGGACGACGGTCTCCACCGACCGCGGCGCCGGCTTCGCCCCGACCTGGGCCGGCGACACCCTGATCTTCAAGGCGATCACCGCCGACGCGGACGCGCCCCAGGTCGCGCAACGCTGGAGCGCCGCCGGCCTGGAGACGCTCGATCGCGGCGCCCGCGTCGGCCAGCCGTCCGTCGCCCCCGGCGGCAGCCTCGTCTGGACCCACGGCGCCCAGCTCGTTGTGCGCAACGGCACCGCGACCGCGACCCGCCCCGGCGTGGGCGACGTCGACCTCCTGGCGGTGAACCCCGCCACCGGCGCGCTCGCCTGGAGCGACGACCGCGGCACCCTCCACCTCGCCGCCGCCGACCTCCCCCAGACGTCCCCCGTCGCCCACCCCGCCTGGAGCGACGACGGCGCCCTCCTCCTCGGCGCCGGCTGGAGCGGCGGCGTGACCGTGGTCGACCCGGCCACCGGCGCCTCCGTCTCCCGCTCCGGCAGCCACCCCCGCTGGGTCCCCGGCACCCACACCGTCGTCTACGACCTCATCGACACCGCCACCTCCCCGGAGGAAGGCCAGAGCCCCTACACGGTGCTTGACGCCTCCATCTGGACGCTCGACGTGGACCGCGGCGTCGCCGCCGCCCGCTTCACCTCCGCCTCCCTGCATCCGCGGTTCCCCGCCCCCCTCCCCGGCGGCGACCTGCTCTTCGTGGACTCGGTCACCGGCGGGCTCTGGCGCCTCCATGGCGACGACGCCACCGAGGTTGCCGAGGCGCCGCCCGCGCCCGGCGCCCCGCCGCCCCCGCCGTGCTTCGAGCAGACCACCGTGTCCGTTCCGTACATGCACCAGCTCTGGGACACCCCCGACAGTTTTGACGGCGGCTGGTCGTGCGGCCCCACCTCCTGCGTGCAGACGCTGGCGAAGTGGAGCGTGCTCCCGAGCGCCGACATCGGCGTCTCCTGGCCGTACGCACACACCAGCCACTGGGGCTGGTACATCCCCAACAACTATAGCTTCGCCGGCTACAACTACGACGTGTGGGGCGTGGCGAAGAGCCAGGATTGCCAGGGCGCGCACGGGTTCATCTGCCGGGAGTACGGGGGCGCCATCTGGGCCGACATCACCCTGTACCTCAACCAGCACGGCGTCGGCTCGGGCCAGCTCGGGTCGAGCTACGACTCGGTGATCGGGGAGGTGAACGCCGGGTATCCTCTGGTCGCATCCGCGTCGGTGCTCGGGTACGGGCACATCCTGGTGATTCGCGGCTACCTCACCTCCGGCGGCAGCCCCATCCACTCCTTCGTGGTCAACGACCCCTACGGCAACGCCGGCACGGGCAGCTGGGGCAACTTCGACGGCGAAGGCGCGGTCTACGACTGGCCCGGCTACGACAACGGCTACCTGGAGATCGGCATCTCCACGCTCTTCTCCGCCCACGGCACCGCGCCGGTGGTCGAGACCCCGCCGGCCGACGACGGCAGCGGCGACGCAGGGACGGAGACCGACACCCAGGAGCCCCCGGCGGAGGACCCCGGCGCCACGGAGTCCACGACGCCCTCGCACGCTCCCTACGCGCACAACCCGCCGTCGGTCGCACCCGGCGATCTCACCGCGCTGTCCGACGTCGGTGGCTGCGCCACGGCGCCGGGCGCGGCGCTGACGGGGATGGGGATCGTGGCGGCGATGGCGGCGGGGATGCGGCGGCGGCGCTAGCCCCCCCGCACCAGCCCTCGCACCCGCTCCAGGTCCTCCGCCGTGTCCACGCTCGGGGCCGGCGCGGCGACGTCCACCACCCGGATCGCCAGCCCGTTCGCCAGCCACCGCAGCTGCTCCAGCCGCTCGACCCGCTCCGCTGCCGACTCCGGCAGCACGACCGCCGCGCGCAGCGCCGCCGGACGGAACGCGTACACGCCGACATGCACCCGGAACGGCCCGCCGTGGGGGATCGCCGCCCGGGAGAAGTAGAGTGCGCGCCCGGCCTCCCCGAGCGCCACCTTCACGCGCGCCGGGTTGTCGGCCTCTGCCGCGGACAGCGGCGCCGCGCCGGTCGCGATGTCGAAGCCCGCCCCCTCGGCCTCCAAGAGCCCTCCGGCCACCCGCCGGAGCGTCTCCGGCTCGACGAGCGGCTCGTCCCCCTGGACGTTGAGCACCACATCGGCGTCGAGGCCGAGCGCCGCGAAGGCGGCCGCCACCCTCGCTGTTCCGTTCGGTGCGTCCCCGGTACGCGCGACCTCGCCTCCGGCCGCCTCCACCACGGCCGCGATCTCATCGTCGTCGGTCGCGACGAAGACTCGGGCGAACCCCGCCTCGGTGACGCGCCGCCACGTGCGGACCACCAGCGGCACGCCGCCCACGTCCGCGAGCATCTTCGCGGCGAGGCGGGTGCTGCCCCGCCGCGCCGGGATCCCCGCGACGATCAGAGGGCGCAATCGTCCGAGCAGTCGAGGTGCGCGCCGAGGCCGTTGTTGGTGAGGGTGTTCCCCGAGCACGCGGCGAGCGTGACGCTGGAGCAGCTCATGCCGTAGCTGGCGTTGCTGTCGAAGACGTTGTCGATCACGGTGGCGTTGGTGCTGGAGAGCGCCAGGCCGCTGCCCGCGCCGCCGTCGGCCTCCACGCCCTCGATGTCCACCACGCCGTTGGTGATGGCGATGCCGTCGCTCAGCGCGCTGTTCACGTTGATGTCGGCGAAGACCCCCGTGTAGTCCAGGGTGCCCGAGGTATACACGGAGGGGTACACGGAGTAGTCGGTGTAGCCGTAGCTGCCATCGACCCAGAGGCCGTAGCCCGAGGTGGAGAGGACCTCGATCCCGGCCACCTCCAGGTCGGCGATGCCGGTGATGTTCACCGCGTCGCCCGAAGAGGCCTCCACGGTCACGTCGCTGACGATCGCGTAGCCCGCGTCGGCGGTGTTGCCGTCGAGGTAGATCGCCGTCGAGTTGCTCGACTGCACGGTCACCCCGTCGATCTCCACCTGCGGCGCGTAGTGGTTCCAGTTGCCGTAGATGCCGTAGCCAGCGACCGACTCCACCGTGAGGTCGGAGATCTCGAGGGAAGACTCATACCCCTGCACCAGGGTGGAGATCGCGGAGCCGACGCTGATGTGCGACAGCTTCAAGCCCGCCTGGTACCCGTACTCGGTGGGCGTCTCGTACACGCCGTCACCGTCGTTGTCGGACCAGTAGGCGTAGTAGTAGCCGTAGCCGTAGAACACCGGCTGCGTGGAGTCGTACGAGTAGGAGTACGAGAGCGTCTCCACCCCGTCCACGTCGGTGTGGTACTGCTCGTAGCTGTACGGGTACGTGCGGGTGTTGCCGATGGTGAGGTCGTGCGCGTCCGCGTAGCCGTAGACCGCGTAGACCACCGGACCCGCCACGTCGTCGATCGTGCTGTCGTGGAGCTCGACCGGGTCGGACTTCTCGTTCTGGTTCGCCTGGACGAGCGCGCCGTCGTAGTCGGTCCACGTGTTGTACCCGATGTCGCAGCCCGAGACCTCGATGTCGAGGCTCAGATCGCCACCGGTGAAGGTGTTGTTCGTGATGGAACAACCCGTGGCCGTGTAGGAGATCACATCGCGACCGCCGCCGGTGTACGTGTAGCGGTAGGAGCCGCCGGCCCCGTCGTCGTAGGAGTACTCGGTGGAGTACGCGTTGTCGGCGAACGTGTTGGCGTCGAGGACGAGGGATCCCTGGTAGTTGTAGATAGCCCCGTAGGACTTCGCGCCCGTGAACGTGTTCCCGCTCGCGATGATCGTCCCCTCGTAGCCCATCATCCCCGAGCACTCGTGCCCGGAGATCGTGCTGTTGGTGACCTCGCCGCTGCCGAGCACGAAGACCAGGCCCCAGCCCTCCCCGTCGGCGATGGTGGAGTTGGTGACCGTGGCCTCGCTGCTCTCGAAGACCACCGCATCGCCACGATCCACATAGCCGTAGCAGGGATCGGTGTTGGTCTCGTCCGGCTCGCGGTGGTTGGTGACGATGAGCCCGTCCACCGTGGCGTTCACCGTGTTCCCGTACACGCTCCAGCGTCCGTTGTTGTCGAACGTGGAGTTGGTCAGGGTGAGGGCCTGGGTCTTCTTCGCGGGAACCGCGTAGAGCCCGTACTCCTCGTAGTCCGACACGGAGACGCCCGTGAGCGTGGCCTCGTCGGTGATGAGGAGGATGCCGCCGCAGACGTACCCGGCGGTGCCGAAGTCGTCGTAGGGGATGTAGCAGGAGGTGAGCCCGGTGGTGTTCCCGCCGTTGAGCGCCACCGTCGTGTCCGTGAGCGAGACCGGCGTGGAGGTGTTGATGAACATCCCCTGCTCGGTGGAGCCGAAGATGTCGACGCCGTTGGTGGTGAGCGCGGTGTCGAACGCCACGACGCCGTAAGGCGTGTCCGCGATGAGGTCCCCCGTCATGGTGAGGGTGCCGCTCTCCACCCACACCGCGAACAGGTCATCGGTGGTGATGACGTTGTGGTCGGTGGTGACCGTCGCGCTCGATCCGTAGATGGCGTGCCCGTCGGTGCCATCGGTCGTGGTGGCGTGCACCTGGTCGAAGATGCTGTTGGAGACGGTGATCTCCGCGTCATCCAGCGCCTGGACGCCGTAGCCGGTCGGCTCGGTGAACAGCCCGGTGTCGATCGTGGCGGAGCCACCGCTGATGAACACGCCGCCGTAGGCCGGCGCGTAGAAGGTGCAGGTGCTCACCGTGAGGTTCGTCGCGTCGGTGGCCTCGACCCCGTAGTTGGCCACGCTGTCGAAGAACAGGTCGGTCAGGGTGACATCGGCCGCGCCGTTGACCTTCACGCCGGAGCGGGTGCTGGTGATCGAGAACCCCGAAACGCTCGCGCCGGCGCCCGACAAGGAGAACGCCGGGGCGTTGCTCGCCGCGTCCACGCTCGTGCTCTCCGAGCCGGCGCCGACCACGTGCACACCCGCAGGCACCACGATGCCGTTCTCCGAAGGATCGGCGTACTCCCCAGCGCACACGTTCACGGTGTCGCCGTCCTTGGCGTACACCATCGCGTCGGAGATGGTGGCGAAATCGCCTTCTTCTCCGTTGAGGTTGATGCAGCCGGCGGGACCGAGGTCCACATCGCCGCCGGTGTCGCCCGAGTCGTTGCCGCCGTTCCCGTTGGTGTCGCCCCCCGTGTCAGTACCGCAGGCCGCGGCGAGGAGGAACAGGAACGGCAGTGGGGCGAGGCGCATGGGGGGGACTCCGTCAGCGCCCCACGGTAGCTTCCGGAGGCGATTTCCACAAGCGTTACCGTCGACGGCTACGCGGGGGACGGGGACGAAGTTACACGCGCGGCCCCTCGGAGGACGGATGGATCCGGAACGGCAGGCGCTCCTCGACGAGCTCGATCGGGTCAACGAGCTGGCGCTCCTCGGCGGCGGCCAGGCGTCGATCGATCGTCAGCACGAACGTGGCAAGCTCACGGCGCGCGAGCGCGTGGAGATGCTCCTCGATCCCGGCACGTTCCGCGAGCTCGACCGCTTCGTGGTCCACCGCTGCGCCGACTTCGGGATGGCGGAGAAGCGCGTACCCGGGGATGGGGTCGTCACCGGCTACGGGCGGATCGACGGTCGCCTGGTGTACGTCTTCGCGCAGGACTTCACGGTCTTCGGCGGCACGCTCTCCGGCGCGTACGCGAAGAAGATCTGCAAGGTGATGGACCTCGCGATGAAGAACGGCGCCCCGGTCATCGGGCTGAACGACTCCGGTGGCGCGCGCATCCAGGAGGGGGTGGAGAGCCTCGGCGGATACGCCGACATCTTCCTCCGCAACACCCTCGCCAGCGGAGTGATCCCGCAGCTCTCCGGCATCCTCGGTCCCTGCGCCGGCGGTGCCGTGTACTCCCCCGCGATCACCGACTTCCTGGTGATGGCCCGGGGCACGTCGTTCATGTTCGTCACCGGGCCCGACGTGATCAAGACCGTCACCCACGAAGAGGTGACGCAAGAAGCGCTCGGGGGCGCCACGACCCACACACAGACCTCGGGCGTGGCGCACTTCGCCGCGGAGGACGAAGCGGGCGCCATCGCCGTGCTCCGCGCGATCCTTGGCTACGTCCCCCAGAACAACATGGAGGAGGCGCCTCGCCGCCCCACGGAAGACAGCCCCGATCGCGCCATCCCCGCGCTCGACGAGCTGGTGCCCACCAACGCGAACAAGCCCTACGACATCAAGGAGCTGGTCACCGCGGTGGCCGACGACGGGCAGTTCCTCGAGGTTCAGCCCGACTACGCGGCGAACATCGTCATCGGCTTCATCCACCTCGGCGGCCGCAGCGTCGGTGTGGTGGCCAACCAGCCGGCCGTGCTCGCCGGCGTGCTCGACGTCAACGCCTCGCTCAAGGCCGCCCGCTTCGTCCGCTTCTGCGACGCGTTCAACATCCCCCTCTGGGTGATCGAGGATGTACCTGGCTTCCTGCCCGGCACTGCCCAAGAGCACGGCGGGATCATCAAGCACGGCGCCAAGCTGCTCTACGCGTTCTGCGAGGCCACGGTGCCGAAGGTCACGCTCATCACCCGGAAGGCCTACGGCGGCGCCTACTGCGTGATGAACAGCAAGCACATCCGGGCGGACTTCAACTTCGCCTGGCCCACCGCCGAGATCGCGGTGATGGGCCCCGACGGCGCGGTGAACATCATCTTCCGCAACGAGCTCGCGAAGGCCGGCGATCCGGTCGCGAAGAAGGCCGAGCTGGTGAAGGACTACCGCGACCGGTTCGCGAACCCCTACCGCGCCGCCGAGCTCGGTTTTGTGGACGAAATCCTGCGCCCGCGCGACACCCGCGCCCGCCTGATCGACGCCTTCGACTCCCTCGAGAACAAGCGCGACAAGAACCCGCCTCGCAAACACGGGAATATTCCACTCTGATCCGGCGGGATCCTCAATGGCGCCTTGCCGGCCGAGGGCCGGCAACCGGGCTCTCCGGTCGGCCCGGGGGGCCTCCCTCCGATCCCTGGCGCGGCGCCGCCAGGCGCTCCCGGAGTCGGTCGTGCACCGCCACCTTGCCAATCTCCCGACCCTGCATTAGACGCCGCCGCCAGTCTGCCAAGGAAGTTCATGGTCCGCATTCGCCTTACCCGCACCGGCGCGAAGAAGAAGCCCTCCTACCGGTTCGCCGTCGCCGACAAGCGGTCGCCCCGTGATGGGCGCTGCCTCGAGTACATCGGTCACTACAACCCGATGGTCGAGCCCCCCGTGGTCGTGGTCGATCTCGCCCGCGCCGACTACTGGCTCGCCCGTGGCGCCCAGCCCACCGAAACTGTCGCCGATCTGCTGAAGATCGCCCGGAAGGCCGTGCCCGCCGAGGCGCCGGTCTGATGGAAGCGCTGCTCCGCCAGATGGTGAAGGGTCTCGTGAAGTCCCCCGAGGCGGTGCAGATCCACGCCGTCGAGGGCGAAGCGAGCATGGTGTACGAGCTCACCGTCGCCCCGACCGACCTTGAGTCGGTCAAGGGCCCCCAGGGGGACACCCTCCGGGCGCTCCGCACCGTGCTCAGCGCGTCGGCCGGCGATCGTCGGGCGGTGCTCGAGCTGATCGAGCCGGGCGAAGCCGAAGCCGAGTAGCGGCCGATGGCCGACCGTATCGAGCTCGGCTCCGTCGTCGGCGTGTTCGGCGTTCGGGGGGAGGTGCGCCTGCACCTCCACAACCGCGAAGCCAGCGTGCTCGAAGAGCCGCGTCCGGTGGTGCTTGTCTCGCCCGAAGGGGTGGAGCGCGGCGCCGTCGTGTCCGTGCGTCCGGGCGCGGGGAAGCGCATCCTCGGCCGGGTCAACGGGGTCACCACGCCCGAAGAGGCGGCGCAGCTCATCGGCTACGCCGTGTTCATCGACCGCGCGGAGCTCCCCGAGCCCGACGATGGGGAGTTCTACGTGGCCGACCTGCTGGGTCTCTCCGTAGAAGACGAAGCGGGCACCGTGCTCGGCACGCTGGTCGATGTGGTGCCCGGCCACAAGGACGTGTGGGTGGTGCAGACCGACGCCGGCGAGGCGTTCCTGCTCCCCTCCCCCGAGTCCGTGAAGCGGGTCGATGAAGAAGCGGGCGTGATCGTCGTCGCCGCCGGGGCCCTCACCCTCGGGGAGTGACCATGCACGTCGACGTGCTGACGCTGTTCCCCGAAATGGTCACCCCGATGCTCAGCGGGTCGATCCTCGGCCGCGCCCAGAAGGCCGGCGCCTGGTCGTTCGGGGTGCACGACATCCGCGCGCACGGCCTCGGGCGCCACCGCTCGGTGGACGACGCCCCCTTCGGCGGCGGCAGCGGCATGGTGATGCGCCCCGACGTGGTCGGCGCCGCGATCGCCGCCGTGCGCCGCCCCGACACCACCGTCATCCTCCTCGAAGCCAGCGGCGCCCCCTTCACCCAGGCCACCGCCGCCCGCCTCGCCGAGAAGCCGCACCTCGTCTTCGTCTGTGGCCACTACGAGGGCGTCGACGCCCGCGTGCGCGACGCGTTGGTCGACGAAGCGATCTCCATCGGCGACTACGTGCTCACCGGCGGCGAGCTCGCCGCCTGCGTGGTGGTGGACGCGATCGTCCGCCTCCTCCCCGGCGCCCTCGGCAACGAAACCAGCGTGGTGGACGAGAGCTACTCCGAGGGCCTCCTCGAGTACCCGCACTACACCCGGCCGCGGGTGTGGGAGGGCCGGGAGGTGCCCGAGGTCCTCCTCTCCGGCGATCACGGGAAGGTGGCGATCTGGCGAAAGAAGCAGGCGGAGGCCCGCACCTGGGCGCTCCGGCCCGATCTCGCCGCCCAGCTCGGCCTGCGCGACCCCGCGATCGTCGAGGCGGAGGAGCGCGCCGCCGCCGATGCGAAGGCGGCCCGTGCCGCCGCGAAGAAGCGGCGGAAGGAAGGCGCCGCGCCACCGGCGGGTCCGGCGGAACGATGACCGTCGGCGGCCTCGCCCTCGTCTCCGGCGCCTGGGTGGCCACCCTGGAGCACGGGGAGCTGTCCACGCCGGCGTGGCCGGCGCTGCTCGTCGTCCTCTCCGCGCTCGCCTCGCTGGCCGCCGCCGCCGCTTTCGTCGGCGCCGCCGTGCAGGAAGGCCGCGGCCGTCCGGTCCTCGCGTGGATTCCCCCGCTCCTCGCGATCCTGGTCGCCGGGGCGTTTTCTTCGCTCCCCCGGGCGATGTTCGCCAGCGACGCGGAGGTGAGCACCTTCACGGCGTTCGGCGCCGCGCTCGACCTCGCCGCCGCCGCGGTCGCCACGCCGCTGCTCGCGGTCGGGCTCGCGGCCGGCGCCTGGCTCGCGGCCCCGGCCCGGGAGGGGCGAGTGGTGGCGCTCGTCGGCGCGGGCGCCTCCGCCATTGCCGCGATCTCCGGCTTCGCCGTCGCCGCCTGGAGCGCGTGGCTGCTCTCGGTGGGCCCGCTGCCCGACGCCACGGTGGACGTTCCCCCGCGGCTGCACGTCGGCGCCTCCGTAAGCCTGTCGCCGACGGCGCCGCCCGGCTGGGAGGCGGTGCCCCTGGAGTTGCACGCGACCGCGCCAGGGCCGATGCCGTGGCGCGCCGAGCTGCAGCGGACGGGGCTCACGCTCACCACCAGGGGCGAGACCGAGGCGGGCACGGACGCCCCCTCCCCGCTCTTCCCCCTCGCCCGGGGCAACCACTGGACCTACGGCGCGAGCGCCCGCTGGCACGACCAGTACCTCTGGTTCGTCAGCTCCGACCACGACGTCCCCGAGCCCGGCTATGCCTTCACCGTGACCGGAGACGCCCACACCGCTGGCGTCCACACCTGGACCGTGCAGCGCACCGGCCGCGACGAAGCGCCGCGCACCTGGACCGTCTACGGCTGGAACGGGCAGACCTACACGGTCGCCGACACCGGCACGTCCGTCCCCTCCCCCGCCGACGAGAAGTTCCTCGAGCTCGCGGGCAGCCCGCCCGCCAGCGGCCCGCCGGCGCAGGAGTGTGTCTTCGTCGGGATGCCCGGGTACTCGTGCAGCTGCTGGCTGCGCCCCCCCACCGCCGAGATCCGCCTCCCCGGCCCCGCCCGCTGCGTCGCCACCCGCGGCGGCATCGGCAGCGCGCTGCTCACCGGGCTCGTGGCGATCGCCACCTTGGGGCTGGTGATCCCCGATCCCGACCGGACGGAGGTCGAGGAGCTGGTAGGATCGGGGCTCTAGCGCCGGGCGCTACTGCACCACCACGTCCAGCCGCTGCCACCCCATCCCTCCGCGCCCGTCGAGCACCACGGCGGCCAGGGTGTACGTTCCGGGCTCCTCCGGGGTGATCCAGGAGTACGTGGCCTCGGTCTGCCCTTCGTCGGCGAAGCTCGGCCCGCGGGAGCCGTCGCCCACCTCGCTGAGCGTCCCGCCGCTGGTGTACCAGCGCCAGCTCGGCTTCTCGGTGCGCGTCTCGGTGTCGCCCTCCGTCGTCACGTAGGTGTACTCCTCGGGGTCACCCACCAGCGCAGCGTGTACCTCGACGTCGTTGCCGGCGTCCACGGTGAGGGATGCGTCGGGGTCGACCGGGTTGCCGTCGAACTCGAGCGGGGCCACGTCGGGGTTGTGGTTCGGGGTGGTCGCCAGGGAGACGGGCACCCGCTTGATGGTGAGCTCGGTGTCGTCCTCGGTGGAGAGCGTCACGGTGAGCGAGCCGCTCCGCCCTTCGAGCGTCTCCGCCTCCGTGAGCCCGTCGAGCGCGTCGGCGGGCACGGCCCACGAGAGGTCCATCCCCGGCTGCGCGCCCACGAAGCCCGCCTCCCGGAGCGCCTGGAAGAGCGCCATCGCCTCCTCCGGGGTGAGCTCGTCCGCGTGCTGCAGCTGCTCCATGAGCTCGGGGTCGAGCGAGCAGCCGTCGCTGTCGCCGTCCATGCAGGCGAACCACACGCTCGACCACTCCGCGTCGTCCGGGACGTACTGGAGCGCTGTGAAGGTGACGAGGTCGCCAGGGCGCGGCTCCGCGGGCTCCGCGCGGATGGCGAGGAGGCGCAGGCGATCGAGCTCCCACTCTTCGGGGAGGTCCGGGGCGGTGCAGCCGAGGAGGAGGAGCACGATCACAGCTTGAGCTCCGCCTGGAAGCCGAACGAGGGGATGAACGGCAGCCCGTCGATCCACTCGTGCGAGGTGTAGTCGTAGTTGTAGTAGATGAACTCGGGGTTCTCGCCGTGGGCGACGTTGAGCAGGTCCACGAAGAGCTCGAGCTGCCAGTGTTTCCAGGTGAAGAGCTTGTCCACCCGGGCGTCGACCGCCCAGTAGTCCGGCTCCCGCTCGCTGTTCGGGGCGCCGGTGGCGTACGGGACGTAGCCGCCCTCGTCCATCAGGTAGATGCCGCCGTCGTAGGGCGTGTACGGGTTCCCCGTGGTGTACTGCGCCTTCGCCGAGACCTCGAAGTCCAGCGGCAGGCGGTAGCCCGCCACCCCGGTGAGGATGTGCGTCTGGTCGTAGTCGAAGGGGTACCAGCCGTCGTCGTCGTCCGGGGTGTCGTTACGTTCGGACTTCGAGAGGGTGTAGCTGATCCAGCCGAAGAAGCGGTCGACCAGCGCGTGGCGGACCATCACCTCCATGCCGTACGCGCGCCCCACGCTCTCTTCGTCGCCGAAGGAGCCGGTGAGGTTCATCCAGCGGTAGTACCCGGTGACGTCGGCCTGGAGCGCGGGGGTGAACTTCTGCTCCCAGCCGATCTCGCTGGACCACGCCTGCTCGAACGCGAGGTCGCCGCCAAGCGACGTGCCGCTCGGGGGCTGGTGGTAGAGGCCGGTGCCGAGCTTCAGCGTGCCGCCGGGGAGGAGCTGGAAACGCCCGGCGAAGCGGGGGTCCACCGCCGCGGCAGCCACGTCCTCCACCGTCGCGTCGGTGGCCTCGGTGCTCCGCACCACACTCGGGACGCGCAGGCCGGCCACGAGGACCATCTTCTCCGGGTCCTTCAGCGGCCGCACCTGCGCTTCCAGGTAGGGATCGGGGTAGCCCATCCAGAGGCCGCTCCCCACGGACACCGGCTCAGACTCCGAGAGCGGGTCGTCCCCGTCCACCGGCACGGAGCCGATGAACGCCTCGAAGTCGTTGCGGGACGCTTCGCTGTCAAGGCCACCGAGGAGGGTGAAGTGGGGCGACGGCTTCCAGGTGACGTCGCCGCGGAGATCGAGCACGTCGTCGGTGAGGTTCAGGCGCACCTGCTGGCCGAAGCCCAGGTTCACCCCGTCGAGGCCGAGGCTCGGCTGGAGGCGGAGCGTGACCGTGTCCGAGAGCGGGTGGCTCCACTTCGCGACCAGCCGATGCGTGGAGTACCCGAGCCCGAGCTGCTGGTCCTCCGCGTCGCCGAGGCGCACGACGAGCTGGTCGTCGAACCCGAAGAGCATCACCGAGAACTGGTCGGGCCCGCCGCCGAGCCACTGCACCTTCGCCTGGTAGTCCAGCCACCGGGGCGCGGCGTAGAAGGCGGAGTCCGCCAGGGCGGCGGCGAGGATGAGGTCGACGTAGCTGTGCCGTCCGCCGAGCGCCCAGCCCCACTTCCCGATGCGCCCTTCCCCGTACAGGCCGGTGTCGAGCAGGTCGGTGCGGAGCGTGATGTGGGTCTGCTCCGGGAAGTCCTGTTGGGTGTGGACGTCGATGACCCCGCCGGTGCTCCGCCCGTACTTCGCGCTGTAGGTGCCCGGCAGGTAGTCCACCGACTCGATGAGGTCGGGGTTGAGGATCGAGCGGAAGCCGCCGAGGTGGTAGACCAGCGGTACCTCCACGCCATCCACGAAGACGTTGCTGTCCTCGGGGTTGGCGCCGCGGAGCACAAGGAGGCCGCTGCCCATCGGGGGCCGGGCCGCGCCCGGGAGGCTCTGGATCACCCGGACCGGATCGCCGAAGCTGCCGGGCACGCGCCGCACCTCGGCCATCGAGAGCGTGCGCCGCGTCACCTCGGGCTCGCGATCCCGCTCGTAGACCGCGACCACCTCGTTGTCCCGGTAGCTCAGGTTGCGGAGCCAGAGGGTGATCGAGGTGAGCTGCCCGTCGACGACCTCCACGCCTTCCCAGGCGTCCTGGTAGCCGGGGCGTTTCGCCTGGAGCTTCACCCGCCCGGCGGGCAGGCCCGGCACCACGAAGTGCCCCTTGTCGTCCGCGGTGACCGTCGTGATCACGGCGCCGCGCGCGTCGTGGACGACGACCACGCCCCCGGCGATCGGCGCGCGGGTCGCCATCTCGAGGAGCTTCCCGTCCAGGGGCACGGCTTGCGGCGCCACGGCGGCAGTCCCGGCCGCGCCGCCTGCGCCCGCCGCGCCGCCCGCCTCCACCGGCGCCACCGGCGCCGGCAGCGTGAACGGGTAGTCGAACTCCACCTGCACCGCGACGGGCCCGGTGGTGTCCTCGGCAGGGGCGAAGGTGAAGCCCTTCACGGCCGCGACCGCCGCTTCATCGAAGCCGTGGCCCGCCGGGCGGAGCACCTCCACCGCGGACACCTTCCCGTCCGCGCCGACGGTGACCAGCAGGCCGACGGTCCCCTCGATGCCCGCCGCGAGCGCCTCCGGGGGGTAGACGGGGTCCGGGAAGTCGAGGACCTCCGGGCCATGGAGCAGCGGCGGCGGCTCCGCGTCGGCCGGCGCTCCGGTCGCGCCCGCCCCCGCTCCGCCCGCGGTCGGCTCCTCCGCGAGCGCCGCCCCGGCCACCACCAGCGCCAGGAGCGTCATTCGATCACCTTGAACGTGCAGGTGTGCGGGAGCCCGGTCACGGCCACCGCCGCGTCCCCCTGCTTCCCCGCCGTACACTTCACGCTCGACCACGCGGCCACGCACGCCGCATCCGCTTCGGCGGACAGCGACCGCGTGACCCGGACGCCCGACACCCGGCCGTCCGCGCCGACGTCCATCATCACCTCGACGCTCCCCTGCAACCCGGCCTTCTTCACCGCCGGGGGCGTCTCCAGCGCCGGCTTCGGGCAGCGCGGCGCCACGCTCGCCGCCGCCCAGGAGACCGCCGCCTCCTCCACGGCCATCGTCTCCGGGCCGGCCTTCACCGTGAGGCTGGTCCCCGCGCGTACCGACAACCCCGTACCCGCCCCCTTCACGAAGGACGTCTGGCTCAGGCCCTGAACCCGGCGGAGCGACTGCGTGGGCTGGTCGGGCGGCGGCGCCACATCCGGCTCCGGCGGGGTGACCGGGAGGTGGACCGCGGTCTTCCTCGGCTTCGGCTTCGGCTTCGGCGGCTCGGGCTTCGGCGGCTCCGGGGCCGGAGGGGGCTTCGGCGGCGTCTCGTTCACCGCCATCTCCACCCAGCGTTTCATCTGGTCCACCGGCGCGATCTTCAACGCCAGGAGCATCGAGCCGAGCACCACGTGGACGCCCACGGACACGACCCAACCGGCCGCGCGCGACCGCTCCCGGCCGCCGCCTTCGAGCGGGAGGTGGTTCACGGCGCCGCCTCGGGGCGCGGCACCGGATCGATGTTCAAGGCGAACTTGCCCACACCTTCCTGCTTGATCACGTCCACCAGGCGCACGACCTCGCCGTACGGCACCGTGGTGTCGGCGGCGACGAGGCACACCACCTTGTCGCCCTTGTCCTTCTTGGCGGCGCGGAGCGCCTCGCGGAGGCCGCCCTCGGTGGTCGGCTCGCCGTCGAGGTACCAGCGAAAACCGGCGTCAATCGTGATCGCAAGCGAAGTCTCCTCCGCCGTGGCGCCGGTCGACGCCTCGGGCAGCTTCACCTCGATCGCCTGACGAACGATCGCGGAGGCGGTCACCATGAAGATGATCAGCACGACCAGGACGATGTCCACGAAGGGGGTGATGTTGATGTCGGAGACGAGGTCGTCGCCGTCGCCGCCGAGCTTGGCGGCCACCTACGTGGTCCCCCGGGGCGCGCCCTTGTAGCGGGAGAGGAGCAGCCGGGCGCGGTTCTCGGCGCGGCTGGCCAGGGTCTTGTTCTGACGGGTGAAGGCGTTGTAGAGCACCACCGCCGGGATCGCGACGAGGAGCCCCACGGCGGTGCTCACGAGGGCCTCGGAGATGCCCGACATGACGCTCGCCGCCGCGGAGGCGTCGGTGAGGGAGAGATCATGGAAAGCACGGATGATGCCGAGCACGGTGCCGAAGAGCCCGATGAACGGGGCGGTGCTGCCGGTGGTGGCGAGGACGGCGAGTCCGCCGTCGAGCTTCGCGCGTTCGGCCCCGAGCGCCGCGGCGATGACCTCCTCCGCCGACTCCACGCCGCGCTCCTCGGCGGCTTCGTGGCCGGCGGCGAGCACGCGCGCGACCGGCCCCTTGGCGCGGGCGATCCCCTCGGCGAAGGCGGCGGTATCGCCATCGCGGGCGAAGCGGGAGAGGAGGCCGTCGGCGGTGCCGTCGTCGCGGTCGCTCAAGCCGCGGACCACCCGCCCGGCGGCCACGGCGATGCACAAGAAGGAGAGGCCCACGAGGAGCCACAAAACCCAGTCGGCGCCGAGCAGGGCGAAGGCGAGGACACGATCCGCGAGCACGGCTCTCCCAAGGTGCGGCCCACCATGCCCCCGAACGGGGCGGTCGGCAAGGGCGTGCCGCCGCCACTCGGTTAGCGCGCGCCCATGCTTCTGGTCGCGCTCCTGGGCTGCCTGCCCCTGCCCACTCCGGACTTCCGCCGCCCTGCCTCGTTGGTGGTGCTCGAAGGCGGCGAAACCACTGGGCTCACCGCAAAGGTGTGCACCTGGTCGACCCGCAACTCCCCGCTGGACGGCTGCGGCAACCTCACCGACGGCGTCCCCGCCGTGGACGGCATCGGCGTCCCCGAGTGGAGCGTGTTTCCGCTGATGCTCACCACCGAGTCGCCACTGTGGGGCGACGCCTTCGTGGCCTGCGAAGGGACCAAGCCGCGCGGCGCCACCATCCGGCTCCCCGACCTGCAGGTAAAGTGGGACGACACGGTGAAGATCGCCCTGGACCAGCCGCCGACGCACTGGGGCGCGCCCCCCGGACGCGACCTCCCCGACACCACGATCGACGAGCTCGCGGCCAAGATGTGCGCCGGCACCGCCAAGGTCCTCGCGGAGTAGCCGCGGGAAGCGGTTACCTACCGTCGATGCGGCGACGCGGTCAGTCTACGGTGGAGTGGGCCCTGGTGGTGGCCGTGCTCGTGGTGGCGGTCGTGGCCGGGGCCTACGTGTTTGTGCCGGGCTTCCAGACGGCGATGGACGACGCCGGTGGGGCGCTGTCCACGCTCTACGCGTCGGGAGACCTCGCGAAGTAGGCGGCGCGCCCTGCTCACCGCGGCTCCGTCCGGAGCGTCGTCCGCCGCAGCTCCGCCATCTCGTCGTCGAGCTGCTTCCACAGCCGCTCCGCCACGTGCCGCGGAGGCGGCGGCGCGGACTGACCGCTGAGGCTCACGCTGTAGTAGTCGACGGACATGCTCACCCGGAGGTCGTCGGTGGGGTTCGGCTCCACCATCCCGTGGAGGAGGTAGCCGGGGAAGAGGAGCAGCCGGCCCGGCACCACCGGGTAGTCCACCGTACCGAGGTTGTAGGGCGTCTGGTGCCCGAGGTAGATCGGGTCCTTACGAACCGCCTGCTTGGGGTCGGTGAACCGCAGCGTCATCCCTTCCTGGGGAACCTTCAGGTAGAAGGCGCCGGAGAAGATGGTCGCCATGTGGTTGTGGGCCTCGATGCGTCCGCCCTCGCCGAGGATGTTCACCCAGGAGCGGCCGAGGAAGAGGTTCTCCCGGGTGGTGTCGATGCCGAGCTCGTGCGCGTACCGGGAGGCCCGATCGTTGATGAGGGAGTAGAGCGGCTGCATCTCCGGGAAGCGGAAGAGGTACTGGGCGAGGTCGGGCGCGTTGCTGCCCGAGTACGAGTTTCCCGTGACCATCGGCTGGTGTTTCACCCGCCCTTCCGAGAGCTTGTAGAGAAACGGGAGGAGCTGCTCACAGAGCTCGGCGCCGCCGGGGAGGTCCTCCGCGTAGATCGGCACCGAAAACCAGGACTCCATCGCCATCCGCACCTCGCGTACTCAAAGCGTACCGTTTCCGGCGCGTCACATCCGCCCGGGGCGCCTCGGAATCGTGTAGTATCTGTAAAGCGGTGACCCGCCGCCCCAGGAGTCTGCATGTCGCGTCTGGAACTCGGTCCTCTCCTCCTGCTCTCGTTGATGGGCTGCCCCAACCCCACCGAGACCAAGACGACGGACGACACTGCCCCCGAGGACACCGCGGTCAACGCGGTCGACGAAGACGGCGACGGGTTCCTCCCTTCCGACGGCGATTGCGACGACACCGAAGCCGCGATCAACCCCGACGCGGTGGAGGTCTGCGACGGCCTCGACAACAACTGCGACGAGCAGGTCGACGAGGGTGTGGCTACCTTCTATTACGTAGACGCCGACCTCGACGGTTTCGGCGACGACGCCACCGCCAAGGGCTACTGCGAGCCGGCCGTGGGCCTCGTCACCGTGGCGGGCGACTGCGACGACGCCGACCCCGACTTCCACCCCAACGCCGAAGAACCGTGCACCACGGACATCGACTTCAATTGCGATGGCGTCACCGAGTGGGCCGACGACGACACCGACGGTTGGGCCCTCTGCGAAGACTGCAACGACCTCGATCCCGCCGTGAACCCGGACGCGACCGAGGTCTGCAACGGGATCGACGACGACTGCGACGGCGAGGCCGATCCCACGTCGTCGTTCGACGTGGTCCCCTTCTACGCCGACACCGACGGCGACGGCTACGGCGACATCTCCTCCACCACCGACGCCTGCGCCGCCCCTCCCGGCTACGTCTCCGACACCACCGACTGTGACGACGGCCGGGCCGACGTGAACCCAGGGATGACCGAGCTCTGCGACGCCGACAACGTCGACGAGAACTGCGACACCCTCGCCGACGACGACGACCCGGGCGTCGACATCACGACCTACACCGCTTGGTACCGCGACGCCGACGCCGACACCTTCGGCCTCGACAGCACCATGGTCGAGCAGTGCGACGCGCCCACCGGCTGGATCGAGGTCGGCGGGGACTGCAACGACTACTCCACCGACTTCTACCCTGGCGCCCCCGAGGCTGACTGCAGCGACCCGAACGACTACAATTGCGACGGGTCAGTCGCCTACACCGACGCCGACGGCGACGCCTGGGCCGCCTGCATCGAGTGCGACGACAGCAACGCCGCCATCAACCCCGCCGCCGTGGAGATGTGCAACGGGGTCGACGACAACTGCGACGGCCTCACCGATCCCGACTCCGCCGCCGACTCGCTCACCTGGTACGCCGACACCGACGGCGACACGTTCGGCGACCCCGCGGTCTCCGCCCCCGGCTGCGCCGCCCCGAGCGGCTACGTGGCCGACGCCACCGACTGCGACGACACCGACGGCCTGGTCTTCCCCGGCGGCGCCGAGGTCTGCAACGGAATCGACGACGACTGCGACGCCGTGATCGACCCCTCCACGTCCCTCGACGCGGCGACCTGGTTCGCCGACACGGATGGCGACACCTTCGGGGACGCCGGCAACACCACCCCGGCCTGCACCCAGCCCGCCGGCTACGTCACCGACGCCACGGACTGCGTGGACACCGACGCCGCGATCTTCCCCGGCGCCACCGAGCTCTGCAACGGCCTCGACGACGACTGCGACGCCGTGATCGACCCCCCCAGCGCCTTCGACGCGCAGACCTGGTACGCCGACACCGACGGCGACACCTACGGCGATCCCGCGATCACCACGCTCGATTGTGCGAACCCCGCCGGCTACTCCGCCGACAACACCGACTGCAACGACACCCGCTACGACGTGAACCCCGGCGCCCCCGAGCTCTGCGACGCGGCGAACACCGACGAGAACTGCAACGGCCTCGCCGACGATCTCGACAGCACGACCGACCCCACGTCGATGTCCACCACGTACGCCGACGTCGACGGCGACGGCTACGGCAACCCCGCCGCGTCCGACACCGGCTGCGAGTCCCCGTCCGGCTACATCGGCGACAACACCGACTGCAACGACGCCCGCTCCGGCGTGCACCCGGGCGCCACCGAGTACTGCGACGCGCTGGATGTCGACGAAGACTGCGACGGCCTCGCCGACGACGACGACCCCACGGTCGACAGCTCCACGTTCGACACCTGGTACCAGGACTACGACGGCGACAGCTTCGGCTCCACCGTCACGATCGACGCCTGCGATCTCCCCTCGGGCTACGCCGGCTCCGACGGCGACTGCGACGACTACAGCGCCGCCGTGAACCCCGACGCCGCGGAGGTCTGCGACTCGCTCGACAACGACTGCGACGGCACCGTCGACTACGTCTCCGGCAGCGACGTGTGTTGGTCCGGCGTCCGCGAATTCGATAACTGCTCGGCCACCGGCTACACCGGCCCGTCGCAGTCCGCTTGCGACACATCCTACAGCGGAACGACGCTGGACGGCGAGGTCACGGTGTCGTCGGGCATCCAGTCCTGGACCGTTCCGACCACCGGGGACTACGTGATCGATGCGTACGGCGGGATGGGCTACGCCGGCCAGCCCACGGTGCATGGCGGCTACGGCGCACACGCCCTCGGCACGTACTCGCTCACCGCGGGCGACGTGCTCTACATCGTCGTCGGCCAGAAGGGCACGGGCGGCAGCAACAGCGGCGGCGGCGGCGGCGGAAGCTTCGTGGTGCTCGCGCCGAGCACTCCGCTGGTCATCGCCGGCGGCGGCGGCGGCACGCGCTACGCGGCCACCTCCAACGGGTGTGAAGGGCGTTCGGGCCAGTACGGTGGCTCCGGCTCCGGCTACTCTTCGAGCTCCACCTGCGGGGCCAAGGGCGGCTCGCTCGGGCTCGGCGGGGTGATCTCCTCGGTCTCGTGGGGCTCCGGCGGCGCCGGCTTCAACGGCGACGGCTACGGCGAGCGCACCTACGTCTCGTCCTCCTGGGGCGGCGACGGCGGGCTCGACTGGGCGCACGGCATGACCGGCGGCATGGGCAACTCCACCTGCGGCCGCGCGGACGGCGGGTTCGGCGGCGGCGGCTCCGGCAACGGCTGCTGGGGCGGCGGCGGCGGCGGCGGCTATTCCGGCGGCGACGGCGGCCTGGTCGCGGGCGGCGGCGGCTCGTATGTCTCCTCCACCGGCACGAGCACGGCCACCACGGCCGGGGTGAACGCCGGCGTGGGCTACGTCACGATCGACATGCTCTGATTCAGGGCGCCACCCACCGGGGGGCGCGGCGGGGGGAGGGCGTCAGGCGCAACGACCGTCAGCGCTCCACCTCCAACGCTGGCCGCGGCGGCACCCCGCCCGGCCCGCCATTCTCGCCGCCGGCGGCTCCTCGACCGCCGACGTGACGGGCCGGCAGGCGGGTGGGGCACCACCCGCCCTTCGCCAGGATCAAGCCCGTCTCGGCGACGGCCCGCCGAGCGCTACCAGTTGTCCCCGTCCGGGCCGCCGCGCGAGCCGATGTCGGAGCGGGAGTGGTCGGCGTCGTCGATGTCGGGATCGCCGACGTCCACCAACGTCGAGCCGCGGCCGAGCGAGAGGTCCCACGTGGTGGCGCTCGCCCCACTGGTATCCACGTACTTCGGAGCGCCTTCGATCACCTCGTTGGTGCCGACGGGAGAGGTGCACGCCAGGAAGGGGACCTCGCCATTGCCGCTGAACGAGCTGTACTGGAACGCCATCGCCGAGGGCGGGTAGCTGGTGTCGTAGGCCATCGCCCCGCCGTTCGCCACGCCCGCGCTGAGCGCCTCGTTGTCGGCGACGCTCACGTTGTCGAACGAAGCGTTGCTGTAGTAGTACCCGTAGAACCCACCCCCGCCGCTGAACGCAGAGCCGGTGGCGAGGTTGCCGACGATGTCGGCGTTCTCCAGGTAGAGCGTGGAATACGCCACGAAGAGCCCGCTTCCGTAGGCGTTGGTGGTGTCCCCGCCGCCGGTCACGTTGTTGGCCGACACGAGGTTGACCATCGTCGTGGTGTTGTAGGAGTCGACGAAGATGCCCGCGCCGTACGCGTACGTGGCGAGGGAAGCGTTGTCGACCACCGTCACGTTCTGGAACCAGCCGCGCGAGGCGTAGACGAACAGCCCACCGCCCTGCCCGTAGGTGGTGCCGTTGTGGCGGATGATGTTGCCGGAGATCACCACCCGCTCGACGTCAGGATCGCTGCTGCTTACGTACATCCCGGCGCCGTACCCGCCGCCATAGTACGCGTTTCCAGGGAAGTTGATCGTGTTGTCGGAGATCGCCACGTCGGTGAGGGTCGGCGTGCCCCGAACCAACGCGATGCCCGCCCCGTAGTCGTAGGGGTAGTAGGGGTTCGTCGAGTAGGCCTCGTTGCCGGAGACCACCGAGTTACTGAGGGTGAACGAGCTTTCCTCGGCGTAGATTCCCACGCCGTAGCAGCTGGTGTCGGTGGCGCCGCAGGCGTTGTCGGTGATGATGAGGTCCAGGAGCGTGGGGTCGGCGCCGCGGATGTACACGCCCGCGCCCACCGGGTCGTCGCCGCCGGTGATGGTGAAGCCCTGGATCACCGCCGCGGCGCTCTCCCGGGTGTCGAAGCTCACCACGGGCCCTTCGCCGGGAACACCCTGGAGAATGGTGGCCTCGGCTCCGCCGGTGCCCAGGAGCGTCACGTCGTCGCCGCCGAAGTCCACGTTGTCGACGTAGGTCCCGGGCGACACACACACGATGTCGCCGTCGCGGGCGGCGCCGACTGCGTAGGAAGGCAGGGCGTAGTCGGCGGGAACGCGGAAGCCACCGTCGGCGGTGCCGTCGCAGTCGTTGTCCAGACCGTCGCAGATCACCTCGTCCTCGTTGCCCATCGGGTTCACGGCGGCGTTGGTGTCGTCGCAGTCGGCGTCGTTGTGGACGACCCCGGCGATCGACTCCCCGCAGGTCTCTACGGGGGAATTCGGGTCGCCGTACGTGTCGCCGTCGGCGTCGGTGTACTGCAGCTCCACGACGTCTTCATCGACCTCGCCATCGCAGTCGTTGTCGAGGCCGTCGCAGACCTCTACCGCGCCGGGGTTGGCGGTGGCGGCGTTGTCGTCGCAGTCCTCCTCGGAGGTGTAGCGGTCCCCGTCGGCATCGGTGCCGAGATCGACGGTGGGGGCGGAGTCGCAGGCGACGAGGAGGAAGAGCGGGAGGATGCGGCGCATGGCGCGGAGGGTACCACAGCGGCGCCGCTGCGCACGCTCAGCGGCGACGACGCCCGAACAGCGCGCCGAGACCGATGACCAGGGCAGCGGCGCCCGCGCCGGAGCCAGCGTCGCAGCCGCAGCCGTCGGGGCTCGCGTCGACGTCGCCGAGGCCATTGCCGGAGTCGCCAGCGCCGCAGCGGGCATCGTGCCCGTCGCAGTCCTGGTCCACGCCGTCACCGCAGGTGTCCACCATCGAAGGGGCCACGGTCGGGTCGGCGTCGTCACAATCGCCGCCGCCGGCTTCCACGGCCGTCGCGCCGTCGCCGTCCGCGTCGATCAGATCGGCGCCGTCGCAGTCCTGGTCGATCCCGTCGTAGGGAACCTCCGTGGCGGCGCTGTTCACCTCAGGGTCGGCGTCGTCGCAGTCGGGGCCGCCCGCCGCGTCGGTGATCTCGCCGTCGCCGTCGCTGTCGGCCGGCTCGGAGTCGATCACCAGGTCGTAGTAGTACCCCTCGAGGTCCGCCTGGAAGCTGGCGGGCGCGCTGCCCGCTTCGTACCGCACCGAGCCGGCCGTGGTGCCGAACCAAGGGTCGTCCGAGCCCTGCTCCGTGTAGTAGTAGTACCAGCTCCCTTCGAGGTAGGCGCCGATCGCGTAGGTCTCGCCCGGCTCCAAGAGCCACGCAACCGTGCCGCTGTCCGCCGTGCCCTCCCCGCGGGTGGGGAGGTTGGTGCCCGGGGTGGACTGCACGAGCTCGTACCCCGCGCCCACCTCCTGGTAGAGCACCAGGGTTACGTCTCCCGTGTTCCCGTTGTTGTACAGGGAGAACTGCAGCCCGGTGACCACGGCCGCCTCGTCCACGTCGAGCACGAGGAGCTTGAGCATGTCCCCGTTGTTGTTGTAGACGTCCTGGCCTCCGAGATGGTCGGAGGCCGCGAGGGCGAGCGCGCAGAAGAGGAGGACCATCGGACCCGGTTATCCGACACCGGGCCGAGTCGCCGCGCCCGAATTGCCCGATCCGCCTAAACTCCGCCCGGTGGTGACCGATGCGACGGGCGTGGACGTCTCCGACCTCACCTCGCTCGCGCAGATCACCGGCCCCGAGGGCAAGGTGACCGACGACGTGAAGGCTGCCCAGAAGTTCGAAGGATGGATGGTCTCCTTCATGGCCAAGGAGATGCGGGAGAGCGTGAAGGAAGGCCCCTGGTCTACGGGGGCCATGGCCACCTTCGCCGACCTCTTCGACCAGGAGATCGGCGAACGGGTCGCCGAGTCCGGCGGGTTCGGGCTCCAGAAAGATCTCCTGCAGTCGATTCGCCGCAGCCACGGGGCCGCCGAGCCGGAGGCCATGCCAAGGACGCACGCGCCGCTGGGCGCGGTGCGGGCCCTGGGACAGCACGTCACCAGCTCGTTCGGCCTCCGCGCCGACCCGTTCACCGGCGCGCTCAAGGAGCACGACGGGCTCGACCTCGGCGCCACCGAGGGCACGCCCATCCACGCTGCGGCGGCGGGCGTCGTCCGCTTCGCGGGAAAACGCGGCGGCTACGGCAACGTGGTCATCGTGGAGCACGCCGACGGCACCGAGACCCGCTACGCCCACTGCCGCGATCTCGGGGTGAAACCTGGGGACGCGGTGGGCGCAGGCCAGACGATCGCCACGGTGGGCAGCACCGGCCGCTCCACCGGGCCGCACCTCCACTACGAAGTGCGCCGCGACGGGCGCCCGGTCGATCCGGGCACCTGGGCCGCCGGCGCCTCCCCGCTCGGCGAAAAAGATCGCTGAACCCGGAGTCTGGGGCTCAAGTCCCCGCCGCGTTGTCCGATTCGGGTCCCAGGAGGCCGGACGTGAAGATCTCGTCGTCGATGATCAACAGCCCCGAGTCGCTCACCTACAGCCGGGTGGGCCGCGGCACCGCCAAGGCGCCGACGTCGGGCCGCGCCGCCGAGGTGGAGTCCAGCGACTTCCTCAGCGAGCTGCACGCCGCCGCCGCCCGCAACCCCTGGGGCGAGGTCCGCCCCGAGAAGGTCGCCTCCGCCAAGGCCGACATCGCCAACGGCACCCTCGGCTCCGACGCCGACTTCGCCGCCACGATCGACGCGCTGCTGCGGGAGCTCTGAGCCATGGCCGCGGCCGTCCGGCTCGTTCGAGCGGCGACGCCGCCCGACGCCACGGCGATCGCCGCCGCCGACGAGACGCTCCACCGCCTGCTCCATGCGGTCGAGTCGCAGCTCAGCGCGGCCCGTCGCGCGGACGCCGCGGGGCTCCACACCTCCACCGAACAGCGCGCCCAGCTCCAGCGCACGCTCGACCTCGACGCGCTCCGCCAGGCCGACCCCGCCACCCGCGCCGAAGCCGCGAACGTCGCCATGAAAATTCGCAGCCTCGACGCCCGCATCCAGACCTGCGGGCGCACGGTGCTCAGCGCCATCGCCTCGCTCGCCGCCGAGCGCCCCCCGGAGACGTACGGCCGACGCGGCCACCTGCGGGAGCCGCGATGAGCCTCCTCGGGACGCTCCAGTCCGGCCAGCGCGGCCTCGCCGTCGCCTCCTCCGGGATCGACGTCACCGCCGCGAACGTCACCGGCGCCTCCCAGCCCGGCTTCTCGCGCCGCCGCTCCGTCTCCTCGCAGCTCGCGCCGGTCCAACAGCACGGGCTGTGGCTCGGTCAAGGCGCGAATCCCAGCGCCGTGCTTCGGTCCACCGATCGACTGCTCGGCGTCCGCCTCATCGACGCCACCGGGGCGAAGGCCAGCGCCGACACCCTCGCGCAAAACCTCCGCGTGGTCGAGACCTACTTCGACGCGACCAACACCACCGGGCTCGCCGAGTCGCTCGACAAGGTGTTCGACGCGCTCGGCGCGGCCACCGCCGACCCGTCGGACGCGTCGCTCCGCCGTGGCGCCGTCCACGCCTGCGAGGTCTTCGCCACCACCACCTCCCGCATCGCCAGCGGCCTCGCCGACACCCGGGAGAGCCTGGACCAGCAGCTCGCCACGTCGCTCGACGAGGTGAACACCTCCCTCGCTGAGATCGCCTCGCTCAACGAGCGCATCGGCAAGAGCGGCGCCGAGGCGGGCCCTGCCGATCTCCTCGATCGCCGCGACCAGGTCATCCTGGACCTCGCCGGAAAGGTGGGCGCTACCGCCGAGCTGAAAGCGGACGGTCAGGCCGTGGTCTACATCGGCGGACACGAGATCGTCGCCGGCGGCGACTGGCGCGCGCTCAGCGTAGGGACCGACGCCGCGGGCGACACCACGCTCAACGTGGCGATGGACAACGGCAGCTTCAACGTGACGGACGTCGCCGGCGGCAAGGTGGGCGGCCTGGTTCAGGCCCGCGCCGCCACCTCCGACTGGATCGACACCCTCGACCAGTTCGCCTTCACGATGGCGAACACCTTCAACACCCAGCACACCGCCGGGTTCGACAAGAGCGGCAACCCCGGCGGCGACCTCTTCTCCGTGACGGCGTCCGCCACCGGCGCCGCGACCGGCCTCAGCGTCACCGGCGCGATCCGCGACGATCCCACCCTTCTCGCGTTCGCCGGCGCCGCCACCGCGCTCCCCGGCGATGGCGACAACCTCCAGTCGCTCCTCGACATCGAGGACGACACCACGCTCTTCGCCGCCGGCACCAACCCCCGCGCCACGATCAGCGACCTCACCGCGGACGTCGGCTCGCAAGTGGCCAGCGCCGCTGGCGACGTGGAGGCCCAGACCGCCCTCGTCGACGACCTCACCGTGCTGCGCGACAGCGTCTCCGGCGTAGATACCGACGAAGAGGCCACCCACCTGCTCGAGTACCAGTCTGCCTACCGCGCGGCCGCCAAGGTCATCAGCGCGGCCGACGAGCTGCTCCGCACCCTCCTCCAGATCGCGGGCTAGTCATGCGCGTCACCCAATCCGGTATGTGGGAGATGATCCGGCGGAACCTCTCGCAGACCGCCGAGCGCACCCGGGTCATCGAGGAGCAGGCCGTCGGCGGGATGTTGGTGAACCGCCCCTCCGACGCCCCCGAGCTGCTCGTGGAGATCGACCGGCTCCACGCCTCCGGCATGGATCAGGACGTCTTCACCAAGAACTCCGCCCAGTCCCTCGCCCAGCTCGACCAGATGGACGCCGAGCTCGGCCGGGCGCACGACGCCCTCAGCCGGGTCCGCGAGCTGGCGGTGCAGATGGCCGGGGACCTGCCCACCGCCGAGCAGCGCGGCTACGCGGCCGAAGAGGTGGCCGCGCTCAAGGCCTCCGTGCTCAGCGCCGCAAACTCCGACTTTGCCGGGCGTTACCTCTTTGGGGGTGCGGCCTGGGACACCCCACCCTTCGACACCACGGGTACCTACGTCGGCTCCACGGACGAGCCCAGTACGCGGGTGGGCGAGTCCACCTGGGTCACCACCGCCCGTGACGGATCGCAGATCTTCCAGGGCGGCGTGGACATCTTCGCCGGCCTCGACGCGTTCATCACCGCGCTCAACGCGGACGACTCCGCCGGCATCTCCACGTCCCTCGGCGACCTCGACACGATGATGCAGCAGGTGATGGACGCGCGCGCGCGCGTGGGCACCGACACCAACGTGGCGGACGACGCCAACGAGCTCGCGAGCTCGCTCAGCATGCAGATCGAGAGCCGAATGGGCGAGCTGGTCTCCGCCGACCCCGCCGAGACCTACACCCGCCTGTCCGAGCTCCGCGCTTCGTACCAGACCGCGCTCCAGGTGGCCGCGAGCGCGAAGTCCCAGGGGTTGTTCGACCTCATGTAGCGACTGGATGGAGGAGGGGGCCGCCGACGCGCCCTCCACACCGGTGAGGAGGGGCTGGGGGCGCCAGACCGCTCTTCCAACCGGCCACGTCAGCGGTCGAGGGGCCACGGTCGGCGAGAATGGCGAGACCGGAGGGTCGCCGCCACGCAGGCGGCGCGGGGAAACGCGATCGGCCCGTACGCTGGAACGCGATCGGCCGGACCGGAAATACGATCGCCCCGCGCCGCGGGCGCGAGCGCCCCGGCAGCCGAGTTCGGGACGGCAAAGGCTTAGGATTCGCCGCGGCGGCGGCGCGCCCCGGTCCCGGGGGCCGGACCCGAGGACCCGGGGGGGGGGGACCCGGGGTCAGGCCGATCGTATTCGATTCTGCGTGGCCCCGACCGCGGGATTCGCAGCGTCGATCGACCCGGACTTCCGCCTCCGGCGGCCTGGCACCCCGATCGCATTTCCAGCAACCCGCCGATCCGCGCTCGTTCAAGCTGGAACGCTGACAATCAAGGGACGGCGCACGCAAGGAAAAGAGAATGCGATCGGCCTGACCCCTCGGCCGGCGACCCCTCGGCGGACCCCTCGGCGACCCCTCGGCCCTGCCCGGGCCAAACCGCCTGATCCTCGGTTACTTGTTCCCGATGCTCCTGTTTCTCCTTGCGTCCGCGATCGCGATGCCCTCCGAGAAGGAGGTCCAGGCGGAATACGATCGGGTGCGGCCGGTCGTGGAGGAGGTGGTGGGGCGCCCGCTCAAGGCAATTCCCCGCCTCCGGTACGCCCACCCCGGCGAGGCGCAGGAGGTGATCGAGGCCGAGCTTCGCGAACAACTGGCGAACCTCTACCCGGGGCTGGCGGGGTGGATGCGCGAGGCGCTCGCGCACCAGGCCGGTGGCGGCGCCCTGACCTCCATCATCGGGAAGTACGGCTACCAGAGCAAGTCCCTCTTCGTGCGGCCGCGGGGGATCGCCGAGGCCGCCGCCTCCGCCAAGCTGTCCGACCTCGACGAAGTCGGGGTGCTCGACGTGGTGCTCGCCCACGAGCTGGCCCACGCGGTGCAGGATCAGGAGGTCGACCTCGGTGCGCGCTTCCGGGCGGCCGCCGACACCGACGCGTGGGCGGCGCTGAACGCTACGCTGGAGGGCCACGCGGTCCTCGTCGCCACCGAGGTGGCCCGGCGCCTCGGAGAGCCGGAGGCCGCGGTCACCGTCGGGAAGCTCCAGGGCCTCGCCGGGGACGGCTCGACCGAGGTCTCGCCACAGCTCTGGTTCAATTACCACACGGGCGCGGAGTTCGTGGCGGCCGCCGCGCCCGATCCCCTGCGGCCATGGGCGCTTTTGGCCGCCCCGCCAACCACCACCGGGCAGGTCTTCGTCCCGTCCCGCTACGGGCAGCCGTGGCCGGACCTACGCCGGGGCCCCTCGGGCTGGGCCGCCGCGGCGACGGACCTCGGCGTCAACGGCTGGACCCCCTACACCGAGGCGCTCGGCGAGCTCGCGTTGCGCACCTCGGTGCCGACGGACGCGCCCACCCTGGAGGCGGCGACCGCCAGCCTCGTCGGCGGCGACAGCTGGCACGCCGGCGACGAGCGAGGGCGGAGCGCGGAGGGGGAAGCGTGGACCAGCGTGGACGAGGCTGGGGCAGCCGCGCTCTACGCAACGCTGGAGGCGCGGGCAGAGGCAGTGGCAGCGGGAGCGCCGCGGTCGCCCGTCCCCATGACCTTCACCGTCGACGTTCGCACCGCCACGAGCCTGGCGTATACCGTGGTCATCACCCCCTCCAGCGGGCTCCCCGGCGAAGCGCACGGCCTGGTGACGACGCGGGGCCCCCACACGGTGCGCATGGAGGTCTTCGGGCTGCGCCCGAAACAAGGGGCGATGGCCGCGGCGATGGAGGCCGTCCTGGGCGGCCTGGAAGCGGTCCCGGCGCAGTAGACGCTGACGAGGCGCCCCGCGGCGCCCCGGCCGAGGCGCCGCCCCGCCCCCCATTCTCGCCCCGGCGGCTCCTCGAGCGCCGACGCTGGCCGGTGGGCAAGCCGACGTCGCAATACAACCTTCGCCCTAGTGCCTAAAGTCTATCGTCTGAAGCCTATTCTCACACCGAGATCGCCCCCTCACGGAAGCTCGACGACCCGATCTTCACGTTCACCAACGCCGGCTTGCCGCTGGCGAGGGCGCGGTCGATCGCCGGCCGGATCTCTTCGGGGCGCTCGACGAACTCGCCGTGCCCGCCGAGGGCCTCCACCATCTTCTCGTAGCGGGTGAAGCCGAGGCCGGTCGCGGGCGCGCGCTCCGTGCCGAAGAGCTGGACTTGACCGCGGCGGATCTGCGTCCACGCGCCGTCGTTGCCCATCACCCCCACGAAGGGGATGCCTTGGCGGGCCGCCGCTTCGTACTCCATGCCGTTGAGGCCGAAGCTGCCATCGCCGTAGATGACGAACACCGGGTCCTTCGGGCGCGCGAGGCGGGCCGCCATCGCGAACGCCGGGCCGACGCCCAGCGTGCCGAGCGGCCCCGGGTCCATCCAACGGCCGGGCTCCCACACGTCCACCACCTTGGCGGCGGTGCCGACGATGTCCCCGCCATCGCAGACCACGGAGGCGTTCTTGGGCATCGCCTGGGCGAGCTCCCAGGAGAACCGCAGCGGGTTGATGGGGGAGGCGTCGCTGTGGAGCTCGGGGAGCAGCTTCTGGAATCGGGCGACCTCCACCGTGCGGAGCTGCTCCACCCAGGGGGAGACGGCGCGCGATCCGGCCGCCGCGAGCTGCTTCATCACCAGGCCGGTGTCGCCGACGATGCCCACGTCCGCGCCGCGGTTGTGCCCGATGACATCGGGGTCGAGGTCTACGTGGATGACCTTGGTGCTCGCGGGGAGGTCGTTGCCGTAGTTGAGGCGGAAGTCCCAGGGCGTGCCGAAGACCACGACGACGTCCGCGCTGGCGAGGGCCTTGCTGCGACAGAGGCGGAAGAACCGCGGGTCGTCGGGGCGGAGCGCCCCGCGGGCGCCGCCGTTGAGGAACGCCGGGAGGTCGTAGCGAGAGAGGAACTCGTGGATCGCCGCCTTGTACGGCGACCACCACCACTGCGTGCCCACAATCACCATCGGGCGCTCGGCCTTCTCGAGCAGCGCCACCGCCGCCGCGATCGCCGATGGGTCCCCGCCGGCCACCGCCTCGGTGCGGTAGTGCTGCGGGAAGTGTACGTTGTCGCTGTCTTCCATGCCCATGAGCACGTCGAGCGGCATCTCGAGGAAAACCGGTCCCGGCACGCCCGTGGTGGCCTTGCGGAAGGCCATGGCCATGAAGTCGGGGAGGCGGCGGGTCTCGGGGACGGTCGCGGACCACTTGGTGATGCTCCGGAGGAGCGACACGTGGTCCATCTCCTGGAGCGAGCCCATGCCGCTGAAGAACCGCGGCCCCTGCCCGCCCACGAGGATCATCGGTACCCCGCCGCGCATCGCGTTCGCCGCCGCCGTGACCGCGTCGGTGACGCCCGGTCCCGCCGTGACCAGGGCCACGCCCGGCTTCCCGGTGGCACGCGCCCAGCCCTCGGCCGCGTGGCCAGCGGACTGCTCGTGGCGGAAGTCGACCACGCGGATGCCCAGGTCGAGGCAGCCGTCGTAGATGTGTTGGATGTGGCCTCCGCACAGGGTGAAGACGTGGCTCACGCCTTCTTTGTGCAGCGAATCGGCGACGAGCCGACCGCCATGTACGAACGCCATGTGGGTCTCCGGGCGGGACCGCCGGTAACAAGGGCCGGCCGCCGGGCCCACCCCGAGGCGTCCGTCGGATCGCCTGAACCACCGAGGACGGGCCGCCAGCAGCGCCCTGGGATCGACGACGGTTTTGTAATCCATATGACACGATCGAATATCCAACCCGCCGGTCAGTTTCCCGTACGCACCCTGTCGCCAAAGGTACTACCTCGATCATCCACTGAATGCGCATTCATCTTCGCAGGGTGCGTAAAACTTTTCGCATCAAGGCTGTAGCCGTTCGACCGACCAGTCAGTATCTTCATGTCCATGCACATCACCCGCCGCCAGCTCGTCGCCGCCACCGCCGCCTGCGCCGCTCTCGCCGGAGCGGGGGGCGTCCTCGCCCACCTGCCCGCCGCCGCCGCGGGCCGCCGCACCTTCTCCGCCGGGGAGCTTGAGATCGTGGCCGCGCTCGCCGAAGCATTCTTCCCGCCGGGGAACCCCGTGGGCGTCACCGGCAGCGGGGTGAACGTGGCCGAGGAGCTCGATCGGATGCTCGCGGAGGACCTCGACTCCGTCGTCGGCCCCGTCTTCCGGCACCTCCTCCGCGGCCTCGAGTACGGCGCGATCGCCACCCACGGCGCGCGCTTCAGCATGCTCGAGCGGCCGATCCGTGAGGAGATCCTCGCCGACTGGTCCGAGCCGGGCAACGTGCCCCGGCGTATGGCCTACGAAGTCTTGAAGACCTGCATCGGCTGGGCCTGGTTCAGCGCCCCGGTGGTTCGCGCCAGCCTGGGTTGGGTCTCGGAGTGCCACGTCGGCGCGGCCTAGCCCGCCATGCTCGCCAGCTTCGCCCCCGGCCGGCACGGAGCGGCAGACTACGCACCCGAACTCGACCTTGAGGCCGACGTCGCGATCGTCGGCGCGGGCGCCGGGGGCTCCGCCGCCGCGGCCGCGCTCACCGAACGCGGCCTTCGCGTGGTGGTGCTCGAAGAGGGCTCCCACTGGGAGCCGCAGCAGTTCAACCCGAGCAGCCTCTGGGCGTTTCGCCACCTCTACCAGGGGCGCGGCACCCGCGCAGCGCACGGGAACACGGTCACCGTGCTCCCCGGCGGGCGCGGGGTGGGCGGCAGCACGCTCATCAACAGCGCGATCTGCTTCCGCACGCCGACGCCGGTGCTGGAGCGTTGGCGCGGCGAGTCCGGCTGCCATCGGTTCAGTGATGCCTGGATGGAGGCGTGTTTCACCCGCATCTGGGCCACGCTCGGGGTAGGGATCAACGCGCCCGAGTTTCAAAGGGACAACAACCGTCTCCTGAAGCTCGGCGCCGAGCGCCTCGGCCTCAAGGGCGACTGGCTGGCGCGCGCGGCCCCCAACTGTGTCGGCTGCGGCTCCTGCCAACAAGGCTGCGAGGTCGGCGCGAAACGTTCGGCGGATCGTACGTTCCTCGCGGAGGCGGTCACCGGCGGCGCCGGCGTGTACGGCGACTGCCGGGTCAGCGGGGTCGAGACATCGGGCGGGAAGGTCACCGCGATGGTCGGGCGTACGCTCAACCCGACGGACGACACCGAGGTGGGAAACTTCCGGGTTCGTGCCCGGCACTTCGTGATGTCCGCCGGGGCGATCGCCACGCCGCGCTTCCTCATCGACCACGGCCTGGGCGCCGGCCCCGTCGGGGAGCACCTGCGCATCCACCCCACCACCGGCATCGTGGCCCGCTTCGCCGAGGACGTGAAGCCGTGGCGGGGCGTCACCCAGGGCTACTACGTCGATCAGTGGGAGAAGGGGTTCCTCCTGCAGGTCTACACCGCGCCGCCGGAGCAGGCGTGGGTGCAGCTCGCGTTGCCGCCCCCCGAAGCGCTCGGCTGGATGGCCTCGCTGCGGCGCTCGGCCATGGCCGGGGTGGTGGTCCATGACGAAGACTCCGTCGGCCGCGTGGGCCGCGCCGGCATCGAATACTGGCTGGGAGACAAGGATCGCGCCGTCTTCCTCGAAGGCGTGCGCACCGCCGCGCGGGTCTACTTCGCCGCGGGCGCCGAGGCGGTCGTCGCCGGGATCCACGGCGTGGGCACGATCCACCGGGAAGAGGACATCGAGCGGCAGATTCCGGCGTCCGTCCCGCCCTGGCAGATCGCGATGTACGCGGCGCACCCCATGGGCACCTGCCGCATGGGCACCGACCCCGAGACCAGCGTGGTGGACCCCGACGGGCGCGTCTGGGGCTGGGACAACCTCCACGTGGCCGACACCAGCGTCTTCCCCACCTCCCTCGGGGTGAATCCCCAGGTCACCACCTACGCGGTGGGGCTCACCGTCGGCGCAGCGATCGCCGAGCAGGCGTAGCGGTTGGACGGGCCGTAGACGGTTCGGGCGCCGCCGGCCACGGCCACACCTCGGCGCCGAGGATAGTTCGCGCGCATGAAGACCATCATCGTTGGCGGGGGGCTGGTCGGCTGTGCGGTAGCCCTCGAGCTCGCGCGCCGCGGGCGCGAAGTGGTGTGCCTGGAGCGGGCGGTGCCCGGCGCCGAAGCGTCGAGCGCCGCTGGGGGCATCCTCGCGCCGCGGGTAGAAGCGCACGGCGACGAAGACGCGCGGGTCCTCGGGCTGGAGAGCCTGGGGATGTACGAAGCGTGGCTCGCCTCCCTCGGCGCCGACGTCGGGTACCGCCGCAGCGGAGTGCTCGTCGCGCGGCCCGAGTCGCCGGACCGCGACGCGGTGGTCCTCTCCGGCGCGGAGCTCGCGCGCGTCGCGCCGGGGCTGAAGGTGCAGCAGGCGTGGTGGCTGTCGGACGAAGCGCTGCTCGACACCCGGCGGCTCGTTCCGGCGGTGCGCGCGGCGGCCGAGGCCGCGGGCGTGCGGTTCCGGAGTGGCGTGTCCGTGGCGAAGGTGGAGTCGGGCGCGGTGCTCCTCGAAGATGGCGAACGCCTCGAAGGCGAGGTCGTGGTGTGCGCCGGCGCGTGGACGCCCGCCGTGTCCGGCCTGCCTCCCCTCCCCGTCCGCCCGGTGCGCGGCCAGCTCGCGGCGGTGGCCGACACCGCGGCGACGACCGCGGTGGTCTTCGGGCCGGCGGGCTACCTGGTCCCCCGACACGACGAGCTGGTGGTCGGCGCCACGATGGAGGAGGTCGGCTACCAGCGCGGGGTGAGCGCGGGCGGCGTACGCCACGTGCTCGACCACGCGATCCAGCTCGCGCCAGCGCTCGCGGCGTCCACGTTCCTCCGGGCGTGGTCGAGCTTCCGTCCAGGTTCTCCGGATGGAAAGCCGCTGGTCGGCCGCGCCGGCGGCGTTTGGGTCGCCTCGGGGCACTTCCGCAACGGCATCCTCCTCGCGCCGCTCACCGCGGCACGCCTCGCGGACGCGATGCTCGACGGCGCCGCCCTGCCCCCCGCCTGGCGTCCCGACCGGTTTGCGTAGGGAGCGGCGCGAGTGCGCCGGCTTGCCCGGCGGAAACGTCGGCGATCGAGGAGCCGCGGGGGCGAGAATGGGGGGGGCCGGGGTGGCTCACCAGAAGCGCCACCACGGTCGACGCCCAGGGGTCACCTCCTTCGCTGCCTCGCTCACGCCATCACGGAGGGCGTCCGCGACCGTGGTCCTCGTCGCGATGACAGACGACTCGGTCCACTCCGTTCCGTCCGCCCAATCGTCGAGCCAGTCGCTGAGTCGGTAGTGCCGCGCCGCCGACCGCGCCGCCTCGCGCGCATTGAGGATGGGCCAGAAAGCGCCTTCGCGGACGCGACGTTCCCGAAAGATGGCCAGGGCGTCCTCGCGCTCAGGATCGTCCTCATCCACGTCGTCGAGCTGCGCGGAATCATGGAAGAATGCGCCTTCTTCCCACGCCTCCGGCTGCCCCGCCACCACCTCCCACGAACCTTGCTCGCGCCAGCCGTACTGGACACGGCGCAGCGTTCTTCCCTCGATGCAGTGTGCGAACCCGAAGGCATCGGAGGAGCTCACGTAGCCGAGGAGGATCACCTCCGCCCCGAACCGCCGCGAGAGCTGCAACGCCGCGGCGGCGCCATCGTCCCCGCCATCGGGGACCGGGACGCTGGCGAACTCCGAGGGGGCCTCGATCACCGTACCGGGATTCGCGGCCCGGAGCCGGCCGAGGAGGTCGGCGTCCGCACCGCAACGAACGTACAGCCGCGACATCCAGCCCATCTCGTCCGTTATCTGCAGCGCCTCCGCCACGCGAACCGCGACGATCGCGGCGCGCCCCGGGGGCCACTGGACCTGCCGACGCGGTCTGGCGAGGCGCCGAGTGGACGGGGTGACGCCGCAGCGCGTGGACCGAGCCCCCGACGCGGGGTCGGCGATCGGAGCGTTCCCCGCCGTATACGTCGCCGAAGTTCGGGAACCTCCGCGCGTTGTGCGGCGTGCGGAGGCGGGAGCTGCGTCGCGGGCACGCAGCACCGGGTGGGTCCTCCGTGCCAAGGTCCAGCGCCACCTCCGCGCCGCGATCCCGGGCCACCTCCCCGCAGTTCGCGCTGCGCAGGGCGGGCACCGCACCACGGACCGCCCTTCCGACGCTCGATCGCCCGTGGAACGCGTCCGGGCGGCCGCTACGGGTTCACGAGCTGTCCGTCGCGCACCATAAGGCGCCTTCGTCCAACCGTTTGTGCCGCCGTGGTCGTCGCCGACGAGCACGCGACGATCGGCACCTTCGCCCTCCGCGACAGGGCTGGCGTCGACACGCTCCCGCGCGCACAGCGCGCTCCGCGTGAGGCGGACCGGCGGGCGGACGCGGCGAGGGGTCCGTGGCGGCGGCCAGCGGCACGCCCTCCTCGGGGCACGCCCCCATGGGTCGTTCAGCTCGCTTCGGCCGCCGCGATGCGCTTGTCGGCCTCACGCAGCACCGTGACCCGGGCCTTGTGCTTGCTCTCGTAGGCGTGCACGGTGCGCAGGTCCGCGAGGTCGAGCCCCTCGAGGGCGGCGATGGCGTGCTTCACGTTCAGGGCGTCGTACCCCGGGATCGGCAGCGTCGCGGCGTGGCCGGCGCGGAGATCGACCAGCGCATCACGCAGCGCCTTCTCGCCCTTCTCCACGAACGCGGCGCGCTCGCCGAGCGTCTCGCGGGCCTTGGCCAGGGCGTCCGCCGCCGTCTCCAAGACCTGCGCTTCGGCCTGGAGCAGCCGACCACGGCCCTCCTCCACCCGCGCCTCCACCTTGTGCTTGAGCTCCTCGCCGCGGTGCTTGAGGGAGTCCCGACGCGACTTGAGCGCCTCGGTCTGCTGGTCGAGCTTCTGACGAAGGGTAGAACGGGCCTTTTCGAGCATGGTCTCTCCGGTGAATG
This sequence comes from uncultured Pseudomonadota bacterium, assembly GCA_903921785.1. Taxonomy (GTDB): domain Bacteria; phylum Myxococcota_A; class UBA796; order UBA796; family SXON01; genus SXON01. Next base: position 54,233 of record CAIXRH010000132.1, read on the forward strand.
AAGGTTCATTCAGATCGGCGGAGGGATATCCACCACGCTCGGATCGTCAAGGGGTATGCCGCGATTCTACTGCCGCGTGGCGGTGAACTCGCCGGTGCCCTGGCAGGAGAGCGGAATCTCGCTCCCCGTGAAGTCGGCCTCCGCGCGCCAACTGAAGAAACCTTCCCCCGAGGCTTCGTCACCGACCACGTCGCCGTCGAGACTGAAGTCCCAGGAGGTGTCTGCGGAGCTGCCCGCCACATCGACGGTGAAGTTGCCGAAGTCATACGTGTCGGCCGGCTCGGTCGCGCCGCCGGCGAACACGCCGGCGCAGCTCACGGTGGCGTCGCTCGCCACGTTCGACCCCACGGAGGACATCTCGCCGGGGAGCATCCACGCCGACTCGTCGACGGTCACGTCCACCGTGGCGGTGAAGTCGACCGAGCCGCCCTGGTCGAGGCCGAGCACCCCCACCCACGTCCCTTCCCGAGGATCGACCTCGGCTTCGGGGGCGCAGGCCGCGAGTATCAACGGGAGGAGCATCGTCATGGAGGACCCGGCGTGCGGCAGCGTATCGCGCCGTGACGACGCGCCCTGCCGCGATCAGCGCCGCTGCTTCTTCCGTGCCTTCTTCGCTTCCTTCGCCTTCTTCCGCCGGAGGTCCCGCTCGGCGGCGCTCATCGCGATCGCCTTCGGGGCCTGAGGCATCCCCGGCATCGCCATCCCCGACTGCTGCGCGTACTGCGCCATGCGCTGCTGGAGCGCCTTCGCGTTGAAGCCGCCGCCGCCGAGGAGCCCGGTCATCGAGCCGACCTCCTTCATCATCGCGCGGGTCATCTTGAAGCGGTCGTGGAGGTCCTTCACCTCCTGGAGCGAGCGCCCGGAGCCGCGGGCGATCCGCTTGAAGCGGCCGTCGTCGAGTACATCCGGGTTGCGGCGCTCTTGGTTGGTCATCGACTGGATCATCGCCTCGACCTTCACCAGCTCGTAGTCATCGAGCGCCTCTTCGGGCACCTGCGACATGACCTCGTCCATGAACGGGAGCTTGCCCATCACGTCCTTGAGCGAGCCCATGGACTTGATCATCTTGAGCTGCCCCGCGAAGTCGTCGTACGAGAAGTTGCCCTGGAGCATCTTCTCGGCGTCCTTCTCGGCCTTGTCCTTGTCGATCACCTTCTCGAAGTCGGACATCAGCCCGACCACGTCGCCGAACCCGAGAATGCGGCTGGCGAGGCCGGAAGGGCGGAAGTCCTCCAGCTTGTCGAGCCCCTCGCCCATGCCGAGGAACTTCACCGGCTTACCGGTGACGGCCTTGATCGAGAGCGCGGCACCGCCACGGGCGTCGCCATCGAGCTTGGTGAGGACGAAGCCGGTGAACGCGAGCCGACGGTCGAACTCGGCGGCGGTGCGCACGGCGTCCTGACCGGCCATCGCGTCGCAGACGAAGAGGATGTTCTTCGGCTGGGTCTTCTCCTTGATCTGCTCCAGCTCGGCCATCAAGGTCTCGTCGATCGCGAGGCGACCAGCGGTGTCGAAGATCACGACGTCCCGCCCGACGTTGCGTGCCTGGGTGACCGCGGTGGCGCAGAGCTGCACCGGGTTCATCCCCTTGATCGAGAACACCGGGACGTTGAGCTTGCGGCCGAGGGTGGTGAGCTGGTCGATCGCCGCGGGCCGGTAGATGTCGGCCGCGACGAGCATCGGCTTCTTGCCCTGTGCCACGAGTCGGCGCGCGAGCTTGCCGGCCGTGGTGGTCTTTCCGGAGCCTTGGAGGCCGACCATCATGATGAGGGCGGGCTTACCTTCGAGGTCCAGCGACGCGTCGGCCGGGCCCATCAGGGCCTCCATCTCGTCGTAGCAGGCCTTGATGAAGTGATCGGCCGGGGTGACCTGGAAGGGCGCCGACTTCGACTTGAGCGTGACCACCGTGCCGAGGGCACGCTGCTTCACCCGCTCGAGAAAGTCCTTCGCCACATCGAGGCTGACGTCGGCCTCCAGCAGCGACACCCGGACGTCCCGAAGGGCTTCGCCCACGGATTCTTCGGAGAGCTCGGTCTTGCCCTGCAGCTTGAGGCGGGCGTTGCGGAAGCCACGGGAGAGGGTGTCGAACATGGGGTCGGCGCCTAACCCGCGCTCGCGCGTTTGGGGGCCCTCAGAACTGCCGCGACGCTTCGTCCATGGTCATCGGCTTCGGTGAGCGCGGCACCCAGAAGCTCTTCGCCCCCGGGTTCGGCGGCCCGTTGTCGAGCAGCTTCGTACCGAACAGCCGCATTCCCAGCGCGACCGGGCCGAGGCCGAAGAGGTAGGCGACGGCCATCAGCAGGAAGTTCTGGGCGAAGAGGATGCCCTTGGCCACCCCTTGCCAGCCCAGCCACATTTGTTTGAAGCGTTCGAGCACGCCCCAATGTCAGCTGCTGTCGCGGCGGCGTCAACCGGATTGCCCGAAACGGCGCGGGGTGCTACCGAGGCGCCCTTCGGTCCGGAGCCGCCTTGCTCGCCCTACTCCTCCTGTCGTCCCCCGCCTCCGCGACGGAGCTCGTCTGGCAGGGCTACTACCGCGCCAGGGGGCAGCTCTTCGACTCGCTCTCCCTGTCCGAGAGCAACCCCAACGCCGAAGGTACGTCCAACAGCTTCGACCATCGGCTGCTGCTCCGCCCTTCCTGGATGATCAGCGACCACGCGGCGGTCCACGCCGAGGTGGACGTGTTCAAGCTCTCCCTCTGGGGCCAGCAGCCCGACACGTACGTCGACCCCGTCACCGGAGAGACGCTCGCCGTCGCCCAGGTGGATGGGGTGAGCGCCTCCGTACCCGGCAATCAGGGCGTTCGCGGCTGGGGTGAGGCCTACACCGACTGGGGGCGCATCGCGATCGGCCGCATGCCGCTGCAGTGGGGCTCGGGCATCCTCTGGAACGACGGCAACGCGGTGGACGCAGAGTACGGCGACACGGCGGACCGCGTGCAGGTCAGCGGCCGCATCGGCCCCGTCTTCGTGATGGGCGCCTGGGATGTGCAGTACGAAGGATACCTCGGCGCGGCGGACGACATGCAGTCCGCCACCCTCGCCGCCGGCTACCGCTCGGAGACCATGGGCACCGGGCTGCTCGCCAACTACCGCTATCGCCCCGAGGCGCCCGACAACTACCAGGCCTTCACCGGCGATCTCTGGGGCTTCGCGGAGCTCGGCCCGGTTCGCGCCGAGCTCGAAGGCACGCTGGTCTATGGCGCCGGCAACCTCGACACCGGCGCCAACAACATCACCACCCTGGCGATGGGGGCGATGCTCAAGGCCGACTACAAGGCGGAGAAGCTCAGCTTCGGCGCGGAGTTCGGCGCCGCCTCCGGCGACGACGACCCCACCGACTCCACCCTGAAGACCTTCACCTTCGATCGGGACCACAACGTCGGGCTCCTGATGTTCGAGGAGAACCTCCCCACGCTGAGCGCCCCCGCCGCCACGGCCGCCAACGGCGGCCGCACGACGGACGCCGCCCGCTCGGGAGACGGCATCAGCAACGCCATCTACTTCCGCCCCGCCGTGCGCTACAAGCTCCTTCCCACCGTGGAAGCCGAGGCCGCCTGGCTCGTCGCCGGACGCGCCGACAGCGCAGAGAGCGACGAGAACAACGAAGGCTACGGCAACGAGTTCGACCTCTCCCTGCGCTACGACCCGCACCCCCACGTGTGGTTCAAGGCCAGCGCCGGCGTGCTGCTCCCCGGTCCGCTCTACACCGAGTACGAGGACCCCGACCTCGGAAAGGGCTTCGACACCCCGGCGTTTGCCGGGCAGCTCCTCGGGGTTGTGGAGTTCTGATGGCGTGGTCGGGTGTGCACACGGCGGTCGTCACCCCGTTCGCGGACGACCGGTTGGACCTCGAAGCGTGGGAAGGCACGCTGGCGCGCCAGGCGCGTGCCCGCGTGCACGGGGTGGTCGTGGCCGGCACCACCGGCGAATCCCCCACGTTGGACGTTGAAGAGCGCGACACGCTGCTCACCGACGCGCTCGCCGTGATGGGCTCGTTGCACCCCGAGTGCCGGGTCACCATGGGCGTCGGCACCAACGACACGCGCTCCACCCTGCGCAACGTTGAGCGGGCGAAACAACTCGGGGCCCACGCTGGGCTCCTGGTGCTCCCGTACTACAACAAGCCGAATTTCCCTGGCTTGCGCGCCCACGTGCGCGCTGCCTGCGCGCCGGGCCTCCCGATCATCGTGTACCACGTGCCCGGCCGTACGGGTCAGCGGCTCAACCCCACCGAGCTCGCCGTGCTCTGCGAGATTGAGGGCGTGGTGGCCGTGAAAGAGGCCACGGGCGACCTGATCTACGACCAGGACTTCATGCAGCGCAGCCGCTGCCCGGTCCTCAGCGGGGACGACTTCACCTGGATGCCGCTGCTCTCCGTGGGCGGCGCCGGGGTGATCTCGGTGCTCTCCAACGTGGCCCCGCGGCGCACGGTGGCGATCTGGGACGCGTGGCAGCGAGGGGATGTGGCCGCGGCCCGCGCCGAGCACGCCGCGCTGTACCCGGTCGTGCGCTACCTCTTCACCGAGCCCAACCCGGTGCCGGTGAAGATGATGATGGGCGAGATGGGCCTCTGCCGCAGCGAATTGCGGCTCCCCCTCGCCCCGGGCGCGCTCCCTGACGAGGCGCTCCTTCCGGACCTGAGGTGATCCGCGTCGGCGTCGCCGGCGCCACCGGCCGCATGGGCCAGCAGGTCCTCGCGGAGATCGCCGCCGCGCCCGACCTCGAGCTCGCCTGGGCCGCGGGCCGCCAGCTCCCGCACGACCTCTCCGCGGACGTGGTGATCGACTTTTCCACGCCCGACGGGTTCGCCACGCTCCTCGAGTGGGTGGAGGGCCCGCTCGTCTCCGGCGTCACCGGCATCACCCCGCCGGACGCGCCGCGGATGCCGCTCCTGCACGCCCCCAACTTCAGCCTCGGGGTCGCCGTGCTCGCCCGCCTCGTGCGAGAGGCCGCCGCCGCGCTCCCCGAGTGGGACGTCGAGGTGGTGGAGCTCCACCACAACCAGAAGCGCGATGCGCCGAGCGGCACCGCCCTGCGGCTGGTGGAGGGGCTCGGCCCCCGGGTGGACGGGCGCACTGGCCCGCGCGTTCCCGGCGAGATCGGAATGCACGCGGTTCGCGGCGGAGACATCGTGGGAGAGCACCGCGTGTACCTCTGCGGTCCCGGCGAGCGGCTCGAGCTGGCGCACGTCGCTACGCACCGGGGGCTGTTCGCGGCGGGGGCCGTCGCAGGGGCCCGCTGGCTGCTCGGGCGTACCCCCGGCCGCTACACGATCGACGACGTCGTGCGCGGGAGCTGAACCGACCCCGCCCACTTCCGGTTATCATCCGCCCGCCTTGGAGACGCGCCCATGAAGTTGCTGCCCCTTCTCCCCCTGTTCGCGCTCGCGTGCACGAGTGGCTCCGACACCCAGGAAGACCCGGGTGACAGCGGGGACTCCGCCGTGGTGATCGACACGACGCCGGTCTGGGAGCAGCACCGCATCGAGAGCTCCTCGTCGATGAACGGGATCTACGCCTCCGGCGCCGGCGTGTACATCGTCGGCTCGGGCGGCTTCGCCTGGTACGGCGGCGCGGATGGTTGGGACTTCATGGACATCTCCGTGAACGGCCAGGACCTCACCGACCTCTGGGGCCAGGGCCAGAACGAGAGCACCGTGCTCGCCGCGTCCACCCAGTCCGGCCTCGTGGCGCAGTACACCCCTGCCGGCGGGTGGACCACGGGCGATCTCGCCGATACCAACGAGATCAAGGGCGTGGGCGGCTCCGGCCCGACGCAGCTGTTCGCGGTCGGCTGGGGGCGTGCCTACGCGTACGACGGCACCAGCTGGACCTACGAGCCCCTCCCCGACCAGAATGTGAAGCTCAACGACGTGTACGCCGAGGGCTCCGAGGCGTTCGCGATCGGCGAAGAAGGCGGCTGTGTTCACCGCGCCAGCGGCACCTGGTCCGCGTGCGATACCGGCGTCACGGCCAGCCTCGAGGGCATCTCCGGCTCCTCCGCGAGCGACGTGTGGGCCGTGGGCGACGGCGGCACCGTCGTGCACTGGAACGGCACGAAGTGGCAGGTGGAGGAGGTCCCCACCACGCAGAAGCTCTGGGCGGTGTACGTCCCCGAAAAGGGCTCGGTGTACGCGGTCGGCAGCGCCGGAACCGCCATCCGCCTCAAGGACGGCGCCTGGGAGATCCTCTACACCGGCGTCGACAACAACCTCTACGCCGTGCACGGGATCAGCTCGAAGAACATCTGGGCCTCGGGCAACCGCGGGATGGCGTTGCAGTACCGGGATTCGGAGTAGGCTGAAGGACGGCGGCTTCATGCGTTAGAAGCCCGCGATTCGCAACGTCGATCGAGGTTGGCACCACGCGGGCTGGCGGCGTTGGCTAGGCTTCGTTGCGGCCGGGGGACGCAGAAGCACGGCCGCCCCGCCAAGCTTCGGGTGTCTGCGCCGTTCACGCCAGGAGGGCCCACGGTGCGGCCGACCGGCGACGGAGTCCGCCCTCCCCGGGAGTCGGGCGAGCCTGGACAGGAGCGAGGGATAGCGGCGAAGCTCGAGCTGCTGTCGGTCGAGTTGCTCCCGCGCGTACGCCCACGCGCGGGAAGGGAACGAGCGCGGACGCAGTCAACCCCGCGGGAGCACGGCCCCCGCCTCGACAGGGGGGCGCCCAATTCGGGCCGTGCGGTGGGGGCCAGCCCGGGCGCTGCGCAAACACGCGTCGCCCAAGTGGCTGAAATCGTTCACCGCAAGCCGGGCTGGCCCACCCCGCGTCGCCGGTTGTACGGCTGACCGACGAGGCAAGTTAGCAACCCGCCGCCGACCGAAGCCGAACTACAACCGGAAGAAAAGTGAGCCGTTCCGAGCGCGAGCGATAGCGTAGCGCTCGCATCGGCGGCTCCTCGCGCAAGGGCGCTCGACCGAGCTCGGCGGCGGCTTGAGTCCAGCGCGTCAACGACCCCGGGCGGGCGGCTGGAGAGTGGAGCCGGTCTCCTCGACGCCCTTCGCCCTTCACCGCCCCGATTCCGCGGCGCTTCCGTACCCGTCAGGCCGTCCCCGCCGCCGCGACCACCAGAATCGAAAAAAAGATCGTTCTTCCATGATCCGCAAGGAACGTGGATCATCCGCTCCCGATCGTCAACGGTGGCGGCATGTGAGGGCCGCGAAGGCTCATGGCTCCCAAAGCCCATTCCGACCTTGGTCGCAGGTTCGACACACCGACGAACCGACAAGCACCGGGCGCCCCGAAAGCGCCGTCACCAAGGGGAAACCACCATGGCCATGACCGTCAACACGAACACCGCCGCCAATCGCGCCCTCACCCAGCTCAACAAGGCCGGCCGCGCCCTGCAGGGTTCGTTCCAGCGCATCTCCACGGGTCTCCGCATCTCCAAGGCCGCGGACGACGCGGCGGGCCTCGGCGTCGCCGAGAACCTGAAGGCGGCCAGCCGCTCGGCGAAGGTCGCGCAGCGCAACACCACGGACGGCATCTCCGTCGTGGCCGTCGCGGAAGGCGCCTCCTCGGAAGTCGGCGACATCCTCGGCCGTATGCGTGAGCTCGCGGTCCAGAGCGCTTCCGAGACCCTCGACGACACCGACCGCGGGTACATCCAGGACGAGTTCAGCTCGCTGGCCTCCGAAGTCGACCGCATCGCCAACGTCACCGAGTTCAACGGCCAGAAGCTGACCGACGGCTCGACCACGACCATCAACGTGCAGGTCGGCATCCACGCCACGACGGACGACCAGGTCGCGATCACCCTCGGCGACCTCACCGCCGCCACCCTGGGCGTCGACACCGGCTCCCTCGACCTCTCCGCCTCCGGCTCCGCCTCCACCGCCATCGACGCCATCGACACCGCCATCGAGACCGTCTCCGGCTACCGCTCCGACCTTGGCGCCGCCGAGAACCGCCTCAACAGCGCGCTCAACAACCTCGAGACCTTCACCGAGAACACCACGAGCGCCGAGAGCGCCATCCGCGACGCCGACTTCGGCGCAGAGACCGCGGAGATGAGCAAGAACCAGATCCTCCAGCAGGCCGGTACCGCCATCCTCGCCCAGGCGAAGGGAATCAACCAGGGCGCCCTGCAGCTCCTCCAGTAGTCCCAGTTTCTCGGATCGGGGCTCGCCGGAGCCCCGGTCCACCCCCCTGCCAACCCGGCCTCCACCGCCATCCGGAGGCCGGGTTCGGCTTTTTTGGATCGGCGAACCAGCTTTCCCTCAAGGTCCATGCTCCTCCGCCCGAACGAAGAGCCATCGGGTCGCTCCGACTCGAAATGGCCCCCCGCCGGGGTGGCAAGGAGTGAAGGATGGCAATCACCGTCAACACCAACACGGCGGCCAATTCTGCCCTGATCAAGCTCGGGCAGACGGGTCGTCAACTCAACAAGTCGTTCCAGCGCATCTCCTCCGGGTTGCGCATCGCCTCCGCGGCGGACGACGCAGCCGGTCTCGGCGTCGCCGAGAACCTGAAGGCGTCGTACGACTCCTCGAAGGTCGCAGGTCGAAACATCGGAGACGGCATCAGCATGGTGGCCGTGGCGGAGGGCGCCTCCTCGGAGGTGACCAGCATCCTCGGCCGAATCCGTGAGCTCGCGGTCCAGAGCTCTTCCGAGACGCTCGGCACCAACGAACGTCAGTACATCCAGGACGAGTACACGCAGATCGCGCAGGAAGTCGATCGCATCGCCAACGTGACGTCCTTCAACGGGATGAACCTCACGGACGGTTCCCTCTCGACCCTCGCGGTCCAGGTTGGCGTCGGCAACACCGTCAACGACCAGGTGGACATCACGCTCGGCGACCTCCGCGCGACCACCCTCGCGATCGACACCGGCAGCATCGACCTGAGCACGGCGGCCAACGCCAGCACCGCGCTCACGGCGATCGACGCGGCCATCTCCACGGTGAGCCAGTACCGCTCCCACCTCGGCGCCGCCGAGAACCGCCTCAACAGCGCACTGAACAACCTCGAGGTCTTCGGGGAGAACACGAAGTCGGCCGAGAGTGCGATCCGCGACGCGGACTTCGGCGAGGAGACCGCGAACCTGTCCAAGTGGCAGATCATGCAGCAGGCCGGAGTGGCTGTTCTCGCCCAGGCGAAGAACATCAACCAGTCCGTCTCGCAGCTGCTCCAGAACTAGTCGCTCAACTGGGGGGGCGGGCCGCGTGGGGGGTAGAACCTCACGCGGCCCGATTGGCTTTTGCGGGCCAACTCCGCGAACGCTACGCCCTCCGCGTACGGCGGGCTCACGGCCTCACCGCCGCCCGATGCCCACCAGCTGCGCTCGCCCCGCGGTGCGCATCGCCTCGGCGATCGGCGGGGCACCCGGCGTCTCCCGCCAAAGCCCCTCCCGGGCGAGGATCGCGAACCCATGGGCGAGCGCCCAGAACGAGAGCGCGTCCCCCGGCGTGCCGCCGATCGCGCCCACGGCCGCCACCAACGCGCCCAACGTGGCGTCTCCCGCGACGCGCACGTCCGGGTACCGGTCCTTCTCTACCACCCCGCCGAACATCACCGCGAAGTACCCGGGCTCGGCCTGCGCGAAGTCCAGGTAGGCATCGCCCATCGCGAGCACCACGCCCTCCGGTCCCCGCGCGCCCGCCGCCCTCGCTTCGAGGCGGGTGGCGAGGCGACCGTAGCCCTCGATCGCCACCTCCGCGAAGAGCGCCTCTCGGTCCGCGAAGTGCCGGTACGGCGCCGCGGTGCTCACGTTGCAGGCGCGCGCCAGGGCGCTCAACGAGAACGCCCCGACGCCATGGGCCGCGACCTCGGCCACCGCTCCATCGAGCAGGGCACGACGTAGATCGCCGTGATGGTAGGACGATTTGGTGGGCATGTTGACGGCTCTCACATCGGTTGTTATAGCCTATAACATCCAAGGTGAACCATGTCCCCTCGTCCCCTCGCCCTCGTCACCGGTGCTTCGTCGGGCATCGGCGCGCACCTCGCCACCGTGCTCGCTGAGCGGGGCCACGACCTGGTGCTCGTCGCCCGCGGCGTCGACAGGATGGAGGCGCTCGGCGAGAAGCTCAAGGCCGCGCACGGGGTCGCGGTGCACGTCGTGGGGCTCGACCTCACGAGCATCGGGGCCGGAGCCCGACTCGAAGCCGAGCTCGCCGCGCGGGGCCTCGCGGTGGACGTGCTGGTGAACAACGCCGGCTTCGGGCTCCGTGGCCGCTTCGTCGAGCTCGACGCGGCGCGCCAGATGGAGATGATCCAGCTCAACGTCACCGTGCTGGTGGACCTCACCCGACGCTTTCTCCCCGGGATGGTGGAGCGGAAGCGCGGCGGAGTGCTCAACGTCGCGAGCACCGCTGCGTTCCAGGCCGGCCCCTACATGGCGATCTACTACGCCTCCAAGGCCTTCGTGCTCTCGTTCTCCGACGCGCTCGCGATCGAATTGGAGGGCACCGGCGTGGCGGTCACCTGCCTCTGCCCGGGGCCGACGGAGAGCGAGTTCGCCAACGTCGCCGGGATGAGCGACTCGCCGTTGTTCAAGCTCAACGCGCCGATGTCCGCGGAGGAGGTCGCGCAGCAGGGCGTGGTGTCGCTGCTCGGCGGCGGCGGTACCGTCATCCCCGGCTTCGCCAACAAGCTTGGCGCCTGGGGGGCCGGGATGGCACCGCGGAGCGTGGCGGCGCGGCTCGCCGCGAAGATGCAGCCTCCCAGCTGACGCGCGCCGATCCCGTCCGCCGCCCGGCCGCTACAGCCACTTCCCAACGAGCCCCATAGGCTCCCTGAAGCGGAGCGCATGGAAGACCACGGGCTGCAGGTCGCTCATCGCGGTCGGATCGTGCATGAGCATCACCACGCAGAGGTACACCGCCCCGGTGAGCCCGAGGGCAACCTCAGCCTTGAACGCGTCGGACCCTACACAATTCGGCTGGTTCTTACACTGGTCCAGCATCGCGAGCACCTCCGAGCCGGCGCGGAGGGCGTAGCGCACCTCCATGCGGCCATCGTCGCAGAGGATCGACAGCTCGGTGGAGAGGTGTGGGTTCTCCCCCGTCGCGACGACGTGGAAGCCAGCGGGCATCTCGAAGGTCGCTCCGACGGCGGCGAGCTCATCGGTGAACCCGTCGGGGAGGACGGGCGCGGTCGGCGACGCGGGAGCGCAGAGCCACGCAGCTCCCTGGGAGCAAGAAGATATCGGCAGCGCGGCCATGCTGGACGGTAGCCCGGCGACGAGGAAGCGTCCCCGAAACCTACGCTACCGCCCCGTCGCCGCCTCGACATCCTCAAGGGTGCGCGGGCAGTCGGTCAGCACCTCGGCGCCGGCCTCGGTGACCAGAAGGTCGTCCTCGATGCGCACGCCGAGGCCACGGAAGGCCGGAGGAGCATCTTCGTCGTCGGGGCGCACGTAGAGCCCGGGCTCGACGGCCAGGACCTGCCCCACCTCGAAGCGCCGGGACCGCCCGCCCGCGAAGAACCCGCCCGGATCGTGCACGTCCAAGCCCAACCAGTGCCCGATCTCATGCGGGTAGAACCGGCGGTATCGTTCTTCCTGGATCACCGTGTCCACGTCGCCTTCGACCAACTCCAGCGCCACGAGCCCCTCGCAGAGCACACGCAACGCCGCGTCGCGCATCCCCACCCAGGACCCACCGACGCGCACCTGGGCGACCGCCGTCGCCCACGCCGCGTGGACCACCTCGTAGAGGGCCCGCTGCGGACCGGAAAAACGCCCGTTCACCGGCCAGGTGCGAGTCACGTCCGCGGTGTAGTGAGCGAAGCGACAGCCAGCGTCCACCAGGCAGAGGTCACCGTCGCGAAGCTCGGCGTCATTCGCCGAGTAGTGGAGCACGCAGGCATTGGCGCCCCCACCCACGATGGTGTCGTAGCCCCCCCCGCTGCCGCCCCGCCCGCGGAACGTCCCGTCCACCAGCGCCTCCATCGCGTACTCGCGAACCCCCGGCCGGCCCGCCCGCATGGCGAACGTGTGGGCCTCGGCGGTAATCCGCCCCGCCGCGCGGATCGCCGCGACCTCCGCCGCGTCCTTCCGCAACCGCAGCTCCCCGATCAGCTCCCCTGCATGCTCGATCCGGGTCGGCGAGACGGCGCCGCTCCGACTCGCGCTGCGGCGGCCATCCCGGAGCGCCCGGAGCACCCGTTGGTCGGCGCCGGGATTGTGCCCGTAGGCGTAGTGCAGGCTCGCGTGCCCCTCACACATCCACCCCAGGTGCGCTTCCAGCTCACGGAACGGCAACGCTTCATCGGCGCCGAACTGCTCTTTCGCCTCATCGAGCCCCGGCCGCGGGCCGGTCACCGCCTCTTGGGGGCGGTCGCGGGGGTCGATGAACAGCACGAACGTCTGTTCGGCGAGAGGACGAATCAGCGCCGCGCCCCGGCCGGTCCATCCGGTGAGATAGTACAGGTCAGAGCTTAGATTTGAGCGGCGCTCCCCCTCGTATACCTCGGCCCCCTCATCCGCTACGACGAGCGCCGCCGACGCCCCCAAACCCTGGAGGAGTCGACGCCGCCGCGAGGGGAGCTCGGCCGCCAGAGGTGCCGGCATTCGGCTACGGCCAGACGCTGCCCGGCCCGCCGTACGCGCCCATGTCGTTCTTGCTGCCGTCGGCGTCGTAGTAGCCAGCGGCCGGGTTGCCGGTGTTGATGCTCTTGGAGGTGGACTTCAGCGTCCAATCGTCGTTGTAGGCGTTCCCGTCGCAGGTGCTGCGGGTGAAGTTGCTGCCCGACGAGATGCTGCCTGCGCCCGGCGCCCACACACCCCCGTACGTGTACCCCGTACTGTCGGCGTTGTATGCGTTGTTGTACTGCAACGTGGCCGCCGCGGCGCCGTAGAACAGCGCGTTGGCGAAGTCGCCTTCAGCGATGGAGTTGACGATGCTGACGCTGGCGGTGGACGGGGCCCAGACCTCCGAGCCGCGGGCGCTGCCGCTGGACGCCGACAGGTTCTCGAAGAACGAGACGTTCACCACCGAGAGGGTAGACGCGGCCTCCAGGAAGATGCCGCCGCCGTCGGTCGTGGCCTCGTTGCAGGCGATCACCGCGTCGGTCGTGGCGACCGTGGCGTCGCTCGCCATCAGGCCGGCGCCGTCGCTCGCGTCGTTCTCGCCGATGATGCCGTGTTCGTAGCTCAGCGTGGAGCTCGCCCCGAGGTAGACGCCGCCGCCGGCGTCTGCGTAGTTGTTGATCACCCACACGTCGTCCGCGGTGACGTTGCCGTCGACCACGCAGAGCCCGCCGCCGTAGCTGTAGAGCCACGCCTGGGTGAAGCTCCCGGTAGACGCCTGCTCGGTGACGGGCAGGGTATTGGCGTAGATGATCAGATCATCGAAGGTCGGGTCGTCGCCGTCGACGTGGACGCCACCGCCGCAGTAGGTGTACGTCGTGACCGTACAGGTGCTGGTTCCGGTGTGGGAGACGGAAGAATCGGCGCAGGTCTCGCTGCTGGTGGTGGAGGAGACCGAGCCGGTGCCGCCCTGGATGGTGAAGCCGTGGAAGTGCGCCGCGGCGCCAGAGCCAGAGTTGATCTCCACCGCCGCCTTGCAGTCGGTCGGGTTGGCCGAGGAGCAGGTGGTGAGGCCCGGATCGATCGTGGTGAATTCCGAGCCGTCGAGGCCCCACACGTCGAGGTCCTTGCCGCCGAGGTCCACGCTCTCGGCGTAGGTGCCTTGGTAGACGAGCACACATTCGAACGCGTCGTCCACCGCGTCCTGGATGCTGGCGTAGGGGTCGGTCAGGGTGCCGCTGCCCGACGCGGAGCCGCGGTAGGCGTCGGCGACCGCGGGCTCGCCCGCGTCGGCATCGTTGCAGTCGTAGGTGTTCTCCACGTAGCCAGCGGGGAGCGAACACTCGGAGACAGTGCTGCCCTCGTCACCGAACCCGTCGCTGTCGGCGTCGGCGTAGTAGGTGTTTCCATCGACCGGGTGGTTGTCGATGACCCCGTCGCAATCGTTGTCGGCGCCGTCGCAGACCTCGGTGCCACCCGGGAAGCTGGTCGCATCGCGGTCGTCGCAGTCCGTCGCGTCCGCGACGTAGCCGGCGGGGCTGGTGCAGGCGTGGATGGAAGTGGCGGCGTCGCCGAAGGTGTCGGTGTCGCCGTCGGCGTACCAGGTAGACGCGTCCACGGCGTCGGGCTCATCCGTCGTGCCGTCGCAGTCGTCGTCGATGCCGTTGCAGTACTCCGTGGCGCCCGGGTAGGTGGCGGCGCGCGCGTCGTCGCAGTCGGTGGCATCGGCGACGTAGCCGGCCGGCTGGAAGCAGGCGGTGACCGGCGAGGCCAGGTCGCCGTAGGTGTCTCCGTCGTTGTCGGCATACCAGACAAGGGCGTCGGCGGCGTCGGTCTCGTCCACCCCGCCATCGCAGTCGTCGTCGATGCCGTTGCAGAGCTCGGTGGCCGCGGGGCTCACCGCGGCGTTGGCGTCGTTGCAGTCGTCGTCGTTGTAGGCGTAGCCGGTGGGCAGCGCACACCCGAGCTGCGGCGAGCCGGAGTCGCCGTAGGTGTCCTTGTCGACGTCGGCCCAGTAGGTGGTCTGCACACCCTCGTCGACCCGACCGTTGCAGTCGTTGTCGAGGGTATCGCAGATCTCGGGGTTGCCCGGGTAGGATTTGGCCGAGCTGTCGTCGCAGTCGGTGTTGTCGAGCACGTAGCCGGAGGGGGCCTCGCACGCCTCGGAGCCGCTCGCAGGGTCGCCGTAGCCGTCGGAGTCAGCATCGGCGTACCAGGTGGTGGTGACCCCCTCGTCGACCGTGCCGTCGCAGTTGTTGTCGATGCCGTCGCAGCTCTCCTCGAGGCCGGGGAAGGCGCGAGGCTGGGCGTCGTCGCAGTCGGTGTTCGAAGAGACGTAGCCCTCGGGCTGCTCGCAGGCGGTCTGCGCCGAATCGGGATCGCCGAAGCCGTCCTGGTCATAGTCCTTGTACCAGACGGTGCCCACGTCCTCATCGACCTGACCGTCGCAGTTGTCGTCGCGGCCGTTGCAGGTCTCGACCTGCGCCGGGTTCACGCTGGAGTCGGAGTCGTCGCAGTCGCCTTGGGAGGGCTTGTAGCCGTCGCCGTCTTCATCGCACGCCGCGGGGGACACCGCGCAGGCATCCTCCTCCGTGTTCGAACCCGGGGTCTTCTGGCTACCCGCCCCCGGCTGGCAGGCGGCGAGAAGCAGGAGCAGGCTGGAGAGGCCCAGGGTACGCATGAGAGATCCTCGCGGGGACTATACCGCAGGGTCGCGGCCGTCGCTCGGCCTACCATGCCGGCGGGCAATGGCCAAGCGGAATTGACCGCGGCCGAGAGGCCGAGCCGTCGTGGCGAGCACACGCCGAGAACACAGTGGCTACGGACTCGGTGCGGCGCCGGCTACTCGACGGTGACGGCGATCGTGGCGGCCACCGGCGCACAGGTGGCGTCCGTGTCGTCCTCTTCGCAGAGGCGATCCGCGTTCGCGGAGACCTCGTCGCCATCCGCATAGAAGAGCGCGGCCGCGAGCTCGTGGGGGCCGGCGTCGAGCGTGAGGGTGAAGGTCGTCGCGCCGCTCTGCAGGACCTCGGCGCCGTCTACCGAAACGGCGACGTACCCGGTGGGGGCGCCCTCGGAATGCTTCGCCGGATCTGCGAGGGTGAAGGCGTCGATGATCGTCGAGCAGGTCGCGTCTCCCGCCTCGATCGTGGCGCCGTCGGTCGGGTTGAGCCACTCAATCGACGGGGGCGCGACCGGGGCCTCGCCGCTGTCGGTGGAGCTGCCCGAGGAGCAGCCGAAGAGGGCGAGCAGGGAGAGCACAGAGATCACCGGGTTCATGAGGCCAACGTTACCAGCCGCCATCGGGGCCGCCATACGCGCCGAGATCGTTGCGCGTCCCGTCGGTGTCGTTGTACGCCGCCGCCGGGTTGCCCGCGTTGATCGACGCTGCGCCGCTGCGAAGCCGGGCGTTGTCGTTGGTCCAGTCGGAGTCGCAGCTGATGCTGGTGTACTGCGAGCCGTTGCCCGTCACCGAGCTCGACGACCAGACTCCGGAGGTGGTGCCACCCGCACCGAGATTCTTCACGTCGGCGTAGGCGATCGTGGCCGAGCCGGCGTTGCGGAACATCGGCGAGGCGGTGTTCGCCTGCGCGACGAGGTTGTACAGGGTGAGCGAGGTCGCCACGCCACTGTAGGTCTGGGAACCATTCGTCGCTGCGGTGCCCGCCGTGTTGTAGGCCACCACCACGTTGGTGAAGGTGCTCGTACCGCCGGTCTCACTGAAGAACGCGCCGCCGTCGGTGTCCGCCGCGTTGCAGGCGAGGACCGTGTTGGTGACGGCGAGGTCCGCGTCGTCGGTGGCGATGCCGCAGCCGTCGAGCGCCGTGTTGTCATCGAACCACCCGTGCACCAGGGAGAGCACCGAGCCCTGCCCATCGTACAGGCCACCGCCGGTGTCCGCGTAGTTGCTCGCGAACACCACCGAGTCGAACGTGGCGTTGGACCCGATGGCACAGACGCCTCCGCCGGAAGACTCCAGCCAGGTCTGACTCCAGGAGCCAGTGGTGACCTGATCGAACACCGGGAGGTTGTTGTTGGAGAAAACCATGTCCGAGAAGGCCGGGTCGTCCCCCTCGACGTAGGCACCACCGCCGCAGTAGTCGTAGGTGGTGACCGTGCAGGTCTCCGCGCCGCCGCCGCTGGGGCTGGAGTCGGCGCAGGTCTCGACCGACGCGCTGCTCGACACATGACCGGTGCCCCCGGACACGGTGAACCCATGCACCGTGCAGGCCGCGCCCGTGCCCGAGGCGAACAGGAACACCGAGTGGCACTCGGTGGGGTTGGCGGCCGTGCAGGGGGTGAGCCCGGCGTCGACTGTGGTGGCGTCGTAGCCGTCCACACCCCAGACATCGAGGGACTTCGAGGAGAAATCGATGTCGTACTCGGTGTAGGCGCCCGCGAAGACCACCACACACTGGTCAGCCTGGTCCACGCCGGCCTGCAGGGTGTCCAGCGGGTCGGAGTAGGTGCCCGCCGCGCCGGCGCTGCCGCCGTCGTCGACCGCCACGGGCTCCGTGGCGTCGCTGTCGTTGCAGTCCCAGTAGTTGTCGACGTACCCGGCGGGGAGCGAACACGCGACGATGGTGCTGCCCTCGTCGCCGAAGTCATCGCCGTCGGCGTCGGCGTAGTAGGTGTCGCCGCCGGTCACGCCGCCCGCTTCGTCGATGCTGCCATCGCAGTCGTTGTCGATCCCGTCGCAGATCTCGGTGGCGCCTGGGTGGGCGGCCGAGGTGGTGTCGTTGCAGTCCGTGCTGTCCGCCACGTACCCGGAGGGCTGCGAGCAGGCGTTACGCGACGAGGACGCGTTTCCGTAGGTGTCGGAGTCGGCGTCAGCGTACCAGGTCGACCCGTCCACGGCGTAGCTGTCGTCCACGGTGCCGTTGCAGTCGTCGTCGATGCTGTTGCAGTACTCCGAGGCGCCCGGGTGGGTGGCGGCGCGGCTGTCGTTGCAGTCCGTCGCGTCGGCCACGTAGCCAGCGGGCGCGGTGCACGCGGTCGTGCTCGACGAGGGGTTGCCGTAGGTGTCGCCGTCGGTGTCGGCGTACCAGGTGGCGCCGCCGGTGGCGCCCGCCTCGTCCACGCTGCCATCGCAATCGTTGTCGATCCCGTCGCAGACCTCGGAGGCGCCGGGGTGGGCTGCAGACGTGGTGTCGTTGCAATCGGTGCTGTTGGCCACGTAGCCAGCGGGCTGGGTGCAGGCGAGGGTCGACGTGGACGCGCTCCCGTAGGTGTCTGAGTCGGCGTCGACATACCAGATCGAGGCGTCCACAGCCGAACTCTCGTCCGTGGTGCCGTCGCAGTCGTCGTCGATGCCGTTGCAGTACTCCGGGGCGCCGGGGTTGGTGGCGGCGCGGCTGTCGTTGCAGTCCGTGTTGTCGGCCACGTAGCCGGACGGGGCGGAGCACGACGTGGTGCTCAGCGAGGGGTTGCCGTAGGTGTCGGAGTCGGCGTCGCGGTACCAGGTCCCGGCATCTACGGCCGAGCTCTCGTCCGTGGTGCCGTCGCAGTCGTCGTCGATCCCGTTGCAGTACTCCGACGCGCCGGGGTTGGTGGCGGCGCGTGCGTCATCGCAGTCGGTTTTGTCCGCGACGTAGCCGGCGGGGGCGGAGCAGGCGTCGGTCGATACGGAGGGGTTGCCGTAGCCGTCGGTGTCCGCGTCGGCGTACCAGGTCCCGGCGTCGACGGCATCGACCTCATCGACCGTGCCATCGCAGTCGTCGTCGTAGCCGTTGCAGTACTCGACGGCGCCCGGGTGGCTCGCGGCGCGCCCGTCGTTGCAGTCGGTCGCGTCGGCGACGTAGCCAGCGGGGCGGGTGCACGCCTTGGTGCTCACCGAGGCGTTGCCGTAGGTGTCGGCGTCGGCGTCGTAATACCACGCAGATGCATCCACGGCGCTGGTCTCATCGACCGTGCCGTCGCAGTTGTCGTCGATGCCGTTGCAGTACTCCGACGCGCCGGGGTGCGTGGCGGCACGGCCGTCGTCGCAGTCCGTCCCGTCAGCGACATACCCGGCGGGCTGGCTGCAGGCCTTCTGCGAGAACGAGGCGTCGCCGTAGCTGTCGCCGTCCGTGTCGGCGTACCAGGTGGTGCCGTCCACCGCGGCACCCTCATCGACCGAACCATCGCAGTCGTCGTCGATGCCGTTGCAGTACTCGGACGCCCCGGGGTTCGTGGCGGCGCGCGCGTCGTCGCAATCCGTGGCGTCGGCGACGTAGCCGGCCGGCTGCGCGCAGGCGTTTTGGGCGACCGAGGGGTCACCGTAGAGGTCGGCGTCGGCGTCGGCGTACCAGATGGTCGCGTCCACCGAGTCGCCTTCGTCGGTGGTGCCGTCGCAGTCGTCGTCGTAGCCGTTGCAGTACTCGGTGGCGCCGGGGTGGCTGGCCGAGCGGCCATCGTTGCAGTCGGTGCCGTCCGCCACGTAGCCCGCGGGCTGAGAGCAGGAAGCCACGCTCACCGAAGGGTTGCCGTACGCGTCGCCGTCGGCGTCGTAGTACCAGGTAGTGGCGTCCACGGCGGTGCCCTCGTCGACCGACCCATCGCAGTCGTCGTCGAACCCGTTGCAGTACTCGAGCGCACCAGGGTTGCTGTCAGCGCGGCCATCGTCGCAGTCGGTGCCGTCGGCGACGTAGCCGGCCGGCGGGGCGCAGGAGGTCACGAAGACGTTGGGGTCCCCGTAGGTGTCGCCATCGGCGTCGGCGTACCAGTTGGTGGCGTCTCCGGCGGAGTCTTCGTCGATGTCGCCATCGCAGTCGTCATCGAACCCGTTGCACAGCTCGGGGGCGCCAGGGTTGGTCTCCGCCCGAGCATCGTCGCAATCGGTATCGTCTTCGGAGTAGCCGGTCGGCAGGGAGCAGGCGAGCTGGGTGCTCGTGGGATCCCCGTAGCCATCCTCGTCCACGTCGGCGTAGTAGGTGGTCTGCGTGCCCTCGTCGACGTCACCGTCGCAATCGTTGTCGGCGAGGTCGCAAACTTCTACATTGCCCGGGTACGCCTTCTCGTTGGTGTCATCGCAGTCGGTGCTGTCGAGCACGTACCCGACGGGAACATCACACGCAGTGATGAACGACGCGGGGTCACCATATCCGTCGGAGTCGGCATCCGGGTAGTACGTAGTACCAACGCCATCGTCCACCGCGCCGTCGCAGTCGTTGTCGATGCCGTCGCAGACCTCGGGGTTCTCGGGGAAGGCCAGCTTGTTGCCGTCGTCGCAATCGTCGCCGTTCTCGACGTAGCCGTCGGGGGCCTCGCAGCCGAGCAGCGCGGTGTTGGGATCGCCGAAGCCGTCCTCGTCGGCATCGGCGTAGTAGGCGGTGCCCACCCCCTCATCCACCGTGCCGTCGCAGTTGTTGTCGACGCCGTCGCAGATCTCTTCGGCGCCGGGATTGATCGACGCGTCCTTCTCGTCGCAATCGCCCTCGGACGGCCGGAAGCCGTCTCCATCCTCATCGCCCAGCGCGCCGTTGCCGTCCGTGGACTTCCCGGAGTCCCCACCGTTGGGGTTCGGGCAGCCGACCAGGAACAGGACCAGACTGGTCGCCGCGAGCACGCGCATGGGAGAGGCCTCCGCTCTCGCCCTTAACCCTCCGTGACCGTTCGTGACGACAAGGCGGCACGCGTCCTACCCGGCGCCGCCCCGCCCCCGGGCCCATGCCGCCGTCGCCTCGTCCGGACCCGCCAAAAAAGCGGAGGGCCCGCCGAAGCGAGCCCTCGTGAGGTGCGCCGAAGCGCCCTTCGACTACCAGGTGCCTTCGGGACCGCCGTAGGCGCCGAGGTCGTTCCGGGACCCGTCGGTGTCGTTGTACGCGGAGGACGGGTCGCCCGCGTTGATCGACGCCACACCGGCGCGGAGGCTCGCGTCGTCGTTGGTCCAGTCGGCGTCGCAGCTGATGCTGGTGTACTGCGTACCGGCCGCCGCGATGGAGCTCAAGGTCCACACCCCAGAGGTGGTGCCGCCAGCGCCCGCGTTCTTGATGTCCGCGTACTTCACCGCCGCGGTGCCCGCGTTGTAGAACATCGGGGACGCGGTGTTCGCCTGCGCCACGAGGTTGTACAGCGTGAGCGACGTGGACACGCCGCTGTAGGTCTGCGACCCGTTGGTGGAGGCGGTGCCCGCGGTGTTGTACGCGATCACCACGTTGGTGAACGTGCTGGTGCCGCCGGTCTCGCCGAAGAAGGCGCCGCCGTCGGTGTCGGCCGCGTTGCACGCGATGACCGAGTTGGTCACGGTGTAGCTGGCGTCGTCCGCCGCGAGGCCCGCGCCGTCGAGCGCGGTGTTGTCGTCCCACCAGCCGTGGACGAGGCTGAGCGAAGAGGAGGAGGAGGCGTAGATGCCGCCGCCCGTGTCGCCGTAGTTGCTGGCGAACACGACCCCGTCGAACGTGGCGTTCGACCCGATGGCGCACACACCACCACCCATCGACTCAACCCAGGTCTGGGTCCAGGAGCCGGTGGTGACCTGATTGAACTCGGGCAGGTTGTTGTTCGAGAACACCATGTCGGAGAACTGCGGGTCATCGCCGTTGACGTAGGCGCCACCACCACAGAAGTCGTAGGTGGTGACCGTGCAGGTCTCGCTGCCGCCGCCGGACGGGGAGGAGTCGGCGCAGGTCTCAGACGAGCTGGAGGAGCTCATGAAGCCCGTGCCGCCCGACACGCTGAAGCCGTGGATGGTCGGCGCCGCGCCCGAGCCGGACGAGATGTCGAACACCGGGTGACAGTCGCTGGGGTTGCTGTAATCGCAGGTGGTGAGGCCCGCGTCGATCGACGTGGTCTCGTACCCTTCCACGCCCCAGAGATCCAGGGACTTGCCGCCGAGGTCGATGTCGTACTCGGTGTACACACCCGCCCACACCACCACGCACTCGTCGGCCAGGTCGATACCGGCCTGCACCGTGTCGACCGGGTCGGAGTAGCTGCCGGTGCCGGAGGCGCTGCCGCCGTCATCGACCGCGATCGGCTCAGAGGCATCGGCGTCGTCGCAGTCGTAGTAGTTGTCGACGTACCCGGCAGGCTGGGTGCACGCGACGATGGTGCTGGACTCGTCGCCGAAGAGGTCGGCGTCGACGTCGGCGTAGTAGGTGTTGCCGTCGGTCACGCCGCCGTCTTCGTCGATCGCGCCGTCGCAGTCGTTGTCGATGCCGTCGCAGATCTCGGTGGCACCAGGGTGCGCCGCGGAGGTCGTGTCGTTGCAGTCGGTGCTGTCGGCGACGTAGCCGGCCGGCTGGGAGCACGCGTTCTGGGACACCGACGCGTTGCCGTAGGTGTCGGAGTCGGCGTCCGCGTACCAGACCGAAGCGTCGACCGAGTAGCTGTCGTCGATGGTGCCGTTGCAGTCGTCGTCGATGCCGTTGCAGTACTCGGAGGCACCCGGATGGGTCGCAGCGCGGCCATCGTTGCAGTCCGTGGCGTCCGCGACGTACCCGGCAGGCGCGGAGCAGGCCTTGGTGCTCGAGGCGGCGTTGCCGTAGGCGTCGGAGTCGGTGTCGGCGTACCAGGTGAGCGCGTCGGCGGCGTAGTCGTCGTCGATGGTGCCGTTGCAGTCGTCGTCGATGCCGTTGCAGTACTCGGTGGCGCCCGGGTAGGTCGCGGCGCGGGCATCGTCGCAGTCCGTCGCGTCGGCGACGTAGCCAGCGGGCTGCGAGCAGGCCTTCTGGGACACCGCGGCGTTGCCGTAGGTGTCGGAGTCGGCGTCGGCGTACCAGGTGTCCGCGTCCACGGCGGTGGGCTCGTCGATCGTGCCGTCGCAGTTGTCGTCGTAGCCGTTGCAGTACTCGGTGGCGCCCGGGTGGGACTCGGCGCGGCCGTCGTTGCAGTCGGTGGAATCGGCGACGTAGCCGGCGGGCTGCGAGCAGGCCTTCGTGCTCACGGAAGCGTTGCCGTAGAGGTCGGAGTCGGCGTCGTAGTACCAGGTCGACGCGTCCACGGCGTCGTTCTCATCGACCGTGCCGTCGCAGTCATCGTCGTAGCCGTTGCAGTACTCGGTCGCGCCGGGGTTGGACTCGGCGCGGGTGTCGAGACAGTCGGTGTTGTCGGCGACGTACCCGGGGGGCTGCGAGCAGGCGACGGTGGACGCGGCGGGATCCCCGTACCCGTCCGAGTCCGTGTCGGCGTACCAGGTGGGCGCGCCGCTCGCGGTGTCCTCATCGATCACGCCGTTGCAGTTGTCGTCGTACCCGTTGCAGTATTCGGTGGCGCCCGGGTTGGTCTCCGCGCGAGCATCGTCGCAATCGGTGTTGTCCGCCGAGTAGCCGGTGGGCAGCGAGCAGCCGAGCTGGGTCACCGCGGGGTCGCCGTAGCCGTCCTCATCCACGTCGGCGTAGTAGGTGGTCTGCACGCCCTCGTCGACGACACCGTTGCAGTTGTTGTCGATGAGGTCGCACGTCTCGGTGTTGCCCGGGTACGCCTTCTCGTTGGTGTCGTCGCAGTCGGTGTTGTCGAGGACGTAGCCGCTCGGCTGGTCGCATGCGACGGAGGGGGCAGCCGGGTCGCCGTAGCCGTCGAGATCGCCGTCGGGGTAGTAGGTGGTGCCCACGCCGTCATCGACCGTGCCGTTGCAGTCGTTGTCGATCCCGTCGCAGACTTCCGGGTTGCCCGGGTACGCCTTCGCCTCGGCGTCGTCGCAGTCGGTGCTGTTCTCGACGTAGCCCTCGGGCGCCTCGCAGCCGTCCTTCTCGCTGTTGAGATCGCCGAACCCGTCCTGGTCGGAATCCTTGTAGAAGGCGGACGTCACGCCCTCGTCGATGTTCCCGTCGCAGTTGTTGTCGATCCCGTCGCACGCCTCGGCCACGCCGGGGTTGACATCCGGGTTGTTGTCGTCGCAGTCCCCGTCGGAGGGCTTGTAGTTGTCGCCGTCTTCGTCGCCGCCGTTGGTCACGTCGGTGGTCTTGCCCGTGTCCCCCGTGCCCGCGTTGGGGCAGCCGGCGAGGATGAGCAGGAAGGGGATGCCGAGGATGGTCCGGGTCATGGGTTCCTCAAGAGGAGGGCAGAGGGGGACGGGTACGCGGGAGGGATCTGCGGTCGCCGGGCGCGCGCAGCGCCAGACAACGGGTCATCACGAACTGTATCGCAGTCCACTTCGCGTGTAAAGCTCGTGTCGCGGAATGTCGCGCGAACGATCACAATCCGAGAACGCCGTACCGCAGACCCCGGTCCGAGACGCGCCACGCCTGACGACGGGTGAGCTCAAGCCCACGAAGTAGGATGCACGAGCCGATCAGCAAGGTGTCCGCACGTTCTGGACTCACGACAAACATCGCGCGGCGCTGCGCGGGGTCGGCGGCGAGCAGGCGGTCCACCCAGCTGCGGAGGGTGCCCGCCGGCAACATGCTGTTGTGGACAGCGGCCGGATCGTAGGCGTCGAGCCCCAGGGTGGCCGCGGCGAGGGTCGTGGCGGTACCCGCCACCGCGACCGCCGACTTCGGGGCGCGAGGCAACTTCACGGCGGCGAAGGCGGCGTCGATCTCGGCGCGGGCGCGAGCGAGCGCCGCCGGCTCGACCGTGCCGTAGCCGAGGTGCTTCTCGGTGAGCCGCACGGTGCCGATCTCCAACGAGACCCGGTGGTGGATGTGGTTGCCCTCACCGAGGATCACCTCCGTGGAACCCCCACCTGGATCCAGCAGCAACACCGGCCCAGCCGCGAGCTCCACGCCCGAAACGCCGCCGAGCCAGGTGAGCCGGGCCTCTTCTTCGCCCGAGACGACCTGCACCTTGATCCCGGTGACCTTCTGCACCTGCGCGTAGAACGTCGCCGCGTTGAGCGCGCGCCGCGAGGCCGAGGTGGCGACCGCGCGCACCTCGCCCGCGGGCACGCCGAGCTCCGCGGCGCGCACCGCGTAGTCCTTCAGCGTGGCGAGCGCGGCCTCCATCCGGTCCGGACGGAAGACGCCGACCTCGCCCAGGCCCTTGCCAAGGCCGATCACCCGCGCTTCGTCGTGCACGACGCGCTCCCCATCCATCACCAGGAGCAGCAGCGAGTTGCTGCCGATGTCGATCGCCGCCTTCATCTGATCCTCGGGCCCGACCTCCTAACTACCAGGACAGGTGCCCGGACCAATTCGGGTTCGTGTACCCGCCGCCGCCGCTGGTGAGCTGGATCTGGTGCCGGCCGTCTGCGCTCGCGAGCCAGATGTGGGCGGCGCCCGTGCGCGTCGAGGAGAAGACGAGGTACTTCCCGTCGGGGGACCAGCTCGGGTCCTCGTTGTCGCCCGCGCCCTGGGTGACCCGCTGCATCCCGGTGCCGTCGACGTTCACCGTGAAGACGTCGAACCCGCCGTCCCGCCCGACGAAGGCGATCTTGTCGCCCTTCGGCGACCAGGCGGGCGAGGTGTTCTGGCTGCCGGAGAACGTGACGCGGTGGGGGTTGGAGCCATCTGCGTTCATCACGTAGATCTGCGCGCCGCCGCCCCGCTCGGACACGAACGCCACCTGCGACCCGTCCGGCGACCACGTGGGCGACACGTCGATTCCCGGACTTTTGGTGAGCTGCGCGATCTGGGTGCCGGCGATCGGGTCGATGGTGAAGATATCGCTGTCGCTCCCTGGGGAGAGGGTGAGCGCGATGCTCGACCCGCTCGGGTTCCAGCTACACCCGGTGTTGATCCCGGTGCGCGCGGAGATGCGGCGGATCGCCGACTTTGCGAGATCGGCCACGTAGAGATCAGGGTTGCCGTTGAAGTAGCTGGTGAAGCAGAGCGCCGTTCCGGCGTGGCTCCACCGCGGGGAGAGGTTGATCGACTTGTTCTTGGTGATCTGCCGTCGCCCGCCGCCGTCCACGTCCATCACGTAGACCTCCTTGTTCCCCGAGCTGTTCGCCACGAAGGCGATGCGGGTGTCGAAGAAGGAGGGCTCGCCGGTGATGGCGGAGATGATCGTGTCGGCGGTGCGGTGCGCCAGGGTTCGGTTGGCGCTCTTCCCACCGGCAAACGCCTTGGCCGCCAGCTTCGTGCCACCGGTCACATCGTAGACCCAGACCTCGGCGCGGGTCCCCTCCCCGCTCGCCGTCAGCTCGGTCTTGGCGAGGGCCGACGCTCCGGGCGCGCGCCACGAGGCGAAGTCGAACTCCCCGAGGCGGATTCCCGCGCCCGCCGGCTCCACGTAGGCCTTCGGATCGATGATGCGGAACCACCCGCTCAACTCCAGGTCCCGCTTGAGCGTGGTGTAGTACTCATCGGTGGTGCTGCCGCCCTTCGGGATCGGGAGCGCGAGGGGGATGTCCTGCTTGCTTCCTGGGAGGACGATGCCGACGTCGGGCCCGCCTTCGCCCGCGAACGCGGCTGGGGCGAGGAGGAGCGCCGCCAGGCCGACGAACGCCGCGACGGGCGCGAAGAGACGGGTCAGTTGCTGCACGGACACTCCAATACCCCGCGGATGCCGGAGGCGAACTTCGGGGGCAACGGCGGCAGGTGGGCCGTCGTGGCGAACGCGCGGACACAGGCCGCGTCGAACGACGGGTTCTTGCTGGACTGAACGACCGTGGCGTCGGAGGTGATCGCCCCGGTACCGTCGATCGCCGCCGCGGCGCTGGCCTTGAGATCGGGGTTCGCGGAGCACCAGGTCGGCAGCGGGTGGAAGTTCTTCCCCAACGCGGCCTGCGCGGCGAGCACCCACTTCGCCAGCTCGGGGTCGTGCACGCCGGCTTGAGCCGAGGTGCCGGTCCCGGCGCTGTCCCCGGTGGCGAGGCGATCCGTGGTGCCCTCGGGCGCCGAGAGGTCGCGGAGGAGCTGCTGTTTGCGGATCTCGGCCATCAGGTCGTCGCGCTGGGCGTCGGCCGAGGCGTCGCCTTCCTGCTTCGGGGCGTTCGGCAGCGCGAGATCGCTGGGGTTGGGCGGCGGCTTCACGGCGTCGGGAGCCTGGGTGCCCTTCGGCGCGTCCGGCGCACGCTCGGCCTTCTGGGGCATCCGCGACTGGGCGGCCGGGGGGCCCGACATCTCCACGATGATCGCATCTTCCGCCTTGAAGAGCGGCTCCGCGTGGCTGCCACACTGCGCGAACGCCACGGTGGCAAACGCGAGCAGGTGGGCGAAGCCCGCGGCGGGCCACTCCCAGCTCGGCGCGCGGTACCGCTGCATCAAGGCTGCGCCTTGGCCGGCTGGGTGACGAGGCCGACCTTGGGGATACCTGCGTTCTTCGCGAGCTCCAGCAACGTCATCACCTCCTGGTACGGGAGCGCCCCGTCGGCCTGCACGTAGACCGCCTGACCGGGGTGCTGCTTCCCTTCCTCCGCGAGGTTCGCCTCCAATTGTTCACGGGTGAGCGACTGGGCGGCGTTGGTCCCCCGCGCCAGGGTGAGCGAGCCGTCCTTCGCCATGCCGATCACCAACTGGTCCCCCGTGACCTCGACGGGCGGGGTGTTGGCGCTGGGCAGGTCGATGTCGACGCCCGTGGTCATCAACGGGGCGGTCACCATGAAGATGATGAGGAGGACCAGCATGACGTCCACGAAGGGCGTCACGTTGATCTCGGACATCATCCCGCCCTCTCGCGAGGGTCCGCTCATGCCCATCAGCGACCCCGGTAGTGGCGCTTGACGAGGTTGAGGAAGTCGGAGGAGAACGCGTCGATCTCGCCGTGGAGGGTCTTGATGCGGGTGTTGAAGTAGTTGTAGGCCATGACCGCGGGGATGGCGGCGAGGAGGCCCACGGCCGTGGCCACCAGCGCATGCGAGATGTCGGGGCCGACGGTCTGGATGCTGGCCTGCCCGGTCTCCCCGATCTTCTGGAAGGCGCGGAGGATGCCCCAAACCGTCCCGAAGAGCCCGATGAACGGGGCGGTACTGCCCGTGGTGGCAAGAAACGGGATCAACCGCTCGAGCTGCGCCAGCTCGGTGTTGGTGGTGCGCCGGAGGGCACGCTCGATGTTCTCGGTGAGCCCGAGGTCCATCGCCCCCGCGCCGCCGGACGCGGTGAGCCGCCCAAGCTCGGCGTACCCGGCCTTGAACACCTCCGCGACGGGAGACTGAGGATAGCGGCCGGTCTTCTGGTAGATCTGGTCGAGGTCGGGGGCCTTCCAGAACGCGTCGATGAACGAGGCGGACTGGCTGTACGCACGGTTCACCACGCCCCACTTGTTGAGGATGATCCCCCAACAGGCGATGGACATGCCGATGAGCCCGAAGAGCACGAGCTGCACCACGATGTCGGCCTGCGCGACGAGCTGGAGGATGGAGAACCCACCCCCTCCCGGCGCCGCGCCCACGGTCGACACGAAGATGACGTTCTGAAGATCCATGCGCGCCGCCTATCCCGCCGCGGCCCGGCGCAGTACGGAGGGCCCATGTTCGACCAGATGGAGGCCCTGCGCGCCCTGGAGGAGACCGGCACGACCGCCCGGGCGGCGGCCCGGTTGCGCATCACGCAGAGCGCCGTCAGCAAGCGGATCTCCGCCTTGGAGGCCACGCTCGGGGTGGCGGTGGTGGAGAAACGCGGGCGCAGCCTCGTGCTCACTCCGGCCGGCGCGAGCGTGCTCGCCGACCTGGAACCCCACCTCCGAGCCATCCGATCGCGCGTCCGCACGCTGGCGCCCGGCGGGGGCACCCTCCGCGTCGCGGCCACCGAGTCCCTGCTCGCCGCCTGGTTGCCGGCCGCGCTCGCCGAAGCTCGGGTCGCCGCCGGCGTGGAGCTGGAGCTGCACGCTCACCGCGGACCACTCGTGGTGGAGCGGGTGCTCGGGGGCCACGCCGATGTGGGGATCTGCGTACCCGGCGAGGAAGGAACCCTGGCCAGCGAGCCGCTCGGCGACGAGCCGATGGTGCTGGTCCCCTCGGGCACCGAACCGCTGGTCGTCCCGCCGACCGCTCCGTTGGACGTGTGGACGATCGAAGCCCGCTCCCTCACCGGCGCCTGGCTGGATCGCCGCCTCGCGCGCCACCCGTGGCCGATCCGCCCCACCCGCCGCATCGAGTCCTTCAGCGCTGCGGTGCAGCTCGCACGCGCCGGCTTCGGCCCCGCGTTGGTCCCCGAAGGTCTCGCGCGGGCGATGGGCGTTCCCGCCACCGCGGCTGTGGTCGTGCCCGGCCTGCGGCGGCCGTTGGTCGCGGTGTACGAGACGAGCGCCGGGGATCGACCGGCCGTACGCCGCTTCGTGGACGCGCTGCGGGGAGCCGCGATCAAGGCCCTGGCGGCGGCGAACGTCGCGCCCGGCTGAGCGCCGAGGCCGGGAGCGCCCCACGGTTCACCGCCCGATCGTTGCGCCTGGGCCGGGTGTATCGGAGCGCCGAGGGTGGGGAGGCGCCCCCATGACGAACGTCGGCGCGGGCTGCCGAATGTCCACCCCGATCCAGACGTCTCCGGCACGCTCGGGCGCACGCGGGCCCGAGGCCGCGATCCGGATTACAACGCGCCGTCGCCCCCCCAGGAGTAGCCGCCATGTCGCAACCCGAATCGTCGCCCGAGGTGAGCGAACTTCCGGATCTCACCAAGGTCCCCGCCGAAGATCGCGATCGGGTCTGGTTCGAGACGTACTACCAGGGCGACAAGGTGCCGCAGCTCACCCTGCGCGCGGTGCTCATGGGCGGCGTGATCGGCATGGCGATGTCGATCAGCAACCTGTATACGACGTTGAAGCTGGGTTGGGCGTTCGGCGTGGCGATCACCGCGTGCGTGATGAGCTACGCGATCTGGAACACGGTGGTCGCGCTCGGGCTCTCGAAGTCCAAGATGACGATCCTCGAGAACAACTGCATGGCGTCCACGGCGTCAGCGGCTGGTTATTCCACGGGCGGCACGATCGCGACCGCCGCGGGCGCCCTCCTTTTGATCACGGGCGACGCGGGCCGCATGCACTGGCTCCCGCTCACCGCCTGGGTTTTCTGCGTAGCGGTGCTCGGCGTGTTCCTGGCGATCCCGATGAAGCGCCAGATGATCAACCAGGAGCAGCTCCCCTTCCCTTCGGGCATCGCCGCGGCGGAGACGCTCCGGTCGCTCTACGCGGAAGGCGACGCTGCGGTGAAGAAGGCGCGCAACCTCATCGATGCGATGATCGCCGGCGCGCTCATGGGCATCGGCCTGAACTTCGGCCTGATCCCCGGCTCGCTCGACTTCGGGGGCTCGGTCAACTCCACCCGTACCCCGCTCCCGTTCAAGGCCCTCGGCGTCGCCTACGAGCCGTCGCTCCTGATGAT
Organism: uncultured Pseudomonadota bacterium; assembly: GCA_903921785.1. Taxonomy (GTDB): domain Bacteria; phylum Myxococcota_A; class UBA796; order UBA796; family SXON01; genus SXON01. The sequence continues at coordinate 83,826 of CAIXRH010000132.1, forward strand.
CGCCGCGGGCGCCATCACCGGCCTCCGCGTGTGCACGTCGATGCTCGTCGGCGCCCTGGTCAACTGGTTCATCCTGGTGCCGATGGCGATGACCCTGGCGCCGCAGCCCCCCGCCCCCGGGGAGGTCGCGGCGTACGACGAGAGCGGCAACTGGATCGACATGAAGGACCGCGCGCGGCCCGACATGCTCATGCTCCACCTCGACGGCTACGGCTCCAACGCCGAGGGCGCGGTGAAGCCGGAAGCCCCGGTCGTCGTGCTCACGCCCGCCAACGGCGGCGCCCCGATCACCACCACCCTCGCCGACGAGGGCAAGGAAGGCGATGCCAAGGCGAACGACCAGAAGTGGACCGTGAAGCTCCACGTCCCGGCCGGCAGCTACTCGGTGAAGCTGGCGATCCCCGCCGGCCTGTACAGCGAAAAGCTCGACGCCGACCTCCCCGGTGCGGCGCTCGTCGATGGCAAGGTCGAGGTCTCCGCGGGCGCGGTCACCTGGGCGGACGACAACCAGCGTCGCGACCTCGGGTTGAGCCTCCGTCGTCCCGCGTGGATGGTCGGCGGACAGATGGTCCAGACCCTCGCGCTCGACACCGTGGCCGGCGAGTCGGCCAAGACCGGCAAGATGTTCGCCGGCGACGTCGAGGTGAAGATGGCGGACGGCGAGTACACCTTGATCAATGTGCGGAAGTGGAGCCTCTGGGCCGGCACCGCGCTCCTGGTCTCCAGCGGCCTCACCTCCTTCGCCCTCAACTGGCGACAGATCCTCCGCGCGCTCACCGGCGCGAAGACCGCCGGCTCTGCCCCCGCCAACGCCGACCTCGATGCGCGCATGGCCGCCATCGAGGTGCCGACCTCCTGGATGATCGCGGGTCTCCTTCCGGTCACGGCGCTGCTCGCGTTCGTGTGCTGGGAGGCCATGGGCATCGCGCCGTGGCTCAGCGTGGTCTCGGTGGTGCTCTCCGGCGTGCTCGCGCTCGTCGCCTGCCGCGCCACCGGCGAGACCGACACCACCCCCATCGGCGCGATGGGCAAAATCACCCAGTTCGTCTACGCGGTCCTCTCCCCCGCGGACAAGACGGTGAACCTGATGACCGCCGGCATCACCGCGGGCGCCGCGGGCTCCTCCGCCGACCTGCTCACCGACCTGAAGTCCGGGTACCTGCTCGGCGCCAACCCGCGGAAGCAGTTCCTCGCGCAGTTCTACGGCGTGTTCTTCGGGCTCGTGGCGGTGATCCCGGCCTGGTACCTGATGGTTCCCACCGTCAACACCCCGCTCCTCCAGAACAGCCCGCCCACCGCCATGTGGTACGCCGTGGCCCAGGCGCTGGCCGACGGCATCGAGAGCATCCCCACCACGGCCCGCTACGGGATTCTCGGGGGTGCCCTCGTCGGCGTGGCCCTGCCGCTCCTGGAGCGTATGTTCCCGTCCGCCAAGCGGTTCATGCCGTCGTCGATGGGCCTCGGCCTCTCCTTCGTCATCACGTTCCCGAACTCGCTCGCGTTCTTCGTCGGCGCGCTCATCGCCGACCGCTGGAGCGGCCGCGACGAGAAGGCCTACGAAGACAAGGTGATCCCGCTCGCTTCGGGCGCCATCGCCGGGGAGTCGCTGATCAGCGCGGCGTATGCCATGCTGAACTCGCTCCACATCCTGGCGGGATGACCCGACCGACGACCCCCGCGCTGCTCGACCGCTTCGGGCGGCTGCACACCTACCTGCGCGTAAGCGTCACCGACCGGTGCAATTACCGGTGTGTGTACTGCCTCCCCGAGGAGGGTGCGAGCTGGCTGCCTCGCGATGGGGTGCTGCGGTACGAGGAGATCGCCCGGGTCGTCCGCATCATGGCGCCGATGGGCCTCCGCCGCGTACGACTCACCGGCGGCGAACCGACCGTGCGCAAGGACATCGAGGACCTCGTGGCGGCGGTGGCGGCGGTGCCGGGGCTCGAGGAGGTCACCATGACCACCAACGCCCACCGGTTCGCACCGTTGGCGGTGGGGCTTCGGCGAGCGGGGCTCACGCGGGTGAACATCTCGGTGGACTCGCTGGACCCCGCGCGGTTCGCCCGGATCACCCGAGGCGGGGACCTCGCGGCCGTACTCGCGGGGATCGACGCCGCGATCGACGCCGGACTCACCCCGGTGAAGCTCAACATGGTGGTGATGCGGGGGGTCAACGACGACGAGCTGCTCCCGATGACGCGCTGGGCGATGGAGCGGGCGCCCGCGGTCCAGCTCAGGTTCATCGAGTACATGCCGTTCGCGGAGCGGTGGCACGAGAACCTCCCGGCGGCGGAGATGCGGGCGCGGCTGGCGGCGCTTGGCGAGCTGGTGCCGGCGCCGGAGCGGCAGGGAGGGGGGCCGGCGGCACACTGGCGCGTCGGTCCGCTGATCGTAGGGTTCATCGCGCCGATCACCGAACATTTCTGCGCCGCGTGCAACCGGCTCCGGCTGCTCGCGGACGGCCATCTGCGGACCTGCCTCGCCCACGAGGACACCCCGTCCCTGTTGACGTCGCTGCGAGGCGGGGCGTCCGACGAGGCCATCGCCGGCCAGATCCGCACGATCGTGCTGGGGAAGCCGGCCGGACACCTCGCGGAGGCCGAGGGCGGGAAGGCGTTTGAAGGGGTGATGACCCAGATCGGGGGCTGAGCAGGATCGCCCGACCATTTTGGGGCGGGGTTCCCACCCCGCAACGCCCCGGGCCCTGGCTGGTCGGGCGGTCACGCAGAGCGTCGAGACCGAGGCGGGCGGGCGCTCTCGCGCGCTCCAGGTCGCGGCAGGGCTCCGGGTCGAGTACGCTGCCGCCGTGCTGCTCCTCGCCGTCGCCTGCTTCGTCCCCTACCCCGAGCCCGCGGAGGTGGTGTACGACGCGCAGGGGCTCCCCGACTGCGACGCCAGCTTCACGGACGAGCAGGTTTGCAGCTCCATCTCTCACTGGAGCAACAGCGAGGTCGAGGGGTTCACCGACGGCACGACGGGGAACATCCCCGTGCGGTGGATCGGCACGGAGGTCCAGCCGGCGTTCTGCTCCGACGACGGCACCGCGGCCGAGGCGTGGGCCCTCGAAGTCGCCCCCGACGACGGGGGGTCCCACCGGCTGTACGGCACCGACGCTCGCTGGTTCGACCTGCGCCGGTACGACGCGGAGGGGGCCTTCGTGCGGATCGACCGCGTGATGCGCTGCGCCTTCGTCACCGACCAGGCCGCCAGCCCGCCGGGCATGACCTCGGTGGACCCCCTGATGACCCTCACCGGCGCCCTCGCGGCCACCCCCGAGGACTTCTACCCGATGGCCCGCGAGATGGCGCGGTGGCGACGGGGCCTGTTCCCGGTGCAGGCCGTCGTGGCGTTCGGCGAGGCGCAGGCGGAGAGCCGCACCCTCCGCGTCTGCGCCATCCGGTGTGGTGAATGCGACGACGTGATCGGCCCCACGCGAAACTACACGGCGGTCCTGGAGACCCAGGATTGGGTGTACGACCCGACCGCGGCCACCGTGAGCTTCGCCGTCGAGGACACGCGCGAGGTCGAGTGTCAGGCCAAGTTCTGAGGGCGAGGTGGTCCCCGACGCCCGGCTCGCCGGGGTAGGTTCACGGCCCCGCCTGAGCACGTCCGCCTTGTCCTTCCGTCGCGCCCCGCGCCCGTTGCGAACGCCGTGAGCACCGCCGTGCTTTCCCCAGGAGCGCTGCCCGGCTGGGCGGCGCTTGGCGTCGTCGCGATCACCCTTCTGGGGCTCGAAGGGGCCGTCCGCGCCGGCTACCACCCGCCAGGAGAGCTCCTGCCGAAGGTCGAGAAGGCCCGGGCGTCCCTCGACCCCGAGAAGCCCGACCTCCTGGTCTTCGGCACCTGCATCGCGTACCAGGCGCTCGACCACGACGTGTTCGACAACGGCTTCGGCGCGGCCGCCCGGGTCCACGATCTGAGCGCCCCCGGCGCCTTCGCGATGGACTGGTACCTCACCCTCCGCAACGTACTGGATCCCGCGCTCGTGGACATGGTGATCGTGCTCTTCACTCCGGGCGATCTCTCGGTGCCATCGATCACCTGGCAGGCGCAGACGTACGCGCTGATGGACCCCACCTCCATCCGCGAGGTGGCGGATTGGTCGTGCCCCGACACCACGTGCCGCACGGAGCTGTACCTGCGCAAGTTCTCGCTCCTCTACCGGAACCGCGCGTACCTGGGGAACCACCTTTGGACCGCCGTCGGCGCCCGGGAAGGGACGGGCCCCCTGCTCGACCAGACGCCCTACACCCCGAACCCGAACGCGGCCTCCAAGGCGCCCTGGCACTTCGTCGGGCGGATGGTGGAGCTGGCGCGGGAGCGGGGCACCGTGATCGAGTTCCTCGAGCTCCCGCTGAACCCCGAGGCGGAGCCCGACAAGTGGACCACCCACGAAGAGGTGCGGGTGCAGACCGAAGCCAAACTCGCGGCGCTCGGGGTGACCGTCCGTCGCCTCCAGACGCCGCCCGCCGACGAGTACGAAGACCTCGTCCACTTCACCAAGACCGGCCGAAAACACATGGCGGAGCAGGTGCTCGCCGTGCTCGCCGATCGTCCGGAGCTCCACCGATGAAGCGTAAACCCCGCCCCCCGGTCGAGGTCACCATCGACGGTCTCGACGGCGACGGCATCGGCACCGGGCTCGACGCCCGCGGGCGCCGCTGGACGCTCCGCGGCGCGGTTCCCGGGTCCGTGGTCCTCGCGGGCGGCCGGTGCGGCTCCGGCACCGTGCTCGGAGTGGTGCAACCGGCGGTCGACGCGGTCGAGCCCCGTTGCCCGGTGTTCGGCACCTGCGGCGGCTGCCTGTACCAGCAGGTGCCGCTGGAGCGGCAACGGGCCGAGAAGCACGCGGCCCTGACCACCTTGCTCGCGCCGCTCGGCGCCCCCGGCGTCGGTCCGATCGGCACCCCGGGGGAGGGCTACGGCTATCGGAACCGGATGGAGCTGAGCTTCGGCGTGGATCGGTACCTGGGGCGCGCGGAGCAGGCACGCGCCAACGCCGGCGAAGAGATCGAGCGCGCCGGCCGCTTTCTGGGGCTCCACGGCGCCGGGCGCTTCGACCGCATCGTCGACCTCGACGCCTGCGCCATCGCCAGTCCCGCGTTGGATGCCGTGCTCGCCCGCGTCCGAGCCGACGTGCTCGCTTCCCCGTTTCCGACCTGGGCGCCCCGCGCCCAGACCGGCTTCTGGCGCCACCTCGGCCTCCGGGAAGGGGCAGAGGGCGTGGTCCTCCTCGTCTACACCACGCCCGGCGCGGAGGCAGAGGCCGCCTGGCTGGTTGAGCACGCGCCGACCTGGGGCGCGGCCGCCGTCCTCTGGTACACCACCGAGCGCACGGCCGACGCCGCCGTCGGCGACCTGCGCGCGGTCCTCCACGGGGAGCCTCGCCTCGCCGTGTCCCTGGGCGGCGTCCCGCTCACCCTCTCCCCGCTCGCCTTCTTCCAGGTGAACCCAACCGGAGCCGAGCTGCTCCTCCGGGTGATCCGGGGGGCGCTCCGTCCCGGAGAGGGAGCACCGGAGCCCGCCGACGTGGCCCCCGACGTCGCGCCGAGCGGGCTGCTGCTCGACCTATACTGCGGGGTCGGAGCGCTCGGGCTCGCGTTGCACCACGAGTTCTCCGCCGTGGCCGGCATCGACCTCGTGGCCGAGGGGATCGCCGAGGCGATGCGCAACGCGGCCCTCCTCGGCGTCCGCGCCGATTACCGGGCGGGGCCCGCCGAGAAGCTGCTCCCCGACCTCCTTCGGGATCACGGCTGCACGGGCGCGAAGAGCCAGCGCCTCGCCGTGCTCGTGGACCCCCCCCGCAACGGCCTCCACCCGGACGCGCTCGCGCCCTTGTGTACGCTAGACGCCGACGTCCTGGTGTACGTGGCCTGCCGTCCGTCCAGCCTCGCTCGCGACGGCGCGAAGCTCCGCGCTGCCGGGTGGCGCTGCACCGGCTGGACTGCGGTCGACCTCTTCCCCCACACCGCCCACGTCGAGGTGGTGGCTCGCTTCGTGCGGGAGCCGGCGTAGTCGGCCGGAGTCGGCTACCCTGGCCGCGGAGACGACCATGTCCGTTCGCGCCCGCGCCGCCCTCCTCGCCCTGCCCTTCGCCGCCGCGTGCTCCACCGGCGCCGAGCTCCTCCCCCAGGACACCAGCACGTCGGGCTGCGACCGGGTGCACGGCGCCACCGGGGTGATCCTCGTCACCGACGCCGGGAACACCCAGCACTTCCCAACGGAAGCGCCGTCCGACACGCTCGCTACCACCACGGTGGCCGGCCCGCTCGCGGACGGGACGTGGCTCGCCGTAAGCGGCAACGAGGTGCTCGCGAGCGACGACGGGGGCTGCAACTGGCAGAGCGCTGGCGGGCGGCTGCCCTCCGGCGGCGTCTGGGACCTCGTGACCGTGGGCGCCACCGCCTACGCGTTCGATCGGGGCGGCGCGCAGGTCGGCATCAGCGGGGACGGCGGGCTCTCGTGGACCGCTGCGGACGCTGGCGAGCCGTTCATCGGCTCTGTCCGCGCGGACAGCACCGGGCGCCTCCGCGGCGTGCAGGCTCGAGGCCTGGTCACCTCGGAGGACGGCGGCCAGACCTGGACGCCTTCCGGCACCCCTCCCCCCGGCGCACCGGCGGGCGCCGCGGTCTTCCCCGGAGATCTCGACGTCGCGGCGGTCACCTACAGCGGCGGCGTCGCGATCACCCGCAACGGCGGCACGAGCTGGGATGACCTCGGCGCGGAGCTGGTGGTCGACGGCTTCATCGGCCACTCGGTGGACTTCGCCAGCGACAGCGCGGACATCCTCTGGGTCGGCGGCGAGGACCCCGAGCAGAGTGTGATCCACCGCACGGTGGACGCGGGCGCCCACTGGACCGACGTCGCCACCTCCAAGAGCCTCGACCTCGACGCCGACGCGCCGATCTGGCCCGTCCCTGGCATGCCGAACGAGGCGCTCGCCGCCTATGGAAGCTCCGAAGACAACTTCGGCATCAGCGTGTACCACATCATCGCCGGCGACAGCCTCCACACGACGCACACCGGTGGTACGTATTTCCACGTGAACGACGCCGCCTTCACGGAAGATGGGTCGTGGCTCGTCGCGGTGGACGGCGTCCAGTAACGCTCACGCGAACAGGTCCGGGAACTCTTCAGCATCCTCCCCGGAGGCCAGGTCGAACCAGAACGTAGAGCCCGCCCCGGGCTGGCTCTCGATCCCGACCTGCCCGCCGTGGCCCTCGACCAGCGCCTTCACGAGCGCGAGCCCGAGCCCGGTGCCGCCGATCTTTCGGGTAGCCCCGTTGTCGACCCGGTAGAACCGGGTGAACAGGCGCGCCTGGGCCTCGTAGGGGATGCCGATCCCGTGGTCGGTGACGCTGACGCGCGCCCACCCGGGCCGGCTCGAGATCGCCACGCAGACCTCCCCTCCCTCCGGGGAGAACTTGATCGCGTTGGAGAGGAGGTTGGCCAGGACCTGGCGGATTCGTGCCGGATCGAACCGGATCGGGGCGATCGGCGCCGGCAGCGCCGCCACCCGGATGGTGTGGCTCTCCAACCCGCCGAACGACGCGGCCGCCTCCTGGACCAGCGCGGGGAGCTCGGTGAGCTCCATCGCGTACGACTGCCGGCCGCTCTCGATCCGCTGGATGTCGAGGAAGTCGTTGACCAGGTTCCCCAAGCGCCGCCCTTCCTCCAGGATGATCTTCAGGAACTTCCGTTGGCGCTCAGGGGGATGCTCCCGGGCGAGCAGCAGCTCCGCGAACCCGCACATGCTCCCGAGCGGCGTGCGCAGCTCATGGGAGACCGTGGACACCAGCTCGTTCTTGAGTCGGTCGACCTCTCGCTGCCGGGTGATGTCGCTGTCGACCACCAACCACGCCGTCACCGCGCCTCCCGGCTCGTGGAGCGGGGTGAAGGAGGCGCGCACCCAGATGGGCGAGCCGTCCCGCCGGGGGACCTCGCCGTCCACCTTGAAGGCGTGGCCCTTGGCGAGGGCGCGGGCGAGGTGCTCGAAGCTGCGCGGGTCCGGCTCGTTGCCGAGGAGCATGCTCGCGGGTTGCCCGAGCAGCTCGTCCCGGGACCACCCGAACATCGCCTCGTAGCCGGCGTTGACGTACTGGATCGGTTGAAGCGCGTTGGTCACGTCGAACAGCACGATGCCCTCCGTGGAGGCGTCGATCGCGCGTTCGCGGAGCCTCAGGGTCTCCCGCTCCGCCTCCAGGAGCGCCAGCGACTCCCCGAGCTCCGCGGTTCTCGCAAGGACCCGCCCTTCGAGCTCATCATTCGCATCCCGGAGCGCCTGATCGGCGTCGGCCCGCTCAAACACCCGCGCCACCTGATCGCCGACGTCCTTGGCGACGCTGAGGAGCACCTCATCCCGCGGCATCACCGAGGCCGAGAAAAACTCCAGCACCGCCCGGACCCGCCCACGCACGTGAACGGGGAAGGCGAACGCCCCGTGCACGCCGTGCACCTTCGCGATCCGCGTCCGCACTCCGCTGGATTGGTTCACGTCCGCCACCCATAGGGGCGTCCCCGCCTGCAAGACCCGGCCTGGGAGTCCCTGCCCCTCCCCCAGCCGCAGCGACAGGCTGACCGCCCGCAGCGACGCGAAGGCCTCCGCGTCGCTGGCGTAGACCGGGTCGGAGAGCAGGAGGTGGTCCCCGCGCGCGTCCGGGAGCCAGACCTGCGCGAAGCCCCAGTGGCCGTTTCGCGCGACACAGTCGAGCGTGTGCCGCAGCACCTCCGACACGTCGTTGCCCTCGTTCGCGTGCGCGGCCACCTCGTGCAGCATCTCCACGTACGCCGCCCGATGTCTGGCCTCCTGCTCCGCGCGCACCCGCTCCGTGACATCCCGGAGGAGCAGGATGGTCTGCGTGGCGTCGTGGGCGCGCACGCTCGAGGCCTGAACCTCGACCAGCCGACGCGGCTCGAGGAGGAGGTGGTAGGTCGCGGTGTGATGGGCGCCGGTGCCCATCACCCGAAGTCCAGGATGCTGATCCCGCTGCAGGGGACCGTCGTCGTCAGCGAGCGGCAGCAGCTCCACGATGTCCATGCTGAGGTTCTCGAGCCGCATACGGTCGAGAAGCGCGTCGAAGGCGTTGTTGCACCACGAGACGCGGCCGTCCTCGTCCACCCACACGATGGCCTCCGCCACCGCATCGAGCGCGACCTCCAGACGACCCAGCGTCGTCCTCAGGCTGTCGACGAGGTCGACGTCATCCGGCTCGCCGGTCATCCATGCTCCGTGAATCTCCCATCGGTCCCGCTCACGTCATCTCAAGCCCGATCCGATCCGACGGCTACCGGGAGGCACCGTGAAGACAATTCTGCTGGCCGAAGACGAGCCAAACCTGCGACTCCTGGTGACCTCGACGCTCGAAGACCCCAAGTACGAGCTGGTCAGCTGCGCCGATGGCCGGGAGGCGCTCGCCCGGGCCCGGGAGTCCCGCCCCGATCTCCTCATCCTGGACTGGATGATGCCGGGGCTGACCGGGATCGACGTAGTGCGGACGCTCCGCGCCGAGCCCGGCTTCGAGACGGTGCCTGTGGTGCTGCTCACCGCCCGTTCCCAGGAGCACGACCGCGCCGAGGCCCGCAAGGCGGGCGTGACCCACTACCTCACCAAGCCGTTCTCCCCGCTGGAGCTCCTCGACCTCGTCGAATCGATCACGGGGACCGCATGAGCGACAACCCAGCTGATCGGGAGAGCGCCAGCCAGGCGCAGATGCAGCGGTTCGTGGCCGACCTCAAGGAGGCCCGCGCCCGCGAGAAGCAGCAGGCCGCCGCGACCCAGGCCGCCTACGCCCAGCTCAGCGCCTACGCCCGCGACGTGAAGACCGCGTGGCGGAAGGAGCGCCAACGCGCCGAGCAGCTCGAGCGCGCCTACCTCAACACCCTCCAGGTCCTGCTCCGGGCCTCGGCCTACAAGGACGAAGAGACCGGCGCGCACATCGCCCGCATCCGCCACTACTCCAAGACGCTCTGCCTCGCCGCAGGCCTCGGGGAGGACCTCGCGACCCTGGTCTACGACGCGTCACCGATGCACGACGTCGGCAAGATTGGCGTCCCCGACGTGGTGCTCAAGAAGCCGGGAAGCCTCGACCCGGACGAGTGGAAGATCATGCGCCGGCATCCGGCCATCGGCGCGTCCCTGCTCAACGGCACCGGCTCTGCCCTGCTCGAAGCGGCCCGCGAGATCGCGTTGACCCACCACGAACGCTGGGACGGCTCCGGCTACCCCAACGGGCTCGTGGGCGAGGCGATCCCGCTGCTCGGCCGGGTGGTGAACCTCGTCGACCAGTACGACGCGCTGCGAAGCCCGCGCGTGTACAAGCCGGCGTTCACCCACGAACGGACGTGTGAGATCATGCTCAAGGGCGACGGGCGCTCCATGCCCGCCCACTTCGACCCCAACCTCCTGGCGGCCTTCGGCGACACCCACCTGCAGCTCGCGGCGGTCTACGAGCGCTTCTGTGAAGGCGCACCCGACGCGTTGGGCGACTGAGGCGTAGACGACAACGGGCGCCCCGATGAACGGAGCGCCCGTGGAGTCACGACCCGGGGACGTTGCAGGGGGCGGGCCCCCTGCCCCAAAATCTCAGGCCTGCTTACGCCGCCGACGCGCCAACGCGCCCGCGAGCCCGAGCCCACCGAGGAGCGTGAGCGGCGAGCTCGCGCAACCGCCGGTGTTGGTGACCGGGAGCACCTTGGTGTAGGTGTCGTACAGCGGGTAGTCCTTCGGGTACACGGCGATGGTGGTGGTGCCCCAGGCCTGGTGGCCATCGGGGTCGGTGGCCATGCCGATGACCGTGACGAACTTGCCACCGCTGTCGGAAGACAGGTCGGGGCAGGTGAAATTCACGATCGGCGCCTGGGAGTTGTCGAACAACGCGACCCCTTCGGGCTCGCTGTTGCTCCAGTTGTAGATCGGGATCTGGCCGTCGGCGTCGAACACCTTGAGGGAGATGGCGACCTGCTCGCCCTCCAGGCAGGCGTTCTGGCTCGGGCGGGGCTCGCCGATGACAACCGGCTCGCTGTTGGTGGACACGCACTGGTCGGCGCTGTCCTTGAGGCCGTCGCAGTCGTTGTCGATGCCGTCGCACAGCTCCACCGCGGCGGGGTTCACCTCGGGGTCGGTGTCGTCGCAGTCGTTGTTCACGTCGGCGAAGCCGTCGCCGTCGTCGTCGTAGAGGCCGGTGGTCTCGTCGACCACGCCGTCGCAGTCGTTGTCGACGCTGTCGGCGCGCTCGGGGGCGCCGGGGTAGGCCTGCGCGTCGTAGTCGTTGCAGTCGCCATCGGCTTCGGTGACGCCGTCGCCGTCGTCGTCCGCTCCTTCGGTGCCTTCGTCGATGATGCCGTCGCAGTCGTTGTCCTCGCCGTCGAAGACCTCGGCGGCGTCGGGGTAGCTGTCGCGGTTGTGATCGTCGCAGTCGGCGGGGAGGCTGCTGAGGCCGTACCCGTCGCCGTCGTCGTCGTCGTCGGGGTAGCGGGTGCTCACCAGCACCGAGACCGCCGCGGTGGACGACACGCCGTTGGTGTCGGTCACGATGACCTGGAGGGTGTCGATGCCCGGATCGAGGTTCTCCCGGGGGACCTCAACGATCACGTGGCCCGAGCTGTCGGTGGCGGTGCAGGTGGCCACGTTCGCAACCATCAACGTGCTCTTCACGCGGCAGGTGAGCGTGGTGGCCGGCTGGTTCTTGTCGAAGAAGTTGACCTCGAGCTCCAGCGGGTTCGGGCTGTTGTACTCGTACCCCGGCTCCGGCCAACGCACGGCCACGGTGGGCGGCGAGTTGTTGGGGTCGGAGCCGGTGTTGCCCTTGAAGACGAGCTTGGTGAGGGAGGCCGCCGGATCGTCGCTGCCGATCTCCAGCTCGCAGTAGGCAGGAGAGTCGTCGAGCGGGTTGAAGGCCATCTCGACCAGGGTCTTCTGACCTGCGGCCAAGGTGGCGCCCGGCGCGAAGGAGCTCCGGATCGCGATCGACGGATCGCAGGTGGAGGTGACATTGGCACCGGAGAGCGTGAGATCGCCCGTGCCGACGTTGGAGAGCTCGATGCGGCCGACCTTCTCCGCTTCACCCGGGTAGGCGTACCCGAAGTCGTACGAGTGGGGCGACACGATGAGGGTGCCCTGACCCTGCTCCGCCTGCGCGTGAAGGTAGACCTGCTGGTAATAGCGGTAGGGGTCGCGCAGGTAGGCGGGGAGGTCGTTGTTCTTCTCCTCATCCGCCGTCTGGTCGGCCTGAACGCTCTCCACGGTGAGCGCGCCCCAGACGTCGCCCACATCGGTGGCCGGCGTGAAGGACACGGTGACCGGGATGCTGCACGCCGGCCCGAGGGTGAACAACGCGTAGCCGTCGGATGCGCTGGAGGTGTCGGTAGGGCCGCCGCCGCCCGTGCCGCCCGAGGTGGTGCCCCCGCCGCCGCCCGTGCCGCCGCCACCGCCGCCGCCACCGCCGGTGCCGCCCTTGTCCGGCGACTGCTGGCTGGCCGTGTCGGAGGACGAGCCCTCCGGGCAGGTCACGTCGGCCGCGTCGTAGGAGACGGTGTAGCCGGCCATGCCGTTGACGCTCACGTCGATGCCCGTGGCCTCATCCGTGCGCGTGCCCACGCCCATCTGCATGCCGGTGTAGGTGTCGCCCGACTGGGTGTACCCGGCGTTGGTGATGGTGACGGTGCGGGTGGCGCTGTCCCCGAACTGCAGCTTGCCGAACTCCATCGTGTCCTGGTTCAAGCTCAGCTTCGGGTACGGAATCTCCTCCGTTTCGGGAGCGGAGGGCTGGCACGCGACCGCCAGAAACAAAACCGGAGCGACGAGCGGCAGGGACAGACGGGGCATGCGGGATCCTCGGCGACGTCCGGAAGGCGGAGACGCGGGCGCAGATTAGCCGCCCCAGGGGCCCGATGTCAACGGTTTGTTGCCCCTACAGCAGGTGCCCACTCTTGTCCCGCTTGGTGTCGAGGTAGTGGGCGTTGTGTGGATTTGGCTCGGAGCGAAGCGGAATCTGCCCCACCACGTCGATGCCTGCCCTGGTCAATCCCGCCCGCTTGGTGGGGTTGTTCGTGAGCAGCACGATCGATCGCACACCGAGCTGCCGGAGCACCTCAGCGGCCACATCGTAGCGGCGCAGGTCGTCGGGGAAGCCGAGCGCGAGGTTGGCCTCCACGGTGTCGAGGCCTTCGTCCTGCAGCGCGTAGGCGCGGATCTTGTTCGCCAGCCCGATGCCCCGGCCTTCCTGGGGCAGGTACACCACCGCGCCCCGATCGGCGCGCCCGATGAACCGGAGCGCGGCCTCGAGCTGATCCCGGCAGTCGCACTTGAGGCTGCCCATCACATCGCCGGTGAAACACTCGCTGTGGAGGCGCACCGGCACCGCCTCGGCACCGCGGAGCTCCCCGCGCATCACCACGCCGTACTCCCCGTCCTCACATTCGAAGGCGGCGACCCGGAAGTCCCCAAACCGGGAGGGGAGCCGCGCGGATGCAGCCAGCTTGACGACGGGCCGCGGCGACGTTTCGATTCGTTCCACTTGACCTCCGGCGGACCGCCCGGAGGCAGTCCCGTGGGCCTGGGGCCCTTCTCGGTGAAGACCGACGGCCACGAGACGTGCCGTTGGGGCGCCTGAGCGCACGAGGACTTGTATCCGGCGGCGAGGCGGGTCAACTGGCGCCGTCCACAAAGGTAAGGGCGGCTACGCCAAAAACGACGCGGGCGCACTCCGGGAGGAGCGCGCCCGCGAACGACGGCCCGGAGGCTTAGTCGTTGAGGGCTTCCTTCAGGCCCTTGCCGGCGCGGAAGACCGGGATGCGACGGGAGGGGACCTGGATCACCGCGCCGTTCTTGGGGTTGTGGCCCTTGAACTGGCGACGCTGGGACACCGTGAAGGTGCCGAAGTCGGAGATCGTGACCTTCTCGCCCTTGGTGAGCGCGTCCTGGATGGTGTCCATGACGATGTTGACGTACTGGGCGGCGCGGATCTTCGGGATGCTCGCCTTTTCGGACAGCTGCTCGGTGAGGTCGGCTTTGTTCATGGGAGACTCCGTTGGCTCGGGGAGGTTTGGTACCAGTATCCAAAAAACACAAATTCTGTGTGATCAGGAGCTGGACGCGTCAACCACCGCGCGGGAGGGCCTCGGACCCAGGGGCCGGAGAAACCTTGATGCGCTGCGGTTTACGTGCTGCCCATTTAGCAGGCTGGTGCGCCGGCACGCAACGGGAAAATGCCACTTTTTTCGCGGAAATCGTAAATCAAAATAGTCCAAAAACCTAAAGCGGGATCGGCGGCGTACGCCACGCCCCGCGCACCTGGAGGGCCCGCGGAAGGCGCGTGAACCGGGCCGGACCGGCGCCCTGAGGCTCCCCATCCGTCTCGACCGGGAGCTGGCTTTCGAACGAGATTTCGCTTGCTTTGAACCGTACTACGCCGGGAATTCGTTCGAGTTCCCCCGTGCGGGTGTGAGGGAGTCCACGGAGGGCCTGACTGAAAGAGAGCGCGGGAACCAGGGAAACATCGAAGAGCCCATCGGCCATCGAGCCCCCCTTGCCCACCCACAGCCCTGCACCACAGTAGTGCGCATTGGCAACAAATGCGGCCAGCGTCGGCACCTCGGCCTCCCCATCGCCCTCCGGCCCCCGCCACCGCCAGCGGGTGGGCACGGGCGTGAACTCGCGGACCGTGGCGAGGATCGCCCCCAGGAAGGTGAGCGTGCCGCCGAGCCGCTTCGCCGACCCGTTGACCCGGACACAGACGTCCGCGTTCGCGCCGACGCCCGCCACGTTGATGAACGCCCGCGGCGGCGCGTCCCCGAAGTGCACCTGCCCGACGTCCACGTGCACCGTCGTCCCCGTGCTCGCGATCCACAGGGCGTCGGCGAGGGCGCGCGGCATCTCGAGCGTGCGCACCAGATCTCCGCCCGTACCGAAGGGCAGGGTGGTGAAGACGGTCGCGGGGTTCACCGTGCCGGTCTCGGTCACGAGCCCTCGCACCACTTCATTGCACGTGCCGTCCCCGCCCAGGGCCGCCACGAGGTCGGCGCCCCCGAGCGCAGCCTCCCGGGCGAGCTCGGAGGCGTGGCCCGGCCGCTCCGTCCACCGCACCTCGACGTTGGCGAACGCGCGCGCCGCGGCGCGCTCGATCGCGTCGCGGGCGCGGCCTGCCCGACCCGCGCCGGCGTTGGGGTTGGCGACGATCACGAGGCGCTCCCCCTCGTTGCGGGCCCCGTGGCCCTCCCGGCGGCGCGGGTCACCCTGGCTGGTCGGCATCCGGTCCTCGTACGTCAGCGCCGTGGGCGCGGAGCCACCCGGCGCAGTGCCCGTCGGCACAGGTGTGGGGGGCACCGTTCATGCGCCGCACCACCTCGGCAGCGAGCGCGTGGGCAGCGGCGGGGTTGCGCTCCGGGAACCCTTCCCGGGCGCCACAACAGGAGAGCTGCCCGTCCTCCCCGAGCGCGCCCTCGGAGCAGGTACGGAACCGGGCAGCCCCGTCCGGCGCCGCGCTTCGTACCACCTCAACCCCCGCCGCCAGGAGCACCTCAGCCACGGCCGCGGAGTCGGTGGCGACCCGGCGGCCGGCGAAGTGTCGCGCCACCTCGGCGAGGACCGCGCTGTTCCCCGCGAGCCACGCCGCGTGGCCGAGCGCGTCGGGCGTGAGCGCCGCCCCTGAAACCGAGCTGGCTCGCGGGTCCCCCACGGGCGGCGTGACCAGGACCCGCACCGCCTTGCCCGCGTCGATCGGCGGCAGCTCGGGGAGCGGCGCCACCCCGGGGGGCGTGCGGCAGTCGCGAACCCAGGCGGCCACGTCCACGTGCAGGGCGCAATAGCGAGTGCAGGCGCCGCAGCCGACACAAAGGTCGAGGGCCTGATCGGCCAGCGTGGCCTCCAGAACCCCGTGCTCGGCGAGGCGGACGACCCCCGCGATGGCGGTCGGCGTGGCCGACTCGCGCGCGGTTCCGACCGCGACGGGGCAGACGTGCCGGCAGAGGCGCGGGCAGAAGGCGCACGCATCGAGGACGGAGGCGCTCATGGGAGGCCGGCCTCGCGCTCGCAGAGCGCGGCGAGGTCCGACGCCGCTGGGCCGCGGAGCTCCGGTCCTTCCGGAAGCAGCCGCGCCGCGCGCACGTCCGCAGCGAGGCGGTGGACGACGCGCGCCGCCTCGGAGAGCCGCACCAACGGCACGGTGAGCGTCTCGTAGGCTTCGGGGGGGAACGCTCGCCGAGGATCGGGGCCTGCGGAGGATCGGGGAACCGTGAGGAGGACAATGCGCCGGCCGTCCACCCGTACGCTCGCGCCGAGGACCGGGCTCTCCCACGCCGGGTGGGGCGCCGCAACGGCCCGGGAAAGGGCCCCCGAGGTGGGGAAGCGGAGGGAGTAGCCCTGGCGCGCGAGCACCGCGTCCCGATCCGCGGCGGGCGCCTGGGCGTCGAGGGTGGCGACCAGCGAGTCCTCGTCGATCCCGAGCTTCGGCGCCGGGGGCTCGGGCACGTCCACCGGGGGGAAGAGCCGCCCGGGGTTGAGCACGCCGGTCGGGTCGAGGTCGCGGCGGAGCGCCTCGAACTTCGGGCCGATCCCGGCGAGCTCGCGCGCCGCCGCCTCCATCTTGTGGGGGCCGACCCCGTGGTGATGCGCCACGGTGCCGCCAACGGACGCCGCGGCGGCGAGCGCCCGCGTCCACGCGCGGTCATACCGGTCCTCATCGCCCCGACCGACGAAGGTGAAGTAGATGCTGCATCCCTCGCGGTAAGCGTGGGAGTAGTGCGCCATCACGAAGCACTCCTTCCCCAGCGCGGCCCGTACCGCGGCGTCCAGGGCTGGCAGCCGGGACCAGGTCGCCGCCACCTCCATCGTGTCCGCGAACGCGCCCTTCGCGAAGAGCGGCGCCGCCTTGTAGCTCACGTCGTGGCGGTGTTCGTACCAGTGTTCGCCCGGTTCCTTGCCGAGGTCGTCGCCGCGGGCGCCGAGCAGCAGCGCATGGCCATGGTGGCTGAGCACGTCCACCACCTCCTTGCGCCCCTCCCACCCGGCGATGAGCACACACTCCCCTCCCCCCCATCCGGCGAGCCCGTTGAGCAGCCGCGGGAGCGCCAGCGCCATGTTGAGGTAGCCGCCCCCGCCGCCCGCGCCGCTGTCCACCGTGCTGGTGAGCGTCTTGAGCAACCCTGGGCCCTCCTTCCGCACGCCCTTGCCCCGCCCGCCGATCCGCGTGTCCACCGCGTCGTAGAGGCGCAGGACGCAGGGGTGCAGCTCGGCCTGCATCAACCGGCGCATGGCCTCCCAGGCCGTGCCGATGTCCGGGAAGCGGTAGCCCCGGAGCCAGCGGGTCTCCGGGAGGGGCACCACCCGCACGAGCAGCTCGCTGATGATCCCCAGCGCCCCTTCGCTCCCGAGCACCCAGGGCTGGAGGTCTTCGCCGGTGGCCCAGAGCCCGGTCCGGAAGCTGCGCGACGGCGCCACCACCCGCGTGGCCACCACCATGTCCTCGAACTTCCCGTACCGGCTGGAGAATTGACCGGCCGAGCGCGACGCCGCCCAACCGCCCACCGTGCTGCATGCGATCGAGGAGGGGCTGTGGCGCGTGGCCCAGCCCTGCCGCCCGAGCTCGTCCTCCAGGTGCTGGCCGAGCACGCCGGGACCGACGCGGACCGTGGCGGTCGCCACGTCCACCGCGCCGACGCGGTTCATACGCTTCAGATCGAGGGTGAGCGCCCCTTTTCGACCGGCTGCGGCTCCGCAGACCCCGCTGCCGGCACCCCACGGCACCACGGGCACCTGGTTCACCACCGCCCAGTCCAACGCGAAGCGCAGCTCGGCCTCATCCTTCGGCCAGGCCACCACCGCGGGGGACTCCGCCAGCTTGTCCTGGGCGAAGCGCAAGGTGCTGCGCGGCCAGAGGTCTCGGGCGTGCGCCAGACGCTCCAGCGCGCCGATGTCCACGTCCACGCGGGCCGCCAGCGCCTCCACGTTCATCGACGCTCCGTTGCGGGGGCGCCCAGCCTCCATGCCAGGCGCCCCCATGCGTAGGGCAGGCGGGGGGTTAGCCACCGCTTACCGGACGTCACGTCTCCGAGCACTTCCCTATGCAAGGGGCGTGCCGGAGCGGGGCCGCGAGGGTTTTTCCCCTCCAGACCCCTTGGTTTTTTTGGAGGCGAGCGGGGTCTGAGAGGGGGCCTGCCCCCCCAGCCGCGACGTGGATGTCGTGATCGGCGGATTGGCGCCCGATTGACTCTCCCTCGGGGCGGCCGGCAACCGGGCCGACAGCGTGTCCGCCAACGACCAGGGCATCTCTTCGGGCCACGCGTATCGGCCACCGGGAGCGACCCGGAGGGTGCCGGCACCGCGACGCGCCTCCACATCTGCGGCGATAGAGAGCGGGTTCAACCGGTCGTTATCGCCCCAGAACAGGGTGAGCTCACCCGGGGCGGCGCCCGGGTCGGGCCAGGGAGTGGCGAGCGCCCGGAGGTAGGCCACCAGCGCACGACGGCGGGACCGGTCGGCGACCAGCGGCCCACAGAGCGCGGCAACCGTGTCGCGGTCCATGGCGTAGGGGTTGGCCACGGCGCGGCGGAGACCGGCAGAGGAGCGCAGCCAGGCCAGCCAGGGCGCGGGGAGGAACACCGTGTCGGCGGCGGCGGGCAAGCCCGCGAGGGCGACCACGGCGCGGCTCACCGGGTCGAGCGCGCGGAGGGGGCCGTTGAGGAGCATCACGCGGGCGCCGGTTCCGAGGTGAGCCAGGAAGGCGGCGGCGGGCACCGCCAGCGCGTGGGCGACCACGAGGTCCTCCGCGGCGACACGCCCGGCGAGGGCGGCGGCGGCGGCCTCCGGGCTGGCGCCGAGCTCCACCACGGAGTGAGTCTGCACGACCAGGTCGGGTCGCTTGTCCCGGAGGCGCGCGACGACGCCCCGGAAGAGGTCCACGCCAAACGGCGGGCCAGCGACCAGGTGGAGAGTGGCGCTCATGCCGCACGCTCCGGGCTCACCAGCGCGCCGCGCGCCGCGTCGTCCACGATGCGGCCGCGCTCGGCCACGAGCTTGCCGTTGACGAACACCATGTCCGGCTTTGGCGCCACCTTCTGGCCCAGGTACGGGCTCCAGCCCACCCGGGTGAGGAGCTCCTCCGCGACGTGTTTGTGCAGCTCGGGCTCGCCGAAGATCAGCAGGTCGGCGTCCGCGCCGACGACGACCTTGCCCTTCTTGGCAAAGCCGAAGATCCGCGCCGGGGACTCGCTGCACATCGCCACGACCCGCTCCAACGGGAGCTTGCCATGCTTCACCGCGGCGAGGAACAGGGGAAAGATCATCTCCACCCCAGGGATGCCCGAAGGCGCCGATTCATAGGGCAACGCCTTCTCCTCAAGGGTGTGCGGGGCGTGATCGCTCCCGACGGTGTCGAGCAGGCCACGGCCGAGCGCGAACCACAAGGCGCGCCGGTCGGCGTCGGGGCGCAAGGGCGGGTTCACCTTGCCGAGGTTGCCGAGCGGCGACTGGTTGTCGAGCCAGAGGTGGTGCGGCGAGACCTCGGTCGTCATCGGGAGGATGCCCCGCACCGCGTCGAGCACCGCGAGCTCGGCCGCCGTGGAGACATGGCAGACGTGCACCCGCCGGGGGTGCGCTCGCGTGAGCTCCACGAGCCGGCTGACCGCGACGACCGCTGCTTCCGCCGGACGCGCGTCATGGTGCGTAGGCGGCACCTTCCCCGCCCAGTGCTCCCGATACCGCTGGAGCACGCCTTCATCCTCGGCATGAACACCCATCAGCGCAGACGTGCGCTCGAAGAGCTCGACGAGGGTCGTGTCGTCCACGAGGAGCGGCCCCGTCGAGGCGCCCATGAAAACCTTGATCCCGCACGCCGGGCCCTCGTCGGCCATTCGCCGCGCGTCGTCGATCTTCCCGGCTGCCCCGCCGAACCAGATCCCGAAGTTGGCCCTAGACTTCGCCTCGGCGAGCGCCGCCTTCTCATGCCACGCCTCCACGGTGATCGTGGGGGGGTTGGTGTTGGGCATGTCGCAGACGGTGGTCACCCCGCCGGAGACGGCCGCGGCCGAGCCGCTGCCCCAGTCTTCTTTGTGGGGGTGGCCGGGGTCGCGGAAGTGCACGTGGGTGTCGATGAACCCCGGGACGACGAAGCGCCCGATGGCCGACACTTTTCGTTTGGCGGGGCCGCCGGCGCGAGGGCCGATGTACACGATCCTCCCCCCTTCGACCGCGATGTCTGCGACACGACGGGAGGTGCCGCTGAGGATGGTGCCGTCTTCGATGACCAGGTCGTACACGCGCGCGATCTAACGCAGCGCTCGCCCGCGTCACCTCGGCATTCGACGCCGCGACGTACCCGGCGCGACCGCGCGACGGGTATGGTCGCCGCGAGGGTGGCTCAGTCCAGCCGCACGCGGACGCCGAGGCTCGCGCCGGGGAACACGTTCTGGGGAGCGAGCACGGCGCGGGACGCAGGATCCACCAGGAGGTTCGCCGAGACTCCGGGAAGCAGCTCCAGGCGATCCCCCATCGGCACGCTCCACGCCGCCGCCAGCCCGGCCGTGACCCAGGGCTCCTCGCGCTGCAGGTACAGCCCAACCCGCGGGGCGAGCACGAGCTGACTCCGTCCGACGTCGAGGCCGATGAGCACCGGGAGGTCCACCGAAGCCCCGCCGCTGCCGCTGCTGGCCCCGCCGAACGCCCGCAGGTGAGGGTCGAGCGAGACATGCACGGCGCCCTGATCGGGGTTCACCAGCCCAATCTTCGCGTGGATCCCGCCGTACTCCAACGGCCCATCCAGCCCAGACCCGACGCTCACCAGCCCCACCTCGCCGCCGAGCTCCAGACCGCGCACCACGCCTCCGTGCACCGACGCGGCACCGCCGAAGTACGGGGTGAGGTCGCCGCCCTCCGCTGGAATCGGCAGCACCACCCCACCCCCCGCCTGGATCGCCAATTCACCGGGAGCGAGCGGCGTGGCCCGGCTCAGGTCGAGGGCGCCGATGCACCCCGTGAGGAGGAAGAAGAACATCGGACCTCCTCAGAGCTCCCCGCGCACTTGCAGCGCGGGGACGAAGACGGGGTGAGTGAGCGTGAGCTCGACGGGCACCTGGACCACCGCGTCGGCGGACCAGCGCGGAGACGGGCGCCAGCGCGCGCCGACGCGGAGGCTCACCGGGGTTGGATCGGCCACCACCTCGGCTTCGGTGAGCACCGCCCACTTCGTGCCGATCGGCGAGAGCCGGGTCACGGTGATCGCCGAGCCGACCGCCGGGTACAGCCCCAACGCCACCCGGAGGGAAATGACCTCCCCCTTCGGGCCCAGGCTCAGGTCCCAGGTGATCCGGGGCGCGAGCCCGGAGCGCGCGTCCGCGCCGCGAAGCACCCAGAAGGACACGGTGGGCGCGTCCGCGACGGTGACGCGCGCGTCCACGCCGAGGGCGGAGTGCACGGTCTCGGAGCCGAAGAAGGCCCGAACGCCCACCCGGAGGGTGCCCGAGCCCGCGTCCGACCAGCCGGTCCCGGCGCCGGCGAGGCCAGAGTAGTCAAGGTCAATCCCAAGGTTCTGGACGTGACCCTGGAGGAGGAGCTGCCCCTCCCCGTACTGTCGGACGCCGTCGAAGAGCCCGGCGGCGGTGAGCGTGGCCGCATTCGCGGGCAGCGCCCCCGGAGCGCCGAAGCCCGCGGAGTCCGCGGCCGGCCCGGCCAGGGCGGCGGCGACGAGGGCGATCATGGGACACCCCCGGTGTCCGCGGAGTCGAACACCGCGCACTGGGTGTCGTAGCGTTTCGCGTTCGCCAGGTTCACGCAGTCATCCACGGACTCCGGCGCCGGAACCTCCGAGCTCGCTGCGGTGTGGAACCGCCACGAGCCGGTGCGGCGGGTGGTGATGGCGTCCCATTCCTGCACGGCGGGCTCCGAGCCGTCGGTGACCACCCACGTGTAGTCAGTGTCGGCCTTCAAGCCGCCGATCACGCACAACCCGAGGCCGCCCTTGAACGCGAACGGCAGCCCCTCGACCGCGGCGCCGCCGGCCAGGGACACCGTGATCCGACGCGCAACGTGCTCGTTGAGGTCCACGAACCCGGAGTCCCCCCAACGCAGGCCCACGGGGCGGTTGGGGTCCCACGCGGACGAGTCGGGGCAGGGCCGCCGGACATCGTCCATCGGGTCATCGACACAAGCCGCCGAAAATAGCAGCAAAGGCAGGTAGCGCATCACGCCTCCCACCCTGAACCCGCACCCACGGTAACGCATCGACTTCCGATCCGCTGCACCATCATGAGCGCGGGCCTCCACGGAGCCACCGCGCCATCCACACCTCGTCGGCGTAGCTGCCATCCGGGAGGTTTTGCTGGCCCATCCGCCGCCCCTCCTCCACGAAGCCGTGGCGGGCGTAGAGCGCGATCGCTCGCGCGTTATGTGCATACACCGCCAACTCTACCTTCTCCAGCGCGGGCGTGAGCGCCGCCTGACGGAGCGCCGCCGACACCAGCGCGTCCCCCACGCCCCGCCCGCGCCACGCCCCCGCGACGAGGATCTCCAACCGCCCCACGTGACGAATCCGCCGGAGCGGCCCCCCCTCCACGTACACCACACCCACGGTCTCGCTCCCGACGCGCGCCACGAACGACACGGAGTTCCCCGAGCGGCGCAGCTGCCGGATCATCTCGGCGCGCTGCGCGGTGTCCTCCCGCAGCTCGTCGGGCTCCACGGTGAACCACATCCCCTCCCGCACCACCGCGCGACGGAGCGCCACCAGCGCAGCCGCGTCGGACGGAGAGGTCGGGTCCAGCTTCAGCCCGTCGACGCCCATGCGGCCTCCAACGCCGCACCTAACCGTAGCGCCGGCGCGGCGCCGCGATTCGCAGCCAGCCGGCGCGTCGGCAACGCGGACCGTGATCCGCGAATCGCCCAGATGGGAATTGAGCTCGGTCTACCCGGCCATCGACGGCGCGGCGGCCCCGGCGTCGGCGCCGGTCATGCCGGTGAGGCGCGCCCGGTAGGTCCCCAGCGCCTTCGCGCGCTCCACCGCCGGCGAACGGAGCGCCTGACGCAGCGAATGGATGGCCTGCTTCGCCACGTTTCCGGCAGGGGCCATGTAGTCGCTGGTCATGACGTCAACCACCCGGCGATCGATGAGCACCTTCAGCAGGGAGTGCGGGAAACGCCCGCTTCGTGCGAGGAACAACAGCGTGTTGGTGTAGCTGTCGTGGCGCTCGAAGAACATGCGGTCGTAGATCTCGGCCTTCTCGTCGTTGACCAGCCCGTCCCGGCTCGCCAGCGTGTGCAGCGAGGTGCCGGGGTAGTAGATGACCGAGAAGACCTGGAGCCGATAGGGTTTTGGCAGCTCGGACACCAGCCGGAGCGTGTCGAGCTTGTCTTCCATCGTCTCGTACGCGAGATCGTAGATGAGGTCGTACTGGGGAGGTGCGGTGCGATCCGCGTACTTCGTGATGATCTCCGCCGACTTCAGGATCTTGTCGTTCCCCATCGTCGAGCGCTTGAACATCTTCTGGATGCGCTTGCTGCCGTGCTCCACGCCCATCTGGATGCAGTGCAGGCCGGCGTCGACCATGGCTCCGTACTTCTCGTCGGTGATGGTGCCGGGGCTGCCGAGCAGGTAGAACGGATCGCCGATCTTCGCCTTGTACTGCGCGGCGAAGTCGAGGAGGTCTGGCAGCGGGCGCCCGAAGAAGCTGTCGTCCGAGAACCAGATGAAGTTGATGAACGGGTACTCGCGCTTGATGTTCTCGAGCTCCGCGATCACGTGCGGGGTGCTCCGGTAACGTACGTAGCGCTGGCGCTTGTAGAGGTCGCGGTAGAAGCTGTTGCCGCAGTAGGTGCAGGCGTGGGGGCAGCCGCGGCCGGTCATCGTCTGGTAGCCGGTCTTCCCGAACATCCGGCTCACGGTGCCGTTGTGGAGGTAGCGGCGGAGCAGGTCCTTCGTGACGGGCATGAGCTGCCCTTCGAAGAGGATGTGGTGGTCGTCCCTGGAGAAGTCCGGCGCCGGGTAGCGGTCGAGCTCCTGCTCGAGGCTGCCGGGGGCGTTGCGGATCACGTCCGTGCCCTTGCGCCAGACCAGGCTCTTGATGTCGTGGAGCTGGTCGGACTTGCCTTCGGAGAGGCGGTTGCAGAGGTCGAGCATGAGGTCTTCGGCATCGCCGATCGCCACGTAGTCGGCCCACTTCGCGCACTCGTCCGGGCGCACCGAAGGATGGAAGCCGCCCCAGATCACCGGGATGCCCAGGCGCTCCTTCACCGCGCGGGTGATCTGCTTGGAGCTGTCGAAGTAGTGGGTCATCAGGGTGACGCCCACCATGTCGCTGTCCGCGCAGAGGGCGATCATCTGGTCGATCACCTCCGGCGCGTAGCGGTCTTCGCTCATGCGCACGTGCACGCTCTCGCCGTCGCCAGCGAAGTCGGGCATGCAGATGACCTGCGTCCGATGCCCATTTGCACGCAGGTGCGCGCTGATGGACCGCAGGCCGTAGTTGGTGATGTCCGGATACGGGCTGATGAGCGAGACCTTCACGGGCGCACCTCGACCCTTCGGACATACACGGCCCGCACCGCCGCCGCTACCCGAACGCGGCGATCACCCGCGTGAGTGGTGACGCGCGCCACCGACCCCGCGGGCGGCGTGGCTCAGTTGCCCCAGCCCGGCTTCTCGACGATCTCGGTGACCTTGTCGTCGTCGAAGATGACCTCGCGCCGGAACCGCTCCACGGCGGTGTACGCGGTCTTGCTGTCGGGGACGAACACCAGCACGGTGCCATCCTCCTGCTTCTCGAACTTGTACACGAACATTTCGGAGTGCGTGGCCGGCCTCCCGACCAGCTTCTTCTTCGAGTACGGGGCGCCCCAGGACATGAGGACCTGGTCCTTGACCCACCCCTCCTGCACCGCGCCGTCGACGATCGCCTGACGGATGTGCTCGTCGTACTGATAGAACACGTCGTACAAGGCGATCGGCGGGCGCCGCTCAATCTTGATCGACTTGAGGTAGGCGTTGCGGTCCTCCTCGGTCTTCGTGGTGAGGTAGGCCTTCTGCTGATCCTCTTCCATGAAGGGCTTCAGGGCGTAGTAGGCCTTGAACTCTTCGTCGCTCAGGAACTTCACCCGGTGCTGCCAGGAGCAGCCCACCAGGAGGATGGCGAGGAGGAAGAACCAGCGCATGACGACCCCGATTGCGCGAACCGCCTAACGTGGTGGGGCGAAGTGGGCAGGGGCCTCGTCATGGGACAGGGGGCCCCGAGGGCCCCCCGTAACGCCCCCCAGGTCCTCACTCGTCGAATAACCGGTCCGCTGAACTGTATTTTTGACTCGGGCGTCCTCACGCCTAGGGCGCGATCGCCGCGCCGCCCGGCATCGGCGCCCACGGATCCACCCGGCCCGCGTCGGCTTCGGGAATCCAGCCCTTTCGGCCGTCTTCCAGGCCGACCAGGAGCTGCCCGGCGCTGCCTTCGAGCACCTGCACCTCGGCGCCCGAGTGCAGCGTGAAGAGGTCCAGGCCTCCCCCAAGATCGGAGCGCGCCGTCACCGACTCCGCGAGCACCACGGCGGCGGGCGGCATCGTGGACTCCGCGATCCCCCCGAGCCCCACCGCAACGCCCATGCCCGCGGTGACCAGCCCGACCCCCGTGAGCGGGAGGTTCGGCCAGCGGCGGCGCAGCGCGACCGCGAGGAGCCCCGCTCCGGCGAGGAGTCCGCCGATCCACTGCCCTTCGTCGGAGGTGAGCTCCGCTTGCCAGGGGGCCCAGGCCGGGGCCGGGTCCGGGGCCTTCACGTCGTCCACCACATCGCGGCGAGCGAAGTCGAGGTTGGCCTCGGCGTCGGGGTCCCGGGGAGCGAGCACGAGGGCGCGACGCCAGGCGAGGATGGCCTGCGCACGCTTGTGCTCGCGGAAGAGCACGTTGCCAAGGTCGTAGTACAGGTCGGCGTCGACGGCGCCGGCCGCGAGGGCGTCGCGGTAGCCCTTCTCCGCACCGGCGAGGTCCCCGGCGCCGAGGGCGGTGTTCGCAGCGGCGAATTCGGCCTCGCCAGCGGCGAGCGCGAGCGTGACGAAGAGGATCACTTGCCTCCTCCCACCCAGGCGCGCACCCGGGCTTCCGGAAGGTCACGCCCCCCGCGGTACCGCGCGAGGTCGAGCTCCTTGTAGATCGCCTCAGCCTCTTCGCCGAGCGTCGCCACATCCTCACGTTTGAGCTCGGGGGCCGGGCGCCCGAGCCGCCGCCCCGCGGCCTCGCGGAAGATCCGCTCCAGCCCGGCGAGGCGCCCTTCCGGATCCTCCGGGAGGTCCGCGAAGCCGAAGGCCTTCTCCGCGATCCCGCGCGCCCGCGGTCGGAGCCGCGGCGCGAGCTGGCCGAGGAGCAAGACGGCGCCGGGGGCGCACGCCAACCAGGCCCACGCCCCCGGCCAAGGCGCTGACAGCGAAACGTCGGTTCGAACCGGGAGGATGTCCTCACCGAGGCTATCCACCCCCGCCTTGGGCTTCGCCTCGGGGCCGCTGAACCCCTCGACCGAGGCGGCGGACGCCGCGCCCGTGACCTCGAGCGTCAACGCGGGGAGCGTCTGTTCCACGTACTTCCCCGTGCTCGGATCGAACCAGCTCAGGTTGAGCGGGGGCAGCGGGAGCGAGCCAGGACGCTCGGGGACAATCGCGCGCTTGAGCGTCGCGGTGGAGACGAGCTTGCCCTCTTGGATGGCGGCGGAGGTCGTCGGCGCGTCGTCGTAGATGCGGAAGCCGTCCTCCGTCCACGCAGGGAGGGTGAAGCCGCCGAGGCCGCCGTCGCCGGTCACGGTCACGTCGAGCGTCACCGTGTCCCCCACCTTCACCTGTGTCGCGCTCGGCGTCGCGGTGACGGTGAACGCGCCGACCAGCCCGGAGAAGCTCGCCGGACGGCCGTCTTTCGGGAGCGACTTCACCGACAGGCTCAGCGCCGGGCTGACCACGGTCTCATTCTGCGTGTCCTGGAACAGATCGTCGAACAACGGGTCCCGCCGCCGACGCGCGACCGCGAACTGCGCGAGCATGTGGGTGGCCGGCACGAGGAGCTTGCCGGACTTCTGGGTGCGGTAGGCGTACCAGGCCTCCTCCACGTGCACCGAGCCGCTGCCGTTGCCGAGGTCAAAGGAGCGGTTCGCCGCCGCCACGCCGGGCTCCGCGGTCCAACCGTCGAAGTCTGGAGGGTCGAGGCGCGCACCCACCAGCCGCCGCGCGGTCGCGTAACGGAGGTGGTACACGAGCACCTGCCCGACCCAGGCGGTCTCCGTCGCGACCGCGGCCTCCAACGCCTCGACGCCCGTCGGGGCTTCGGGGGCCGCCCCCACGTGCAGCTTCACCGCCGGGGCCGTGAGCGTGCCGCCGGGGAGCGCCACGCTGAGCGGGCCGAGCGTGTAGTCGCCCGGGCTGGACGCCTGCACCTGGTAGCGGAGCGTCTCGACCGTGGTCTGCTTGAAGTTGAGGAAGGTCATCTCCTGGGAGGAGCTGATGTACTCCACATGCACAGCCGCCGGGGCGTCCACCCGGGGCGGCCGTCGAAGCATCGCGTCGGTGATCTGCACCGTGAGCCCGACGGTCTGGCCGACGGCGATGTCCGCCGAGTCCAACTGCATGACCAACTGCGCGGCCGACGCCGCAGCGACGAGGAGGAGCGTCACCAGTCCTTCTCCGTGGATCGTCCGGTCACCGCCATCTGGGGGGTCCCGTCCTTCACCGAATCAACGAGGCGGGCAGCGGCCGCGGGGGTCATGCCTTCCTGATCGCCCTCCCCATCGGCAGCTGCGGCCATCGCGGCTTTCGATGCTTCGTCCGGCGTCTGCCCGTCCTGACGGAGGTCTCCGCCGGCGCCAGCGGCGTCCGCCTGATCCTGGCCGTCACCGCCGGCTTGCTCGCCCTGGGGCCGCCCGTTCTGGGCCTGCTGCCCTTGTTGCTGGCCCTGCTGACCGTCCGGGGACTGCTGGCCTTGCTGACCGCTCTGGGCCTGCTGACCGTCCGGGGACTGCTGACCGTCCTGCGACTGCTGACCCTGCTGACCTTGCTGACCCTGGGGCTCCTGCCCTTGCTGACCTTCTTGAGACTGCTGACCTTGCTGGCCGTTCTGGGCCTGCTGCTGCTGGCCGTCCTGGGACGTTTGGCCCTGCTGACCGTCCTTCCCCTGTTGGTCCTGCTGCTGCTGCTGCTGCTCGCGGAGCGCGATCTCCTTCTTGACCGCCTCGCCGTTCTTGCCCGCGCTGGCGAGCTTCGGGTCCGCCTGGGCGGCGCGCTCGAAGTGTCCTTTCGCGGCCTCGAGCCGACCGTCCCGGTATGCGGCGTTGCCGGCGTTGTACTCGTGGACCGCGCGGTGGCGCGCGTCGGCCGACGCGAGCGCCTGAAAGACCTGCTCGGACTCCCGATAGCGGCCGGCCCGGTACAGGGCGGTGCCCAGCGCCTGGCCCACCTCCACGTCCTCCGGGTGCTCCACCCGCGCCTGCCCCAGCTTCTCGATGGCGACGGGCCAGTCCTGGGCCTTGGCGGCCGTGAGCCCCTCATCGCGCGGAGCGGCCCAGGCGGGCGCGGCGCTCGCGAGCATCAACGCGGCGAACACCAGCGGCAGCACCTTCCCCGCGCCCGAGAGCGGCGGCGGCCGGCGCTCACGCGGCCCAATTCCGAACCACGCGCCCGCGACCAACGAGAGCAGCGCGGCGCCGAGCGGCCATTGGTACCATTCATTGGGGATCTTCTCCCGCTTCACCTCACGCTCCTCCACCTTGAGCTTGGCGCGGATCTCGCCTTCGTAGATGCCCCGCACATCGTCGTCCCCCACCACGCTCTGCACGTACGCCCCGCCGGTGGCCGAGGCAAGGTGACGGAGCTGGTCGGCATCGAGCTTGGAGAGCACCATCGCGCCGGAGCTGTCCTTCTTGAATCCGCCTTCCGGCAGCGGGATCGGCGCGCCGGAGGCCTCGCCTACGCCGAGGGCGTACACGCGGATGTCCGCGGCGGTGGCGCGACCGAGGGCGGCGTCGAGCTCGGTGGGGTCGTCGTGAAACTCCCCGTCGCTCACCACGATGATCGCGCGACCGGCGCCGCTGGCCCGGGTGAGCATCTTGGTCGCGGTGTCGATCCCCCCCGCCATCTCGGTGCCCTGGGCCTGCATCGTACCCGTCTCGCTGTCCCCGACCGCCCACTGCACCGTGCCGTAGTCCGTGGTGAGGGGGAGCCTGAGGTAGGCCCGCTCGGCGACGAGCACGAGGCCCACGCTGTCCCCGTGGACCATGCCGAGCAGATCGGTGATCTCCCGCCGCGCCCGTTCGAGCCGCGACGGCGAGACATCCTGCGCGTCCATCGAGCGGGACACGTCGAGCACGACGACGATGTTGAGCCCCTGTCCCTTGCGCTGTACCCACTCAAACCCGATCTGCGGACGGGCAGCCGCTGCAGCCAGGAAAGCGGCGGCGAGGACCCCGAGCAGCGCCTGCGCCGCCCGGGCCCGGAGCGCGCCGGGCGGCACCAGCGAGGCGAGCGCCTCCGCCGACATCAATTGGTGGAGGATCGCGCTGCGCTTCCGGTGAGCCACCACGAGCGCCACCGCGGCGATCGGCACGATCACCATCAGGACCAGGAGGTCCGGGCGGCCGAGGTTCACGGCGTCCTCCGGAGCGGGCCCACGCTCAGCAGCAGCTCGAAGAGCCAGAGCGCCAGCGCAGGGAGGAGCGCGCCCAAGTACAGTTCGTCTCGGTGAACATACTCTTTCACCTTGGCGGTGCTGGGCTCGAGCTTGTCGATCTTCGCGTACACCCCGGCGAGGGCCTTGGCGTCGGAGGCCCGGAAATACTCGGCGTGGGTGAGCTGGGAGATTCGGGTGAGCGTGGGCTCGTCCACGTCCGCGCCACGACTGAACATCCCGCCGGTGCTGCCGACGCCGATGGTGTAGACCTTGATGCCCAAGGCCGCCGCCGCTTCGGCCGCCTGGATGGGCTCGATCTGCCCCGCGTTGGACTGCCCGTCGGTCACGAGGATGATGACCTTGCTCGGGGCGTCAAGTTCCTTCAACCGCTTGGCGCCGATGGCGATCGCGTCACCGACCGCGGTCTTGTTGGGGCCCACCACCCCGATGTCGAGCTGGTCGATGTAGTCGTGGAGCGCCACGTGATCGAGGGTGAGCGGGACCTGCATGAACGCGCCCTCGCCGAAGACCACGAGGCCCAGGCGGTCTTGGGAGCGTTCGTCCACGAAGCGCGCCATCACCTTTTTGGCCGCTTCGAGGCGGCTGAGCGTGGTGCCGAGGGCGCCCATGTCCTCGGAGCGCATGGACCCCGACGTGTCGATGGTGAGCAGGATGTCCACCCCCTCGCTCTCCCGCTCCGTCTCCCGCTCGACCTTCTGGGGACGGGCGAGCGCGACGATCACCAGCACGATGACCACCGCCTGGAGCAGGGCGGGCAGCCAGGCAAAACCTCGGCGCCATGACCACGACTCGCGCATCGCGCCGAGCGCGGAGAAGCGCAGCGACCACGGCCGGAGCACGCTGGCGAGCGGCAAGAGCGCCGCCGGGAGCGCCAGGAACCACAGCGGGGAGGCCCACTCAAGCACGACGCACCGGGCGGACGAGCGCCGCAAAGTCGCGGTCGAGGGCGTCGAACAGGTTGGCGTGCTCGGAGCGTTCGGCGAACTTCACGAGGTCAGTGGCCATGAGCAGGCGCCGCGCGGCGTCGAGCTCCACAGCCGTGAACGAGCCCGCGAGGTTGTCGAGAATCTCCCGGGTGGTGCGGCGCGTGGCGGGGAATCCCCAGGCCGCATCGACCCAGGTGCGGAAGATCTCCGACATCGCCTTGGCGATCTCCTCGGGGGTGAGGTCCGCGCGGTCTCGGAGGGCCGCCCACGCCCGACGCGCGATGACCTCGGGCGCTTCGGGGACGGGCGGCGGCGGCACCGGCTTGAACCGTTGCCACGCCCACACCGCGGCGCCGCCCAGCACCGCCGCGCCGGCCAGGCCGCCCACGACCCACGGCCAGACTGGCGGCGGCGGCGGCGGAAGTGCGGCGAGGTCATCCATCTCGCCGCCTGTCGGCCCCTTGGCGCCCAGGTCCACGAACAGGCGTACCGGTGGAGGCGCCGCGGGAGAGCTCGCCGTGGGCACGCCGTTCGCGCCCAGGGCCGCCCCGACCGGCGCCGCCGGGGTGACCGTGACGATGTAACTGCCGGTCTCGCCGGAGAGATCCCACGTGCCGTCACCCGTCGGCGCGACCACGAGCCCCGTGGTGGCCTCGATGGTGGAGCCGACCGGCGCGTGAAGCCCGATGTGACCACCGGCGTCGACACGCTGTGCGTCCACCCAGACGGGCGTCGCCTCCACCGCGGTGGCGCTCTCTCCGGCGCACGCGCCGAGCAGCAAAATCGGCACCATCATCCCGAACTCCGGAAGTGCGCGTGCATCTTCTGGAATGCGTCCTCCTGGGTGCCGACCGCGCTGGCGCGAACGCCGAGCCGGCGGATGTCCATGAGCCGCCGTTCGATAGAGGCCTGGGCGGCCCAGCGTCGGCTATCGACCGTGTGAATCCGTCCCGTCTCGGCGTCTCTCAAGGTGAGCAGCCCGAGGTCCGGGAGCCCGTGCTCCATCGGGTCGTGGACCATGAAGGCGTGCACGCGGTGGCGGCGGAGCAAGAGGCGCATCGGGTCTTGCCACGAATCGCCGCCGAGGAAGTCGGAGAGCACGATCACCGCGGCGCGGCGCTTGAGCACCTTCTGGGCTTGGGTGAGCGCGGCCGCGAGGTTGGTGCCCCGGTCGGTCGAGACGATCTCGAACGCGGTGCGGATGACCTGCCAGGCGTGACCGCGGCTGCGACGCGGCGGGACGAAGCGCTCCACCCCATCCGAGAACGTGAGCAGCCCGACGCGGTCATTGCTTCGGAGCGCTGCGTATGCGAGCGCGCCGGCGAGCCTCGCGATCTGGAGGCGCTTGTCCGTACGCCCGTCCCGACCGCCGTTGCCGAAGCGCACGGACCCCGACCGGTCCACCACCAGGAGCATCGTGAGCTCGCGCTCCTCGCGGAAAACCTTGATGAAGGGCTGACCCGAGCGCGCGGTGACGTTCCAGTCGATCCGCCGGATGTCGTCGCCCTCGGCGTAGGTACGCACCTCCTCGAACTCCATGCCGGAGCCGCGGAAGGCGGAGCGGTACTCGCCCGCGAGAAGCGCGTCCACGCTCCGGCCCACCTGCACGTGCAGGCGGCCGATCTGGCGGAGCTCGTCCGGAGTCAGCACGGCGGAGGCCTCAGGGGGTGCGAACGGAGGCGAGGATCTCGCGGATCACCGCATCCGGGGAGAGGCCTTCGGCTTCGGCCTCGTAGGTGAGGAGCAGGCGGTGACGGAGCACGTCGGCGGCGATCTCCTTCACGTCGTCCGGCGTGGCGAAGTCGCGGCCATCCATCAGCGCGATCGCCCGGGCACCGGCCGCTAGCGCGATCGTGGCGCGAGGCGAGGCGCCGAACTGCACGAAGCGGGACAGCCGCTGGGAGACGCTGCCTGGCTGACGCGTCGCGTGCACGAGGCTCACTATGTAGGACTGCAGCACCGGCTTGAGCGTGACCCGGCGGCAGAGCTGCTGGAGCTCGATGAGGCGCTGCGGCGTGAGCACGGGCCGCGCGCGGTCCACCGGGAGGGAGCTGCGCTCGAGCACCTGCCGCTCCTCCTCCTGCGTCGGGTACGTCACCAGGAGCTTCATCATGAAGCGGTCGACCTGCGCTTCCGGCAGGGGGTACGTGCCCTCCTGCTCAATCGGGTTCTGCGTGGCGAGCACCAGGAACGGCTCCGGCAGCGGGTGCGTGGTCTCCGCAAGGGTGACCTGCCGCTCCTGCATCGCCTCCAGGAGCGCGGACTGCACCTTCGCCGGGGCGCGGTTGATCTCGTCCGCCAGGACGATGTTCGCGAAGATCGGCCCCTTCCGCGTGGTGAAGCTCATGTCGCGGGGGTTGTAGATCTGGGTGCCCACCACGTCGGCGGGCAGCAGGTCGGGCGTGAACTGGATGCGGGAGAAGCTCCCCGCGATCGCGCCCGAGAGCGCCTTGATCGCGGTGGTCTTCGCCAGCCCGGGCACGCCTTCTACGAGCAGATGCCCGTCCGCGAGCAGCGCGGCGAGCATCCGGTCCACCATGTACTTCTGACCCACCAGAACCCGGGCGATCTCGCCTCGGACCTGGGTGAGCTCTTCCGAGGCCTGCCGCAGCGCCTCGGGCGACGGCGTCCCTGCTTCGTTCGACACGTCGTTCTCCTTTCGGGAGCCGCCTTATGCCCGCGCGCGCAGCGTGCCCCCCGCCCGTGACACGGTCTTACGAGGGGAAGCCCTTGAAGACGCTCTGCCAGAAGCCCCGGTCCTTCACCTTCACACCTTGGAGGCGGGCCAGCTCGCGGAGCACCTTGTCCTCCTCGACCGTGGGGGCCTTCGGAACGTCGACGATCAGCTGCACGAGCTGGTCGCCGCGCCCGCGACCATGGATGGCCGGCACGCCCCGCCCGCGCAGCGTCGCGACCTTGCCGGACGGGGTGCCGGGCTCCACCGTGATGGTCTCCTCGCCGTCCACCGTGGGCACCGCGAGGTCGCCCCCGAGCACGGCGAGCACGTAGGGGATGTTCCGCCGCAGGATGACGTTGGTGCCGTCCCGCTGGAAGAACTCATGTTGGTTCACGCGAATCGTGACGTAGAGGTCACCCGCGGCGCCACCGGGCTCGCCCACCTCGCCCTTTCCGCTGAGCCGCAGCTGCATGCCATCGTCGACGCCCGCCGGAATGTTGACCTTGAGCTTCTCCGTGGTACGGGTACGCCCGGAGCCAGAACATCCACCGCACGGGTCCTTCACCACCTTCCCCCGACCATTACAGGCCGGACAGACGGTGCGGATGCGCAAGAACATCTGAGCCTGCTGCACCACCTCCCCAGCCCCGCGACAGGTGACGCAGGTCTGAGGTTGGGAGCCGCTCTTCGCGCCGCTGCCGCTGCACTGCTCACACGCGACGTGCTTCGGGAAGCTGATCTCCCGCTCCACGCCGTGCGCCGCTTCGAGGAATTCGATGTTGAGCGGGTACTCAAGGTCGGCCCCGCGCCGCGGGCCGCGTTGACCACCACGCCCGCCGAACCCGAACAAGTCCCCGAAGATGTCGGCGAAGTGACTGAAAACCTCGTCCGAGTTCTGGAACCCCTGGCCGCCCATACCCGCGCCGCGAAGGCCCTCGTGTCCGAAGCGGTCGTACATCTGCCGCTTCTGCTCGTCGCCGAGGCAATCGTACGCCTCGGCGACCTCCTTGAACTTGGTCTCCGCTTCCTTGTCCCCCGGATTTTTGTCGGGGTGGAGCTTCATGGCCAGGGCGCGAAACGCCTTCTTGATCTCGGCCTGCGGGGCCTCCCGGGGAACCCCGAGCACCTCGTAAAAGTCGCGCTTCGCCATTCGATGGGCCTCCGAGGGGGTCGGGCTCGACTACGCTTCTTCGAAGTCGGCGTCGATCACGTCGTCGCGCTTGCCGGAGGGGCCGCCAGCGGCACCGTCCGGACCGGCGCCGGGCGCGGGACCGGCGCCCGGGGCACCGCCCTGGTTGGCGTACGCCGCCTCGCCAAGCTTCATGCTCGCCTTCTGAAGGGTGTCGAACGCGGCCTTGAGGCGCGTGGCGTCGTCACTGTCCAGCGCGGAGCGGGCCTCGCCGAGCGCGGCCTCCACCGAGGTGACCTCACCGGCGGGCAGCTTGTCCTTGTTCTCCCGGAGGAGCTTGTCCACCTGGTAGACCATGTTGTCGAGGTTGTTGCGGGCCTCGATGGTCTCGCGCCGGGACTTGTCCGCCGTCTCGTTGGCGGCGGCTTCCTTCACCAACCGCTCCACGTCCTCCTTCGAGAGGCCGCCGGAGGTGGTGATGGTGACCTTCTGCTCGCGACCCGTGGCCTTGTCCTTGGCCTTCACGTTGACGATACCGTTGGCGTCGATGTCGAAGGTGACCTCGACCTGGGGCACGCCACGCGGAGCGGGCGCCATGCCGTCGAGGCGGAAGTTGGCGAGGGAGCGGTTGTCGCGCGCGAGCGGACGCTCACCCTGGTACACCTGCACGTCGACCGCGGTCTGGCCATCGGCGGCGGTGGAGAACACCTCGCTCTTGCTCACCGGGATGGTGGTGTTGCGGGGGATGAGCACGGTGAGCACGCCGCCGAGCGTCTCGATGCCGAGAGACAGCGGCGTGACGTCGAGCAGGAGCATGTCGGTGACGTCGCCACCGAGCACGCCGCCCTGCACCGCCGCGCCCACCGCCACGACCTCGTCGGGGTTCACCGAGCGGTTCGGCTCGCGGCCGAAGAGCTTCTTGACCTTCTCCTGCACCATCGGGATGCGAGTGCTGCCACCGACGAGCACAACCTCGTGGATGTCGGCCGCAGTGAGCTTCGCGTCCTTGAGCGCCTGACGGCAGGGCTCAAGGGTCCGCTCCACGATGGGCTCGATCATCTGCTCGAAGCGGCTCCGGGAGAGGGTGCGCTCGAGGTGCTTGGGGCCGCTCGCGTCGCCGCTGAGGAACGGGAGGCTGATCTGGGTGCTCATGCTCGCAGAAAGCTCGATCTTGGCCTTCTCCGCCGCGTCCTTGAGGCGCTGGAGCACCATCTTGTCGTTGCTGACGTCGATCCCGGATTCGGTCTTGAACTCACGGGTGAGCCAGTCGATGAGCAGGTTGTCGACGTCGTCCCCACCGAGGTGGGTGTCACCAGCGGTGGAGCGAACCTCGACCACGTTTTCGCCGACATCGAGGATCGACACGTCGAACGTGCCGCCGCCGAAGTCGTACACCGCGATGGTCTGGTCCTTCTTCTTCTTGTCGAAGCCGTAGGCCAACGCCGCCGCCGTGGGCTCGTTGATGATGCGCTTGACATCGAGGCCGGCGATACGGCCTGCGTCCTTGGTGGCCTGGCGCTGGGCGTCGTTGAAGTACGCGGGCACCGTGATCACCGCCTCGGTGACCGGCTGGCCGAGATAACGCTCCGCCTCACGCTTGAGCTTCTGGAGGATCATCGCGCTCACTTCGGGCGCGGAGAACTCCTTCCCGTCGATGTCCACGCGAGGCGCGCCGTCGCTGCCGCGAGTGATCTTGTAGGGCACCCGCTTCGCTTCTTTCTCCGCCTCTTCCCAGCGCTGCCCCATGAAGCGCTTGATCGAGTAGATCGTGCGCGTCGGGTTGAGCATCGCCTGGCGACGCGCGGTGGCGCCCACGAGACGCTCGGCCTCCTTGCCGAAGCCGACGACCGAGGGGGTGGTGCGCGCGCCTTCTTCGTTGATGATCACGGTGGGCGAGTCGCCCTCCATGATCGCCACGACCGAGTTGGTGGTGCCGAGGTCGATGCCGATGATCTTGCCCATCCGAGCGCTCCGAACGGATTCCGCAGTCCGAAAATCGAGGTTTACGGGATATAGTTGTACATTCTCGCCAACGCCGGCGAGGGGGGACGCGGCAAACGCTAATCCCCGATCCCGGTGCGTCAAGCGAGGGGGGAACGTCGCGTGCGGTCTCGCTCCGCCCCCCCCGGTCGCCGCTTGAGATAGCCCCGGCGCGGCCCATGACAAGCCCCCACGACACCGGAGTCGTGATGGACGCGCGGTCGTTCCTCAAAAACGCGCATTTGAAGCAGCTGGCACGCCCCTTGCATCTTGTTCGGTCGTCCAGCACGAGGCGCATGCCTCTTCAAATCCAAAAATCCGTGCCCTGACCCAACCTCGCTCCTCGTGCCGGGCCTGACCGCCGCCGGAATCCCCCGGCGGCGGTTTTCTTTTTCCCCCCGCCGTTGACGCGCCCCCCTCTGGTGCCTAATCGGGGTGCCGCTCGCGGCGTCGGCGTTGCGCTTGGCGTCCGCACAATCCAACCATCCTCGTTCAACCTTTGGAGTTCGACGTGAAGTTTCGTCCCCTCTACGACCGCGTTCTCGTGAAGCGCGTGAGCGCCGAGCAGAAGACCGCCGGCGGCCTGATCATCCCCGACAGCGCGAAGGAGAAGCCGCAGGAAGCGGAGGTGGTGGCCGTGGGTGGAGGCCGCGCCGTCGAAGGCGGCGGCGTGCGCCCCATGAGTGTGAAGCCGGGGGACAAGATTCTCTTCGGCAAGTACACCGGCGATGAGATCAAGCTCGACGGCGAAGAGCTCCTGATCCTCCGCGAAGAAGACATCCTCGCGATCCTCGGCTAGTCACCAAACCCCTACGAAAGCACGAACGAACAGGAGAATACGATGGCAGCCAAGGACATCACCTTCCGCGAGACCGCCCGCGTCGAGATCCTCCGCGGGGTGGATGCGCTCGCGAACACCGTGAAGGTCACCCTCGGGCCGAAGGGCCGCAACGTGGTGATCGAAAAGAGCTTCGGCGCCCCGATCGTCACCAAGGACGGCGTGACGGTGGCGAAGGAGATCGAGCTCCCCGGGAAGCTCCAGAACATGGGCGCGCAGATGGTCAAGGAGGTCGCCTCCAAGACCAACGACGTGGCCGGAGACGGCACCACCACCGCCACCGTGCTCGCCCAGGCGATCTACCGGGCCGGCAGCAAGCTGGTGGCCGCCGGCGCCAACCCGATGGACGTCAAGCGCGGCATCGACAAGGCCGTCGACGTCGTCATCGCCGAGCTCAAGGCGCTCAGCCGCCCGATCAAGGACAACACCGAGATCGCCCAGGTCGCCACCATCTCCGCCAACGGGGACACCGAGGTGGGCGAGATCCTCGCCCACGCGATGGCCAAGATTGGCAAGGATGGCGTGATCACGGTGGAAGAGGCAAAGTCCGCGAAGACCGAGCTGGATGTCGTCAAGGGCATGCAGTTCGATCGCGGCTACCTGTCCGCCTACATGGTCACCAACCCCGACCGGATGGAGGCGATCCTCGAGGACTGCTTCGTCCTCATCCACGAGAAGAAGATCTCCGCGATGAAGGACCTCCTCCCGGTGCTCGAGCTGGTGCATGAGGCGGGCAAGCCCCTCATCATCATCGCCGAGGACATCGAGGGAGACGCGCTCGCCACCCTCGTGGTGAACAAGCTCCGTGGCTCGATGAACGTGGTGGCGGTGAAGGCCCCCGGCTTCGGGGACCGTCGCAAGGCCATGCTCGAGGACATCGCGATCCTCACGGGCGGCCGCGCGATCATGGAGGACCTCGGTCTGAAGCTCGATGGGGTCACCATCGGGGACCTGGGCAAGGCCAAGCGCATCGAGGTGGCGAAGGAGAACACCACCATCATCGAAGGCGCCGGCTCCAGCGAGGCCGTGCGGGCTCGCGTGAAGCAGATCCGTGCCCAGATCGAGGAGACCACCTCGAGCTACGACAAGGAGAAGCTCCAGGAGCGGCTCGCGAAGCTCGTCGGCGGCGTGGCGGTGATCCACGTCGGCGCGGCCACCGAGGTCGAGATGAAGGAGAAGAAGGCCCGAGTGGAAGACGCGCTCAACGCCACCCGTGCGGCGGTGGAAGAGGGCGTGGTCCCCGGCGGCGGCGTCGCCTTCATCCGCGCGCTCGACGCACTCGATGCCCTCAAGGGCCTCCCGGGCGACGAACACTTCGGCGTAGACATCGTGAAGGACGCGATCCAGGAGCCTCTCCGGGCCATCGCGGCCAACGCCGGTGTCGACGGCTCCATCGTCGTGCACAAGGTCCGCCAGGGCTCCGGTACCTTCGGATTCGACGCCCAGACCGAGACCTACGGGGACATGCTCGAGAAGGGCATCATCGATCCCACCAAGGTCTCCCGCACCGCGCTCGTGAACGCGGCGTCCGTGGCCGGCATGCTGCTCACCACCGAGGTGGTGATCGCGCAGAAGCCCGAGAAGAAGAAGCCGTCCGGCGGCGGCGGCGGTGGCGGCGACATGGGCGGCATGGGTGGGATGGGCGGCATGGGCGGGATGGACTTCTAGTCCTCCCTTCTGCTCGACCCCAATCGCCCGGTCCCCGCAAGGAGGCCGGGCGATTCCCTTTTTGCCCGCGCTCGCGTTTCGGTTGAATACCGTCGGCAGCCGCGCGTAGGTGCCGCTCCTCCCCAGGTGCTCATGTCCGCACGTGCTTTCCTCCGCCTCGCCCTCGGCCTGTGCGCCGCCTTCCTCCTCGCCTGCGCGAACCCCTGGAAGGTGTTGCACTCCTCGGGGCCGCCCTCGGCACTCAAGGGCGTGACCACCTTCAAGGTCACGGTGGACTACGAAGGCCTGATGATCGGGGGGAAGTCTGAGGCCGAGTATGTCGGCGGGAAAGACGCCGACACCGCGGCCAGCTTCGCCGGTGACAAGAAGGGCATGCAGGAGGCGTTCCTCGCCACCCTCGTCTCCAACAAGTCCGACTTCGCCTTCGGTGACACCGGCCAGGTCGATGTGCGCATCAACGTCCGCTTCATCGAGCCCGGCTTCTACGTCGGCGTGGCCAAGATGCCGACGAGCCTCATCACCGACGTGACCTTCTCCAAGGACGGCCAGGTGCTCGACCAGATCGAGATCCCCACCGCCCAGGACCCGGACATGCTCCACGCGTCCAGCGGCGGCCGCATGCGGGACTGCGCGGTGATCGCCGCGAACGACGTGCTGCTGTTCCTCAAGAAGGCCAACAAGTAGCAAACCGGGACCGCGCCGCGCCGGGGACCGCGCCCCGGTCGGCGTTCCGCCGGGCTACGGGGGCCGAGATGATGTTGCTCCTGCCGTTCGCGCTCGCCGCCGATCCGGCCCCGGCCGCTCCTCCAGCAGCGCCTCCTTCCACCGCGCCCGCTTCGCCCACCGCCGCCGCGGAGGACCCCGCCCCGCCAGACGACCCCGGCACCTATGGCCAGGCCGATGTGCTCGTATACGGCGACCTCGAGGTGAAGAAAGCGCGTGATGCGCTCACCGAAACCCTCAGGGACGAAGGGTACAAGCGCATCGAGCGGAAGGGCGAGTACACGGTGTTCAAGCCCGACGTGCCCTGGCACCCCCAGGTGTGGCTGCACGACGACGGGTGGCTCACCCTCAAGCGCCAGCCCCCGCGCATCCACTCCCCAGGCCACGCGTTCGCCGATCAGGGATCTCCGCTGAATTATCTGTGGTGTGTCCCCACGCTGATGACCGCCTGTGTGTCGGTGGGCGGCTGGATGATCGGCGAGCGGAAGTACACCGCCATCAAGAGCGACCTGCTCGACGCCACGCGCGGCGACGTACAAAAGCTCAACGACGCCGTGGTCCGCCAACACCTCGGGATTCGCGTTTACAAGGACATCCCAACCGACCTCGACAAGTTGTGGCGCGACCCCAGCCAGCCGACCGTGGTCCGACGACGCACGATCTTCCTCTACTGGGACAGCCGGCTGGAGAACGACGCCGGCTTCGCCGCCAAGGAGGCCATCGAGTCGTTCATCCTGGGCGTCATCCAGCCGAGCGCCGAGCCGTTCACGGCCGCGGAG
Source organism: uncultured Pseudomonadota bacterium (assembly GCA_903921785.1). Taxonomy (GTDB): domain Bacteria; phylum Myxococcota_A; class UBA796; order UBA796; family SXON01; genus SXON01. The sequence goes on from CAIXRH010000132.1 coordinate 124,171, forward strand.
CTCGGGGAGCTCAACGCAACCCGGATCAGCGAGGCGCCGCTCAGTCTCCCCAAGATCGGCGCGGGGATCGTCCCGCCCGAGCCGATGGCCACGCCGGACTCGCCGCCGATCGCGCCCACGCCCTGATCACCCGCGGTTCGGGTTCAAACGCCCCTTCCGCTCCGATTCCGCAGCACCAGGCCGCCACAGAACATGGCGCCCATGGCCGCGCTGGCGAGGAGCATGCCGAAGACCACGTCGAGCCCGCCGGTCTTCGGGTCGTACATCTTGCCGATCACCAGCTCTTGGAGCACCGAGCCCATGCTGCCGAAGCCGGAGATGACCCCGGCGGCGAACGTCGCCGAGCGGCGGCTGCCGATGTCCATCGCGCCGGCACCGGTGAGGAGCGCGTCGGGGCCAAACAGGGTGAAGCCGATGACCGTGAGCAAGGAGGCCACGACCACCACACCCGAGCCAGCGAACGCGTAGAGCGCGCCGCACGCCACGGTCATCGCCGAAATCAGGATCAACGCCACCTCACCGCGACGGCTTGAGAAGAAGGTGTCGCTGAGCCAGCCCGCGAAGAACACCCCCGGGATGCCCATCAGGTCAAAGCCGGTGGACGCCCATGACGCCTGTGCGTCCGTGAGGTGGTACGTGTTCTTGAGGAAGTAGGGCGCCCAACTCCAGATCGCGTACCGGATGAACTTGATGAAGAAGTAGAAGCCGGAGACCAGGAGTATGTTGCCCCACGCGGTCCACGGGAGGCCGAGGAACCCGGCCTCTTCGAGCGCCGGCAGCGCGGACGTGCCGGCCGGGATGGGATCGTCCACCGGAGGCAGCCCCACATCCTCCGGACGATTCCTCTGGAAGAACCAAAAGATCACCCACACCACGGTGAGGACCGCGGCGCCCACGTAGAACGTCTCCCGCCAGGCCGGCGCCTCCTTGGTGCCGAGGTTGAGCACGGCGCCGAGGAGCCACATCGCGGTGAGCGAGCCCACGGTGAAATTCGTGGCCCAGACCCCCATCACCTTGCCCCGCTCATGCTTGTGGAACCACGCAGCCATCGTGCCGACGTTCCCCGACCAGCCCGTCGCCTGGGCGAGGCCGTTCACCGCGGCGAGCATGGTCAAGAGCCCGACGTCGAGGGTGAGCCCCATCGCCAGGGTCGCCAGGATCGACAGCGCCATGCCGAGGAGCACGTTCATGCGCGGCCCGAGGCGCGTGCCCATCCACGAGGCGATGAACTGCCCGATCGCGTAGGCGAGCAGGTTGGCCGCACCGATGTGGCCGAGGGTGTCGGTGCTCAGGTGCCCCGCCTCGCCGATGGCGGACTTCGCCACGCTCCACGGCTTCCGACAGAAGTAGAACCCGGCGTAGCTGAGCCAGGTGGCGGCGAAGACCCGCGTACGCCACTGGCGATGTGCGGGGGTGAGCGTGGCAGTGGACATCGGGCGCGAGGGTACCCCATCCGCCGGGCCCGCGGGTGACGGGCGCGCAACGCTCACGCCGACCGACGCTGCACTCGCGGCTGAATCGGAACGTGTCCTCGGCGACGGGCGCCGTGATTCGCGGGTGCACGGTCCACCTTGGCGGTTACCCGGCTCCCATGTTCCCGCTCCCCGCCGACCTCGCCTGCCCGGCGCTCACCCCCGAGTCCCCCGTGTCCGTGGAGGTGGCCGACGCGGGCCAGCTCGAGACCACCTGGGACATGGTCGAGGATCACGGCCGCCAAGGTCCCGTCACACTCCCGCTGCTCGTCGGCATCGTACATCACCCGGGCGGCACCATCGCGATCGACAGCGGCCTCGGGCAGACCACCCGCGACGGCACCTGGCCCACCTTCCCGTTCAACAGCTTCAAGGTCACCGTCCCCGCGGGCACCTCGCTGCTGGAGCGCGCCGGCATCCCCGTCAAGGTACTGCTTACGCACAACCACTATGACCATGTCGGCGGTCTGTTCGATCTCCCCGGTGTAGAGGTATGGGCGGGGCTCGATGATCTTCGCGACCGCCTCCCGGCTACACTCCGCGCCCGCGTCCACTTCGTCGCCCAGGACCTTCGGGCCGGAGTGGTGAAGCAGGCCCTCGGAGTGCCCGCGGTCGACGTCAACGGCGACGGCACTGTGTGGTACCTCGGCACGCCCGGCCACACGCGCGGCTCCGCGAGCGTGCTGGTCCGTGCGCACGACCACCAGTACCTGTTCGTAGGCGACACCGCCTGGGTCGACAGCCACCTCGTCGATCACCGCCGCCCCGCCCTCATCTCGGCGATCATCGACGACGATCACCCCGCGCTGGACCGAAGCCTCACCTGGGCGCGATGGATCTACGGGCACTGTGCCTCGGTCACCGTTGTGGCGGGTCACGAACCCCGGTGGCTGAAGTAGCTCAGGCGCACACGCCAGGGCGACGCCCGATCCACGGCCGCGCCGCCTCGAGCTGAGCCGCCAACTGGATGAGCAGCCCGTCGCTCCCGTAGCGGCTGGCGAATTGCACACCGATGGGGAGCCCGTCCCCGCTCACGTGGAGCGGCACGCTCATCGCCGGCGTCCCTGTCATGTTGAAGAGCTGCGTGTTCGGCACGCGCTCCAGGCTCTGATCGGCGAGGTCCCGGAGCAGCTTCATCATCACCGGCTTGACCGGCACGGTGCGGAGGACGCCGAGGCCGAACCGCTCGCCCGCCTTGAGCGCGGCCGCGCCGAGCGGGGCCGGAGGATGGGCGAGCGTCGGCGTCACCAGCACGTCGTACCGCTCGAAGAACCGCCCGAGCGACCGCGCAGCCTCCTGGGCACGATCCCGGCTGCGCTGAAGGTCCGCGGCCGTGAGCACGCTCCCCAGCTGCGCCAGGAACCAGGTCGCGGGCTCGAAGCCGCCCGCAGTCGCCGGCTTTCCGACCCAACGAGCGGCGTCCTCCACCTCCAACGCGACGGACGATGCGACCTGCACGAGGTACGCGAAGACGAGCGCGTCTCGGTCGAACTCCGGACGGGCTTCCTCGACGTGGTGGCCGAGGTCGGTGAGGAGCCGTCCGGTCTCGTGGATCGCGGCGGTGCAGTCAGGATGGGTGGTACGACCGAAGAGGGAGCTCCCGCAGAGCGCCACGCGGAGCTTTCCGGGGGCGCGCGCGAGCTCGTCCACGAGCGGGCGCGCCAGGGTGGGTCCCGCGTACGGGTCCCCCGGCGCCGGTCCGCGAAGCACATCGTAGATCGAGGCACTGTCCCGTACCGATCGGGTGAGCACCCCGGGAACGACGTAGCCACCCCACCCTTCCCCGAGGTCCGGACCGAGGGGGAGCAGCCCCCGACTCACCTTGAGCCCAAACAGCCCGCAGGCGCTCGCGGGGATGCGGATCGAGCCGCCACCGTCCCCGCCGTGGCCGACCGGCACCGCCCGCGCGGCGACCAACGCGGCGCTGCCACCCGAAGAACCGCCAGGGCTGTGACCGAGATTCCAGGGGTTGTGGGTTGCACCCCGCCACTCCGGCTCCGTGGTTCCAAGGATTCCCAGCTCGGGACAGTTGGCCTTGGCCACGATCACGAAGCCGGCGCGACGCAGCCGGGCGATCACCTCGGCATCGTGGTCGGGAACGAAGTCCTTGAGGAACCGGCTGGACATCGTGTAGGGGACGCCAGCGGTGAACCCGTCGAGGTCCTTCACCACCATCGGCACGCCCCGGAACGGGCCTTCCGCCGGCGCGGCGGCGGCACGGCGGGCGAGCTCATCCATGCGGTGCACGACGGCGTGAAGCTGGGGATCGACCTTATCGATCGCCGCGAGCGCGGTGTCGAGGAGCTCCGCGGGGCTGGCCTCGCCCCGGTGGACGAGCTCGGCGAGCGCAGTGGCATCGTGATCGGCCCAGGCAGCGATCGGCATGGCGGCGGCTCCTCCGGGCGATCTATGCCGGCGCGAAGGGAGCCGCGGCGCGGAGTGTCTTCTCCGTCCCCGACCCGCGCGCTCAGGAGGTCGAATCGGTCACTTCTGAACTTACACCCTTGATCTTGGGGCGGGGGGCTCCGCCCCCCGCAACGCCCCCCGACGCCCAGGCCGCCGATGCGACCACCTCGAAGCGATGCGGTGGAGGCTGCTTTTTCGGGCCCGCCGGTGCCTCAGCCGTACCGCGCCGCCGCCGCGAGGTGCTGCTCCTTGAGCCACACGGCCAGCGTCGCCGGCTCCTCCACCACCACCTCCGCCCCAAAGCCGAGCAGCCACTCTCGCAGCTCCGGCGCGTTGGCGACGCGCATCCTCAGGCGCACGCCGCCATCCTCCAGCGGCATCTGGCTCGCGGTGGGGTGCCACCGCCGCTCCCGCACGTAGGGGGCGGCGTTCGCTGAGAACCGTGCCACGACCCACTCCGGGGTGCCGCCGATGATCCCGAACGCGTCCCGCAGCATGTCAAGCGGACGCCACTCCTCCGGGTAGCGGAACTGCTCGCGGCGAAGGCGTGAGAAGCGGAGGAACCGCTCCACCGCGTAGCTCTTGATCTTGTCCTCGGCGGTGTCCCGCGCGAAGAGGTACAGCCCCTGGCGGTACACGGCGAGGGTGAGCGGCTCCAGGCGATACACCTTGGGCGCGCCCCGAAGCGAGCGATACTCGGCGTCCGCGGGGTTGGAGTAGAGCAGGGCCGAGACCACCTCGTCGAGGATCTCCCCATCGCGCGCGTAGTCCTTGCCATGTTCGGGGACGGCGAGGAACTTCCGATCGAGGTGGCGCCCCGCCTCGGCGGGAAAGCGGCCGATCGCCGGTTCGAGGCGCTCGATCGCGTCCGCCATGTCCTCCGCGAAGGAGGTACCGTCGAGGAACGTGAACAGCGTACGGCCGAAGTGCAGGGAGATGGCCTCCGCGAGGCTCAGCTGCACCCCAGCGCGGGCGTAGGCGCGATCCACGGAGACGGTGCGGCTGCTGTGGTAGCCCTCCTCCACCAAGGGGATGCCCATCGCCTCGAGGTCTTCCAGGTACCGGCGGAGCGTCCGGGCATCGAGCCCGAAGCGCCCCATGAGCTCGTACGCCTGGATTCCTCCGCGTTTCTGGAGCTGCTGGAGAATGCGCACCAGCTTCTGGGACTTGTTGAGGGAGAGGTCGTCCATGGTCGTCCGAAAAAACTATCACCGCGAGACCGATCCGACCATTTTTTGGCGGCATGGCAGGTGAAGATGTTCTTGTGGGTTGACCTCGAACGCGTGTTCAGGTATAAAAGAAAAGATGTTCAGTAAAGTACAGGCAGGACAGATCCGATTCACCCAGAAGGAGTCAACATGCTCGACATGAACCTGGTGGCGACGATGGCGATGGCGGTGGGCCTCGTGGGCGGCGCGGCGATGGCGTTGTGGACGCTTCCGTGGTCCGAAAAGGAGCTGCGGGCCGCCAACGCCGATCTCAAGGCCAGCGTGGCGCACGCCGCGCGGCCGCTTCACCTCGAGCGCGTGCACGTGAGGGTGGCGGCGCGGTAGTCGCCGCGCCCCCGGGGGCCACCGGGCGGCGCTCCGCAGGCGGATAACCTCCGCCCATGTGCGGACGTTTCTCCCTCCACCACCCCTCGGACGAGATCCACGAGGCGTTCAACATCGAGCGCCCGGTCTTCCTCTCCGAGCCGCGCTACAACATCGCCCCCACCCAGTCCATCGCGGTCGTGACTCCCGCCCGCGAGTTGGTCGGAATGCGCTGGGGGCTGGTGCCGCGCTGGTCGAAGGACGGAAAGCCGCTCATCAACGCCCGCGCCGAGACCGTCGCCGAAAAACCTTCCTTTCGGGAAGCGTTTCGCCGGCGCCGCGTGCTGGTTCCCGCCAGCGGCTTCTTCGAGTGGCGCACCGACGGCAAGCTGAAGGTGCCGTTGTACATCGAGGTGCACGAGGGGGCGCTCTTCGCCTTCGCGGCGATGTGGGAGCCGCCGGTGGCGCCCGGCGCCCCGCCAACCGTCGCGCTGTTGACCACCGCGGCGAACGCCGCCATCGCCACCTTCCACGACCGCATGCCGGTGCTCGTACCCCGCGAGCTCCACGCCGCGTGGCTCGATCCCGAGAACCCCTCCCCCGAGGCGCTCCTCACTCAGTACCCGGCCTCCGCCTTCCGCATGCACACCGTCTCCAGCCGGGTGAACGGCGTGAAGGAGGACGACGCTACGTTGATCCTGCCGGAGCGCCGGGGTCTGTTCGGCTGACAAGGTGGCGGGGGCTCCGCCCGGGCTCTCCCGGGCGGAGCCGGGCCACCGTCCCCACGCTCGGGTCGCCGTCGGACTCCCGGCACCGGCACCGGTTTCCGGCCAGCTACGCGCCGTGCGGCCACCGTCGCCTGCGGCCGAGCAGCCCTGCTGCCGCCAGGACGGGGCCTCCCCCCTCCGGCGCCTGGATCAACCCAGGAAGGGGTATCGCCAGTCGGTGGGCGGAGTGAACGTCTCCTTGATGGAGCGCGGCGACACCCAGCGAATCAGGTTCGCGGCGGCGCCGGCCTTGTCGTTGGTGCCGCTGGCCCGGGCGCCGCCGAACGGCTGCTGCCCCACGACCGCACCGGTCGGCTTGTCGTTGATGTAGAAGTTGCCGGCCGCGTGGCGCAGCGCCACGAGCGCCTCTTCCACCGCCCTCCGGTCGTTCGCGAACACCGCCCCGGTGAGCGCATAGGGCGAAGTCTGGTCGACGATTTGCAGGGTCTGCGCCCAGTCCGCGTCCTCGTACACGTAGGCGCCGACGATGGGGCCGAAGAGCTCGGTCTCCATCAGGGCGTGGCGGGGGTCGCTCACCCGGGCCACCGTGGCCTCGACGAACCAGCCCGTGGAGCCGTCGGCGTGGCCGCCGGTCACGATCTCGGTCTCCGACCGGAGGCGATCGAGCCAGGCGGCGTGCTTACGGAACGCGCGTTCGTCGATCACGGCGCCGAGGAAGTTCGTGAAGTCCCGAATGTCTCCCTGCTTCATCTCCCCCACGATGCCGACGAGGTGCTCACGCACCGCCCCCCAGAGCGACCGTGGAACGTACACGCGGCTCGACGCCGAACACTTCTGCCCCTGGTACTCGAAGCTCCCGCGCGCGATCGCCACGGCGAGCGAGCGGGCCTCGGCGCTGGGGTGGGCGACGATGAAGTCCTTGCCGCCCGTCTCCCCGACGATGCGCGGGTAGCTGCGGTAGTTGGCGATGTTCGCGCCGATGTCGCGCCACATCCCTTGGAAGACGCCCGTGCTGCCGGTGAAGTGCACCCCACCGAGCTCCGGCCGCGCGATGAGCCGGGGACCGACGTCGGGGCCGTCGCCGTTGAGCATGTTGATCACGCCGCCGGGCAGGCCGCAGCGCTCGAGGAGCTGGTACAGGTGCCAGGCCGAGAGCACCGAAGTGGTGGCCGGCTTCCAGATGACGGTGTTCCCGACCAGGGCCGGAGCCGTGGGCAGGTTCAGGGAGATGCTGGTGAAGTTGAAGGGTGCGACCGCGAAGACGAAGCCGTCGAGCGGGCGGAGGTCCGTGCGGTTCCACACCCCCGGGCTGTGCGCGGGAGGCTGCTCCTCGAGCATCTTCCGGTAGTAGGAAACATTGAACCGCCAGAAGTCGATGAGCTCACAGGCGGCGTCGATCTCCGCCTGATGCACGGTCTTGCTCTGGCCGAGCATGGTGGCGGCGTTCACGCGGTCGCGCCACGGCCCGGCGAGATTGTCCGCAGCGCGGAGGAGCACGGCGGCGCGGGCCTCCCAGGGCAGCGCGGCCCAGTCGTGGCGGGCCGATTCGGAAGCCGCGACCGCCGCCTCCACCTCGGCAGGGCCGCAGAGGTGCACCCGCGCGAGCACATGCCCGTGGTCGTGCGGCATCCGCACCTCGCGCACCCGGCCGGTGTAGACGTACTTCCCGCCGATCACGCACGGGATCTCGATCACCTCGCCAGACTGCTTTGCCAGCTCACGCTCCAGCGAGGCCCGTTCGGCGCTGGCGGGCGCATAGCCCTTCACGGGTTCATTCACGGGCGGGGGGACGTGGGCGATGGAGGCGAACATGCCCGCGAGGCTAACCCTTGCAGCGCGCAGCTACCCGCAAAGCCGCGCCACGATCTCACCGACGACGCCCACCGTCCGCTCCAATTCGCCGCGTTCCACGAACTCGTCCGCCTTGTGCGCGACGTCGATGCTGCCGGGTCCGAAGACCAGCGGCGCCATGCCCAGCTGCGCCAGGTTGCCGCCATCGGTGGCGAAGGCGACGGCGCCCGCGCCCGGCGCGCTCGCGTACGGACGCAGCGCCACCTCGAGCGCGGTGCCCTCGGGCGTGAACATCGCCGGCGCACCCGGCCGCAGCTCCACCGTCCCCAGCGCCCCAATCCGCTCGCGCATCTGCGCGACCAGTGCCTCCTCCATCATCCCGGGCAAAGGCCGAAACCCGACCTCGATCACGCACCGGTCGGGCACAATGTTGATGGCACTCCCACCTTCAATCGTGGCCACGTTGAGGACGACGAAGGGCCGTTCGAGGAGCTCCGGGAAGCGGATGTCCCGACGCCAGTCTTCGGCGAGGGTCTCCAGCGCGTCGATCACCTTGGCGGCCTTCCGGATCGCGTTGTCCCCCAGGTCAGGCTTGCTTGAGTGCGCGGCACGGCCGGGGCAGACGATGCGCGCCGCGCTGTGTCCGGGGTGCATCCGCTGGACGCGGAAGCCCGTGGGCTCGCCGATCAGGCACGCCCTTGGGAGCCGCCGACCGGCGAGCCGCTCCACCAGCGCCCGCGAGCCAAGGCAGCCGACCTCCTCATCGCAGGTGAAAACGAGGACGAGCTCTCGCTCCAATCGGGGGAGCGAGGGCAGGGCTTCAAGCACGGCCGCCACGAAACCTTTCATGTCGGCGCTGCCCCGCCCGACAAGCCGGTCGCCGCGGGCGGTCAGGCGGAAGGGGTCGCTCGTCCATGGCTGGCCTTGCACCGGCACGACATCGAGGTGGCCGCTGAGCACGAGGCCATCGGTCCCCGCGGGGCCCCGGCTGCACACCAGGTTGGTCTTGCCCTCCCCTGGCGCGGGGAACCGCTCCACCCGCATCCCCGCCGCCTCGCACCGCTCCGCCACGATGGCGGCGATGCCGAGCATGGGCTCACTGGAGACGGAGGGTTCGGCGACGAGGCGCGCCAGGGTGTCGACGACGGGCATGCGGCATGGGTAACCGCCGCCCGCTTCAGAAGTTGACCGTCGCCCCCAAGCCCACGTCGGCCACGGGCGCGCGGAGGTCGAGCCCGTCCTGGAGAAGCGGCTTGAAGGTTTCCAGGTCGGTGCCGTCGAGCACCGAGGCATCAATGTTCTCGTTGGGATCGAGGTGATAGCTGAAGTGGAACTCGCCCGTTTCGCCGTAGTACACGCTCGCGTAGGCGTTGAGGGTCAGGAGGGTGTTGACCCGGGTGGAGACGTCCAGGCGCGACACGTAGCTGTGGTCACTGAGGTTCCCCAGGGTGGAGGCAGTGAAGCTCGTGTCGTCCCAGCGTCCCGGCGAGGGCGCCGCCACGTAGGCGCCGAAGTAGTCCTGGCCAGTGTAGAAAGGCTGGTAGGCGCCGCTGAGGAACAACCAGGGGAGGAGCTTGGCGTCCGCGTACCCGGCGCCATTGTGGAAGTACTCGGCGCCCACGTAGACGGTGTCGTCGTCCCCGACCTTGAACCCCACCTCAGCCCCCGCGACCACCTGGGGGATCCACTCGTCCGAGCGGTCCACCTCGGTGGGGAAGCTCAGCGCGTCCACCGCGCTGCCATCCATGAAGTCCTCGATCGTGAGATCGGGCAGGGCGTCGATGTCGAACTTGCCCTTGTAGTAGGTCGACTTATCCCCGTGCTTCACCGTCCCTTCGACGTGCAGGTCCACCGGGCCGAGGCCCACGGAGGCATCCGCGCCGAGGCGCAGCGGATCGCCCTTGCGAGCCGCTGCGGAGAGCGCGATCTCGGAGGGACCGAGGACCCACTCGGTGCGCAACGCGCCGCCCACCTGGTCGAAGGTGTCGGCCCCGTCGAAGTTGGCCACGGCGTAGAGGTTTGCGCCGATCGACTCGATGGGCACGTGCACCTTCAGCAGCGTCACCCCGGTGCGCTCGTCGAAAACGGTGGCGTTGAGCGCGTCCAGCGTCTGCTGGTTCATGAAGTCGGTCGGGTTCCAGAACCGGCCGCTGCCCCACTTGATGCGCTGTCGGCCGGTGGTGATGTACACCCGATTCGCCACGTCGAACTTCAACCAGAGCTGGTCGAGCGAGACGGAGCCGGACTCAAGCGCGTTGCCGAACGAGTCGGTGTCGCCCGCCGCCACGGTGAAGTCGTACTTCATTCGCGCTTGCGCGTAGCCGCGCACGTGATCGTTCGGCCGGATGTCGGTGAACAAGTCGAGGAGGTTCGGAGAGGAGTAGGGCGTCTTGGCGAAGTCCGTGTCCTCGGCGAACGACGCGGCCCCCCGGAGGTACAGCTTGCCCCCGATGGTGAGCCGGGTGTCCGCGAGGCCGAGCCGCGAGGCGATGTCCCCGTTGGTGGTCTCCTGGATCTGCACCTCGCCCATGTCGGTGGTCGTGCTGGCGACCGGGGTCAGCGGCGCCCCGCCACCACCGAACATTGCGTCTTCATCGACGCTGGACGCCGGCGGAGCGTCGCCGCCCTGGGCCGGGGGCGCGTCGCCGCCCGCTGGCGGCGTGGACCCGTCGGCGGGAGGGGACTCGTCGCCGGCCTGGGCCGGAGCGACGAAGGCCAGGACGAAGATGAGGCTGGTCATGGGCGCCTCCGCGGGCTCAGCGGCTCTTGGACTCGAGCCAGGCCTTGGTGAAGATGTTGGGGTCCAGCGCGTCGAGGGCGACCTCCTGGATCACGACCGTGGTCTGGGTACCCTTCTCCACTTCGTCGATGATCCGGATCTCCTTGGGAAAGTAGACCTCGGCGTTCTTGGACTTGGAGAAGACCTTGTTCCAGGCCGGGTAGTAGGTGGTGCGCAGGAGCTTGCCGGAGTCGGCGTAGTCCTGGCGCTTCAGCACGTTGCCGGTGCTCTTGTCGACCCACAGGTCGCATACCGGGTAGGCCACGTCCTTGCCGGGGATCATCTTGAGCTTGAGGTGTTCGACCTGGTACTGGCCGAGCTTCTCCTCCGCCACGAAGGTCGGCGCGTACTCCTCGTGCAGCCGGGACTGGTCGAAGTCCTGCCGATTCGAGCCCGTGCCGCCGATCCGCTCGCGCTCCGTACGCCGGTCCCACTTGCCCACCGTGGGGTCGTAGAGGAACAGGTTGTTGTCGAGGCGGAGGTAGCCCTTTCCCGCCTCGGACTGCGGCTTCACGAACAGGATCACCAACTGGTCGTTGGCGTCGCGGCGGTAGATGACCGCCTGGTACACGAGGTCGGACTTCCCGGCCTCCTTGTTCTCGATGTACACGAGGCTCTTGTAGTCGCCCGTGTTCTGCTGGCGGTCGTCGATGACCGTCAGCATCTTCACCATGTCGGCGTCGGAGGGCGCAGCGAAGGCGAGGACCGTGGAAAAGAGTAGGGCCAACATGGAAACCTCAGAGGGTCAGGAGGTGTAGCCGAGGGCGACGATGGGGCGAAGGCGGGCGCCGCGAGCCGCGGGCCAGAGCGCCGCGAGGCCGGTGCAGGAGGTGAGCACGAAGATCACCTGCGCGAGGGTCGCGAACCGCACGGACATGTGGATGGTGTCGGAGAGCAGGATCGCCTTCATCGCGTCGATCGGGGCCGGGAACCCCGCGGCGTCGATCGCCATGCTCAGCCCCGCGCCGACGGTGGCGCCCATCACGGTGGCGAAGAGCCCGAGCATCGATGCTTCAATGAGGAAGAGCACGAGGACCCGGCTACGGTGGATGCCGATGGCCCGCATCGTCCCGATCTCGCGAGTGCGCTCCCGAACGATGTTGAACATCGTGTTGATGATCCCGATGGCCACGATGACGAGCAGCACGGCGGCGATGAACACGCTCACCAGGTTGAACACATCCAGGATTCGCACCAGGAACGAGACTTCGTCGCGCCAGATGGTGACGTCGAGCTTCTGGCCGGTCCAATCCTCGCCGGCGACCCCTTCGAACTTGAAGAAGAAGGGGTTGGGATCGTGGTCCATGAGCTGGAAGCCGGCTTGGGCCAGCGCAACCCGCAGGGTGCCCATGACCGCTTCGGCCTGGTCGATGTCCTTGAGGTAGATCCAGAAGGCGCCGGCGGTGTCTTCGTTGAGCTTGTAGACCTTGCGAAGCGTCTCTGCCTCGCCGAGCACGGAGAAGCTCGACAACATCCCCAAGTCTCGGGCAACGGCCACCACGCGCAGGTCGATCGTGTTGGTGCGACCGTCGCTGGTCTCGGTGACGAAGGTGAGGTCGTCGCCGACCTCCACCTCCATGCGGCGAGCCTGGTTCGCGAAGATGATGACCGCGCCCGGCTCAGCGATTCGGGTCGCATCCCCGAGGACTTCGTGCTTGCCGCCGTCGACGTACTCGTCCTGGAAGGCGAGTTGGAGCGTCTCCAGGAAGTGCGGCTCACCCGCGAGGGTGACGCCGGTGTAGCCGGCTTGGACGGTGCCACCCGGGCCTACGAACTTCCCCCAGCCGCGGCCGCGGGAAACGATGTAGTCGAGGCCCGGGGTGGAGTCCTCGATGACCTTGCGCACCTTGGCCGCGTCGGTCACCAGCGGGAGCGCCTGGCTCGGACTCGGCTTGTAGAACCCGGCGACGACCACGTGACCGGCGGAGAGCGTGGTCGCGCTCTTCACCAGGTTGTCGGCGATGCCCTGGCTCAGCGAGAGCAGAAGCACCAACAGCAGCGTGACCAGCCCGATGGCGCCGGAGAGCAGCGCGGTACGCCGACGCGCCTGCACCAGGTTGCGGAAGGCGATGATGAAGAGGACGCCCATGGCTCACTCCTTCCCTTGCAGCGCCACGACCGGCGGCACGTCGGCCGCGAGCCAGGCGGGGTAGATCGTCGCCAGGAGGCTGACGACCTGTACGATCACGATCCCAAGGATCATGCTGGGGATACTCTGCTCGGGATACATCGCTTTCCCCCCGAAGAGCACGCTGAGGAAGTCGTTGCCCGCAGGGATGCCCACGGTGTGGAGCCAGTTGACGAAGAGCCCCGAGAACGTCGCGCCGATGCACGCCGAGACCAGCCCGACGAACTGCGACTCCACCACGAACATCCAGGTGACGAAGCGCGCCTGGGCGCCGAGGGCGCGCATCGTGCCGATCTCGCTGGTGCGCTCCAACGTCGCGAGCACCAACGCAATGTTGATGATGACGATGGCCACAAGGAACAGCACCAAGACCGCGATGAACAGCACCAACTGGATCACCATCGCCGCCTGACCCACGAAGCCGCTCGCCTGCTTCCAGCCGACCACGGTCAGCTTGAGCCCAGCGTCCCCGAGGGCCTTCTCCACGGCGGTCTTGCCGACCTCGGCCTGCTCCGGGTTCTTCAGGAAGATCGCGGTGCTCGTGGCGACGCCATGGTCGACCTCGTCCTGCGTGAAGGTGGTGATCTCCCGTTCCTCCGCCCGACCGAAGGTGACGGAGTCGAGCCCCGTGAGCGCCTCGGTGCTCGCCACGGTTGACTCGATCGAGCCGCCGCCGCCGAAGAGCTCGTCCTCGATGCTGCCCCCGCTCGCCCCGAGGTCCTTCGCGCCCACCGACGCCTTGATCCCGCTGAGCTCCGCCTGCTGCGACGCCGTCATCTTCCCGTAGATGTCGCGGAAGGTGAGCATGTCGACGAGCGAGTAGGCGCCCGCCGCCGCATCGTCCTTCGCGACGCCGGAGTAGTGGTAGACCCCGTACACCTTGACGTTGACCGACTTGAGGTAGCCGCTCTTGGTGAAGGCCCGGAGCGGGAGGGTGTCGCCCACGCTGATGTCGTAGAGGCGGATGTAGGGCGCGATGTCCGAGTAGAAGAACGCCTTGCGCTCGGAGAAGTTGTCGTCGCTGACCGCCAGGAAGGCCTTGAGCAGCCCCACCATGTCAGACTTGTCGTCCTTGAGCTCCGCGCGGAGCTTCGGCTCGAGGGCGCCCACCTCCTCCGTGTCGAGCTGGTAGAGCACCCGGCGATACTGCCGGCTCATCCTCTGCACCCGGTCGAAGAGGGTGCCGCTCGTGCCGATCTCGGTGCCCGAGGCGATCTCCTTCTCGATGAGATCGAGCTCGCGAGCGATCGGGTGTTTGATCATCAGCTCGTAGCTGCTCTCGTTGATGATGATCCCCCGCTCCCCCGGCGGCACCGTCGTACCGTGCACGATCTGCATGCGCGGGAAGTTGCTCTCGAACGCAGGGATATCGGTGCCGAGAAGCCGGAAGTAGTTGAGGCGTCCGTCCGTGGCCAGGGGGGCCACCGCGCCGTCCATCCAATCCATGGTCGCCACCGGGTCGGCGGCGAATTGGGCGGGGAAGTCTGCAGAGATCACCCGGTCGAGCGACGCCCGATCCTCGGTGAGCTTCTCCTGGTCTGCGGTGATGGTCCCGGAGAGGTCCAACTGCGGGCGGATGTCGCCGGCGATACGTTGCAGCCGCCCCACCAGCATCGTCTGCCGAGCCTGGTCGCCCGCCTTCACGGCGGCGCGGAGGTCTTCAAGCGAACGATCCACCTCGTTGGCGCCGAACACCGTGGCGTTTCCGAGGCCGAAGGGCAACGTGGTGCGCACTTCGGGGACCTTGGCCAGGGTGTCCTGTACCGCCGAATAGTCGGGGATCTCCCCGTTGTCCGAGCCGCCGAAGTTCATGTCGCCCAGGAGCGAGAGCGGGTCGCGGGCGTCGGCGTCGTAGGCCTGGAGGTCGGCGGTGATGCTGGTGGTGATGCTCTTGCGCATCACCTTGTCCAGGCTGCCGATGAGCGTGGCGCCGGTGACCAGCACGAACGTGCCGAAGACCAGGATCACCCCAATCACCGAGTTCTTCACCATGTGGGTGCGCACGTTGCGGATCGCGAGCCGCAACATGAGCATGAGGCCGGCGATCATCCCACCACCCGCCCGTCTTCCACCTTCACCAGGCGGGTGGCACACTCCATGACCTTGGGATCATGGGTGGAGAAGATGAAGGTGATCTTGTCGTTCCGGTTCAGGTCGCTCATCAGGTCGATGATCGCGTGGCCGGTCTTGGAGTCGAGGTTCGCGGTGGGTTCGTCGGCGAGCACGATCGCGGGGTTGGTGACCAGCGCGCGGGCGATGGCGACCCGCTGGCGCTGCCCGCCGCTGAGCTCGTTCGGACGCTGGCCGATCTGCTTGGTGAGCCCGACCTTCTCGACCATGGCGTTGACGCGAGCCTTCCGCTCGGCGCCGCTGAGCTTGCCCTGCAGCAGCAACGGGAACTCCACGTTCTGGTAGACGTCGAGCACGTTGATGAGGTTGAAGGTCTGGAAGATGAACCCGATGCGGTTGAGCCGCAGGTCGGTCAGCGCGCGGTCGCCGAGGTTGTTGGTGATCGTCCCGGCGATGCTCACGGTGCCCTGGGTGGGCACGTCCATGCAGCCGATCATGTTGAGGATCGTCGTCTTTCCGCTGCCTGACGGGCCGGCGATGGCGGTGAATTCGCCTTCGCCGATGGTGATGTTGATGTCGTGGAGCGCCCGGACGCTGAGCTTTCCGAGCGGGTAATCCTTGACGACGTTGGTGAGCTCTACGATTCCGGGCATGCGGTGGGCCCTCCGCGGCGCAACTGAATGAGGATGAGATCGACGAATTGGGAAAGTTGAACCCGGAGCTCGGGATCGATGTCGGCGACGGCGGCCCCGATTTGCTCGGTGCGGGCACGCGCGAGGCGATCCACGGTCTCCACCCCCAACGGGGTGAGGGAGATGACCTTCTGGCGGCGGTCGGCGGGGTCCTCCGCCCGGCTGACCATCCCCCGCTCGAAGAGCTTGTCCACCAGGTGACTGGTGGCGCTGGCCGAGAGCGAGAGGATGTTGCTGATCGCGCCGACGTTCCGGGCACCCCCACCTCGGAGCGCGTGCATGCACACGATCTGCGGCATGGTGATGTTCAGCTCAGCCATCAGGCCCATCGCATCCCCCGCCATGCGGGAGTGCAACAGCGCCATCAGCTCGATGAGCTGCTCAGTCAGGAGGGGAACGGAAGCGTCACCAGCCATGAAATCTTTCGAAGCGTCGAAATACTCACAGCTTCGGAAGACGTCAAGCGAAAGATCAACCCCCGGCGGTGGTCTCGACCACAACGTCCTCACCTTGGAGGAGGGCGAGGAGCTCCGCCACGTCCATCGCCCCCGCGTCCCCGGTGCCGTCGAGCACCGCAGAGGCGAGGTCCCGTTTCCGGGCGTGCATCGCCAGCACCTGCTCCTCAAGCGTGCCTAGGGCAACGAGCCGGTAGACGGTCACGGTGCGGGTCTGGCCGATTCGATGCGCCCGGTCCGCGGCTTGATCTTCCACGGCAGGGTTCCACCAGGGCTCCAGGAGCACGACGTCCGAAGCCGCCGTGAGGTTGAGCCCCGTGCCACCGGCCTTCAGCGAGAGCAAAAACGCGTCGGTCGCTCCGGCCTGGAAGCGGTCGATCTCCTGGGTCCGCTGGGATGCTGGCGTGCTGCCGTCGAGGTAGCCGAGGGAGAACCCCGCCGCCGCGAGTCGTTCGCGTGCGCGCCCCAGCAGCTCCGAGAACTGGCTGAACACCAGCGCCCGCCGCCCCTCGCTCCGCAGCTCCTCCAGGAGCTCCACCAACCGGTCGAGCTTCGCGGAGGTCCCCGTGAACTCGGGATCCACGAGCCCCGGATCACACGCGATCTGGCGCAGCCGCGTCAATGCGGCGAGCAGGCGGAACCGGAGCCGGGCCCGCTCCGCGGGGTCGGGGTCCCCGATCGCTGCGATGGTGGCGGTTCTCACGGCCTCGTACTGACGGCGCGACGCGGCGTCGAGCTCGACGTCCACCCGCACCTCGATGCGCGCGGGGAGCTCCTTCGCCACCTCCGACTTCAGCCGACGGAGGACGAACGGCCGCACCATGCCGGCCAGCGCCGCGCGCGCGCGCCGGTCGTCATCGCGCTCGACGGGGATCGCCCAGCGGGACCGGAACTCGGACCAGCCCCCGAAGAACCCCGGCACGACGATGTGAAACAGGCTCCACAGCTCCGAGAGCCGATTCTCCACCGGTGTTCCGGAGAGCGCGATCCGCGCCTCGGCCTTCACCGCGGCGACCGCGCGAGCCCGCTGCGTCTCGTGGTTCTTCACCGCCTGGGCTTCGTCCACGACGAGCGTGGCGAACGGCCCGACGAGCACCTCCGCGTCGCGCACCAGGATGTCGTACGTGGTCACCAGGAGGTGGCCGGGCCCGAGATGCGCCACCGAATCGGGCCGATCATCCCCGTGGTGGAAGTGCACGGTCAGCCCGGGAGCGAACCGCTTGGTCTCCCGGACCCAGTTGAACCCGACCGAGGTCGGCGCCACCACCAATTGGACCCCGAGCGACTGCCGCGCCACGAGGACCGCGAGCGCCTGTACGGTCTTGCCCAGCCCCATGTCGTCGGCGAGCACCGCGCCGCCCGCCCACGACACGAGTCGGGTGAGCCAGCGGAACCCGTCCACCTGGTAGGGACGCAGCTCGGCCTGCAACGCCGAGGGCACCTCGGGTTCGAGCGTCGCGGACTCGCGGAGGCGATCCAGCAGGGAGTCCCAACGCCGGGGCCCGACCACCTCCACCCCCTCCTCCGCAAGCGCGGCGAGCGCAGGGGCGTGGCTGGGCGCCAGGCTGTCCTTCCCGCGGGAGTGGTTCGCCGCTGCGGCCAGCGTGGCGAGACGACGCCGGAGCGTCTCCTCCAGCTTCAACCAACGGTCGCCTTCGACCGCGATCCACGTGCGCCCCTCACGCATCGCCGCGAGCAGGCTCGAGAGCGGCACCTGGACCTCATCGACGTCGAGCCCGCCCTGCAGCCCGAACCAGTCGCCCTGCGCGCCGACCTTCACCTTGAGATCGGCGCCACGGCCCTCCCGCAAGAGGGTGGGCGGACGCCCCTGCCAGGCCACGCGCGCCTCCTCGGGTCCCAGCGACCGGAGCGCGGCCAGCACTTCGAACAGCACGTCCGGGGCCTGAATCTCCACATCGTCAGCGCTCGCGAGTCCCAGGCGGGTCGCGAGGGCTTCGGCGGCCTCCACCTCGCCATCGAGATCCCGGCGGACGATGACGATCCCCTGGTCGGTCATCACCGGGATGGTCTCGGAGCCCTCGCCGGGCAGCTCCGCGGCGGCGCGCGGGTGGGGACGGGCGCGGAACGCGACCGAGAGCCCCCGACCCGGCGCGAGCTCCAGGCGGATCTCTGGTGCCGTTGGGGCGTCGATCGTGGGGGCGTCGATGGTCGGTGCGACCTGTATCGACGCGGAGTGGGCGATCCGGGGGAGGCGCTCAAGCAGCCCGGGCACGGCCTCGGCGGGGAAGGTGTCCCCGCGCTCGGCGAGGAGCTGCACGAGCCGGGCTGCGTCGGGGGGCACGGAGAGCACGACGAGGGTGGCGCCGTCGTCGATGTAGACCAACCGGCGGAGGCCCTCGCCATGCAGGCGCGAAAACGCCCGCTCAGCCGGGATCGACTCCCGATCCACCCTCACCGCCAGCCGCGCGCCCCCATCTGGCGCTGAGTCCAGCTCAAACGCCATCTCCCGCTCGATGATGCGGAGCGGGGCGCGGTCGCGGTCCCACGCGAAGACACGGGGATGATCGACCAGGAGGGCGAGGTACGGGAGCCGCACCCGAGGGTCCACGTCGGCCCGAAGGAGGTCCAGGTCGGCCAGCTCCAGCAACGCGCGGTCCACGGAGCCGAGGTTGCGCTCGCCCCACGTCGCCAACGCCACCGCCGACACCTTGACCACCTTGTGGCCGCCCCGCGCCTTCGAGGTCACCACCACCGGGTAGATCGCGAACTCCTTCGCGCCGTCGATCGCCCAACCGAGCTCGCCCTCGGCCTCCGTCACCCCGTGCAGCGTCGAGTCCATCGCGTCGAGGCGGCGTTTCCAGGCGGGAGTGGCGAGCCGGGCCACGATCGCCGGACCGAGGTCGGGCGCACGCTGCGGGTCTGCGATCACGTTGGCGATGACCCCCGCGGCCGAAGCGCGGGTGCGGCACCAGCTGAGGCCTCGCCCACAGTCGCAGGTCACGCACGGGCGGTCGGCGGGCGCGTCCAGGTTCACCTGCACGGTCGTTCCCGGCACGGCTCCGCATGCGCTGCCCTCCGCGGGAGACAGCGAGATCAGCGCATCCACGGCGTCCAGGCGGACGTTGAAGCCACCGCCCCCCAGGTCGGGGACCGGCTTCGCGAGGGCGCGCAGTCGCTCCCAGGCGGGAACCGCGGCCGCGTCGCGCGGCGCGACGGAGAGCGGCATCGCCGGCGTGCTCGCCAGCGCCTCCAGCCGCTCGAGGAGCGCCTCGACCAGCATCGCTGGGGGCCTGGAGAAGTCGCCGATGAGCTTCGACGGCGCCGCGGAGAGCACGTCGAGCAGGGTCTTCTGGTAGTAGCCGCCGGTCTGGCACCAATAGGCGCCCGGGAGGGGAAGCCGCGCGAAGCCCGTGGTCGGCAAGGCGAGCAGGTCCTCACAGTGATGCCGGGCCGCCCACGCGAGGTACGTCTCGCGACCCATACCCGCCCGGAGCTTCCCAGACTCTGGCAAAATAGCCAACTTTGACAATGTTTTTCCAGTGTGCACCTTCGCGGACGAAGGCGGCGGCGGCGCGCTCCGGGGCGGCACGCTCCGGGGCGGCGGGGGCCGGGCGTCCGGCGGGGGCGGGACCCAGCCGTAGTCCAAGGCCAGGTCTTCCTCGAGCGTGTCGAGCAGCGCGTGGGCGAAGGAGAACCTGGCCTTCGCCACTCCCGGACAACGGAGCAGCGCGTCGATCGACTCGTCTCCCCCCTTGCGGAGGAGGGCCAGCACCTGTCGTCGTTCGGTGTTGGTGATCGCCGCGATCTGCAACAGCTCGCGGACGGAGTCATTCAGCAGGTCCGGCGGCAACGTGCGGAGGAGCGTCGCGGCCCGGTCAGGGATTGGGGAGGCCATCGTCCGCCGAGCTAACCGGAAGCGCCGACCCTCGCGCCCCCGCTGGCGCGCTCACCACGCCCGAACCAAGGCGTACAAACTCCGGAGCGCCGGGTGATACCAGGTGTCGGTGACGTAGAGCACGAACAACACCCGCGCCGTGCCCACCCCGAGGCCGAGGGTGGCGGCCGCGCCGAGCGTCAGGTGGTCCACCACGCGGAACCGCAGCGGACGGCGCACCGCGCGTGGCGCCACGGGATCGAAGCCGCGCGCGTCGAGGGACTCGGCGAGGGCGCGCGCGCGCCGCATCGTCCGGGCCAAGACGGGGGCGAGGAGCGTCGTCTCCAACGCCACCCACGCCCAGGGGGCCCGCCGCCACGCCGGATGTCCACGCCTCGCACGCGCCGTCCGCACAGCCTGCCATTCGGTCGCCACGTCGGGGACGAAGCGGAGGGCGGTGACCACGAGGAAGGACAACCCGAACGGGACCCGAAGCGCACGGAGCGCCGCGAAGAGCCGCTCCGGTGGGGTGGACGCGGCGAGCGCGAAGCCAGCCAGGGTCATCGCGACGAAGCGGAGGGACTGCACGAGACCGTGGGTCACCCCCTGGCGCCAGAGGGTCAGGGGGCCGAACGAGACGAGCGCCACCCGAGGTTCATCGCCGTAAAACAGTCCCTGCGCGAGGACAGTGCTCCAGGTGATCGCGACGAGCATCAGCGCCGCCCCGCCGAGCGTCCGGCCGCTCGGACGGTGGCGGACGAACGCGAGCCCCGCGGCGAACGCCAGTCCGCCAAGGGCGACCGAACCTTCCGCGCATACGGCAAGCAGCCCGACCAGCCCCACCAGCGCGAGCCGCGTACGAGGATCGAGCCCGGTCGTTGGCCAGGGGATCGGGTGGGCGCCATACCCGGTCACCGCCCCCGGGACCGGCATCAGGCGCAACGACCGTCGGCGCTCCGGTGGAGCGTCCGGCGCCGGGAGGCCGGCGCTTCGGGCGGAAGCGGCGACGGCCGCCGGAGCGCCGAACGGGAGCCCGGCGGCGGCGCACCACCCGAAGAGCGGCGGGAGCTCCAGCGGCGGCGACGCGGCCCGTAGCGTGGGCTCCGGCGCCCCGTCCCGAAGCACGCGACCGTGATCGAGCACGACCACCCGCGTCCCGTGGCGGTGCGCCAGGACGAGGTCGTGCGTGGCGAAGACCAGGGCACCGGCGCCAAGCGTGGTGTGGATCGCGGCCATCAGCCGCTCCACCTGCTCCAGGTCCTGTCCGGCCGTCGGCTCGTCCAGCAGCAGGACCGCGGGCTCAGCGGCGAGCGCGGCCGCGACCGCCACCCGCAGGCGTTGACCGCGGGAGAGCGCCTGGGGCGGCCGATCGAGGAGCTCGGTGAGCCCAAAGGCCAAGGCCAACGCTGCGACCCGCCGCGGCACGTCCCCCAATCCGAGCTCCCGCGGCGCGTAGGCCAGCTCTTCCCGGACCGTCGGCGTGAACAGGCCGAGGTCCGGGTTCGCGGGCACCGCGACCAGGCGCCCGCGGCGCCGCACCCCACCGCCAAGCTCTCCCGCGAGCGCTCGAAGCAGCGTCGACTTGCCGGCCCCGTTCGGCCCTACGAGCGCCACGCGCTCCCCCGCACCGACCGCGAGGTCGACGCCGTGGAGGCCGTCCCCGCCGGGGAAGGTCCAGGTGAGCGCGGCCGCGGCGACCAGCGCTGCGTCCGAAGCCGTCGTCCCCACCCCGGGCGCCCCGCTCGTCGGTGGAATGTCGGACGCGACCCGCGCTTCGTCGGCCTCCGGGGCACGACCGAGCCGATCCCGCAGCTCTACCAGCGTCGGTGCGGTGAGCCCAAGCGCACGGAGGGCGGCGAGCCCGGTGTGCTCCGGCGGGGCATCGCCGACGATCACGCCGCCCTGCATGAGCACCACCCGGTCCGCCGCACCCCAGAGGGCTTCGAGGCGGTGCTCAACCACGACCACGGCGTCGCCGCCATCGGCGAGGGCCCGGAGGCGCTCGACCAGCTCGCGGGCCGCGGTGGGGTCGAGGTGCGCGAGCGGCTCATCGAGCAGCAAGAGCCGCGCGCCGGCCGCCAGCGCCGCCGCCACCGAGAGCCGCTGCCGCTGCCCCGACGACAACGCCGAGACCTCCCTCCCCGGGCCGCCGGGCAGCCCGAGCGCCTCCGCGAGCGCGCCGACCCGCGCATCAACGGTCGCGACGTCCATGCCGGCAGACTCGGCCGCAAAGGCGATCTCGTCGCCCACCGTGGCGGACACCCGCTGGTCGTCCGGGTCCTGCCCCACCAGCGCCACGTGGCGGACGCGCTCCGACGGCGCCATCGCGGCCGGGTCCGCGCCGTCCACCGTCACGCTCCCCGCGAAGTCGCCGCGCCCGTGCCGTTGGAGGAGCCCGGCCGCGAGGCGGAGCAACGTCGACTTCCCGCAGCCCGTGGGCCCGGTGAGCAGCACGAGCTCCCCGGCCGACACGGTGAGGTCCACCCCCGACACGGCCGCGGTGGCGGCGGTCGGGTGTCGGTAGCTCACGCCCGCGAGGTGGAGCATCAGTCCTCCACCCGGCGCAGCTGCGTCGCCACGGTGTCCGCCACCCCCGCCGCCGCGAGCACGTACAAGAAGCCCGGACCCGCGAGCACCATCCCCACGTACCAGGGAGCGAAATAGAGCCGAAACAGCGCCGAATGGAGCACCAGTGACGCGGCGGTCCCGGCCAGCGAGCCGACCGACAGGCCGAGGCCGAGCCGGAGCACACGCTGCCACCGAGGCGCTTCCCGCCACGCTCTGCCCCGTGTGAGCCCGGCGAACCAGAGCCCGCCTTCGAGCGTGGCGATCCGGCAGGAGACGAACGCCACGTCCATCGGCGAGAGCGTGCCCGTGGCGATCCCGCGCAGGAGCCACGCCACCAGAACCGAGAGGGTGGCCGCCCCCGGTCGCGGCAGCACCGTGACCAGCGCCCCGATCAGCGTCGCCTGGAGGGCGTCATCCACGATTCCGGTGACCAGGATGGCGAAGGGCCCCGCGGCCGCGGCCGCGCCGAGCCCGAAGAGCTGCCCGACCGTGCCGACCACGAAGCTCAGCGACGCGAAGAGCGCCACGGTGACGAGCGCCGCCGTGTCCATCTCCCGCAGCCATCGGCGCGCGCGCCCGAGCACCATCACGATCCCGGCGATCGACGCGCTGAGCGTGACCACGAGCCCCGCGGCCACCCACGAGCTGCTCCGACTCACGAACAGCGGGGCCTCGTCACGGACGAGCGGGGTGCGCGCTCCGACCGGCATCACCTCGATCACCCGGGTCCACGGCCCGGCGCCGAGGCCGCCCTCCTCGACGTAGAGCGGCAGCGTGGCGCTGGCGCCGCCCGGCGGCACCCGGAGGAGCACGCTGGTGTTGCCGGTGCCATCGTCCGCGGAGCGCACACGCGGGCGAAACGCCCGGTCAGGCTGGCCGTCGGGGCCGAGCACGCGGGACCGGACCACGACGTCGACAGGGGTGGCGCCGGTGTTGCCGAGGCGCACCGCAGTCCACGCCCAGGCGGTGAACTCGTCGCGGGCGCGGACGCCGAGAAGGGAGTGGTCGAGCACGTCGCGCCACCACGGCGACGGGAGGGTCACCCGGTCGGCGGGGCGCACCAGATCGCGGGCGCCCGTCTCGGTGGCGGGGAAGACCACGTCGGTGATCGTGACCTCCTTCGCCAGGTCCGCGAGGGGACGGTCATTCGCGCGGACCAGGACCGTCGGCCCGACCGCGCTGTCCGCGTAGAGCCGGTCCACCGTGAACGCCGTGTACGCCTCGTCGCCCGAGAGCGACTCCACGAACAGCCTGGCTTCGCCGCCGGGAACGGTGCCCCGCTCGACGACGGAGCCGCGCGGATCGGCCGAGGTCCCGAGCATCGGCCCGGACGACACCCGCAGCGGGTCGCCCGCGGGCGCGCGCACCCGCAGGCCGACCGACACCTCCTGGCCCTCGACCCGGATGAAGTCCACGAGGCCGTCGGCGCCCACCGGCACGGACGGTCCGCCCAGCGGCGCCTGCACCTCCAGGCGCAGCTCCGAGGCATCGCCGAGGTCGAGCGCCACCTCCGCGGTCTGGCCCTCGTCCGTCACCCGCGCCGTGACCCGGCCGGCGGTGCCCGCGGGAAGCGGCAAGGCGAGCGCCTCACTGCCAGCCGGCGCGCGACCCCGCACGAGCGGAAGCCCCGTGGCGTCCACCAGCTCCACGGCGAAGCCAGGGCGGTTGCCGTGGACGCTCACCGCGTTGTCCTCCACGGTCGCGGTGGCCTCCAGCGGCGCGGGCGCGCACGCCAACGCAACCAGGCCGACGCTCGCCGCGACCGCGCTCCTCATCGGAACAGCTCCACCCGGTAGGCCCCGCCGACGCCGCCATCCCCCGTAGGAAACGGCACTTCGGCGAGCGCCACCACGCCCTGAGGCGAGACCGCATGGCGAAAAAACACGGGCCCCTCGGTGACGCACGTGGCGAGGAGCCGGGCGTTGCCCGAACGTTCTTCTCCGCCGAGGTCGAACAACAGGGCGCCGTAGAGATCGCGGCGAGCGTCGCTGGTCCGCTCACCGGCGCCGACAACGAGCGTGCGTCCATCGGGGGCGAGCGTGAGACCCTGCACTGCCCAGGGCCCGTGGAAGCTCCATCGCGGCGCGCCGTCGAGCCCCACGGCGAACAGGGAGTTCTCGGCCGGGTGAGCCGACGGCGGCCGAAGATCGGGCGCGGCCGCGCCCCACGGGATGTTGGTACCCGAGGTGAGGTAGAGCGCCTCGTCCCCGTGGATCAGCCCGTGGCCCACGCTCGCCGCGATCGGCACGTCTCCCGCCATGACGGGCGACCCGGCTCCGACCGTCGTGCGGATCGTCCCCCGGAGATCGCCGAGGACCACCCGGCCGTCGCCGAGGCCGAGGAGCACGGTGTCCTGCGCCACGCTGACGTCCTGCGCCTGCCACAGGTACGTGGTGGTGAACCAGGGGGTCAGCGGCGGGACGACCAGGGCACCCGCCGGCGCGAGGGTGGCGAGATCGAGCAACTGCAAGCCGCCGATGGGCAGCTCCGGCGCGGCGTCACCCGAGGCGCTTCGGGTGACGGGGATCGCCACCCGCCCGCCCACTGCATCCACTGCCGGATGGAGCAGGACCGCGTCGGCGGGCTCGGCCGGCCACGTCGACCGAACGGCACCGCCAGGGGAGACACGGAGGAGCTGACTCCGGTTCTTGCGGGTGCCGTCGGCCTCCGTCCACCCGTGCGCGGCAGCAACGAGGAGGTCGCCGTCGGCGAGGACGTCCAGGCCGTACACGCCAGGCAGGGTGTAGACCCCGTAGAGCTCTTCGCCCGCGGGGAGCGAGGAGCGCCCGACCCGCTCCGCGAGGGGGAGCGTCCACCGATCGGCGAGCGTGGCGGGATCCAGCGCGTGCAGCGTGGCGTCGGGCGATTGTTCGCCTGCGTAGAGGGTCTTGCCGTCCGGGGACCACGCGACGCGACGCACCATTGCCTCGGCGAGCTGCCGTCGCGCCGTCACCGCGAGCGTGGCGACGTCGATCACCACCACCTCGCCGCGGAAGCTCCCCACCGCGAGCGAAGTGCCGTCCGGGGAGAAGGCGAGGTCGGTATCTGGCGCCGGTGCCCCCGCCACGACCATCCGCGCGACGTCTCCCAGGTCCACGCCGCCCAGCGCGACACACTCCGCGAGCTTCGGCGCCACGCCGGAGAGCCCCGACTCGCTCACCCGTTCGCCCGCCTTCCAGGCCCGCGCCACGAACCGCTGCCCGCCGACCGCCACGCCGGCTTCGCCTGTCGGGAGCAGCAGGCCGCCGCGGACGAAATGCAGCTCCGCCGGCCCGGACGCCCGGTCTTGCGCACACCCGCCCAGCGCGATGAGGAGCGCCAAGGCGGCCGCGCCCCTCACGTCCGCGCCTCCGCAAACGAGCCGAGGCGATGGAAGGGGAGCGCTGACGGTCGTTGCGCCTGACCTGGGTCGTGCCGGCACCGACCTCGTATGGCGCCCCTTGTGTCCGGGTTCCTCCGAGCCTCCGCGCCGCTGCGGACGCCTTCGACCAGCCCGGCCACGTCCCCACGGTCGAGCGCCCCCACGCTCGACCGCGGAACCTCCGACCTCGGGCCTACGGCCTCCAAGGAACGGCGCTCCAATCCACCGCCGTGAAGTCGTCGCACGTGGCGTCCTCGGCGGTGAACGCCTCGTCCCGCGAACGACACACGGCGTCGGTCGCGCCGGGCTCTCCAGCCTCCGCCTCCAACTGCCGGCCCTCCCACGCCCAGGTGGCGCACGCGTCGAGAAAGTCGGCTTCATCGGCGTAGCCAGCGGCTTCCCAGCTCGCGCCCCACGACGTGAGGCAGCCACCGTACAGGTCTGCGGCGTCCATGCACAGGGTCGTACATGGGTCCTCGGACGTGGCGCAGGCGAGCAGGAAAGCGAGGATCATCTCAGTAGAACGCCACTGCGTAGGGGGAGAAGCCGAAGTCTTTGTGCCAGACCTCGGTACCGGCCTGGCAGCTCACCGCGTCCACGGTGATGATGCCGCCTTCGCTCGACGGGTCGGTCCAGCTCTGACGAGCCACGATCCAGGCCTGACCGTCCGGCGCCGCCTCCACCGCCTGCAGGTAGCTGGTGGTGGTGAAGAGCTCGACCGTCGCGCTCGTGTTGAGGTCCCAACACCAGGCGGTGTAGGCGCTGGTTTCGTCCTGGGTGAGCACGATCCCGTGGCGGTCGTCCACCATCGTCAGGTCGGTGATGTTCGCGTTGAGGGTGGTCTCCGCGAGCATCGGCCCACCGACGCCATTGGAGGGATCGAACAGCGCGATGCCGCCGTCGAGCGCGAGGGAGTAGTCGGCGTTGTAGTACACTCCGGTGCGAATGAGGAAGCCTTCGTGACCCGGCCAGTCGTGCAGCGAGGGGTCGCTCACGGCGTCCCAGGCCTGCACAACGGTGCCGGTGGCGCAGTCCACCTTCACGAGCTTCCCGCCGTTGGCGATCCAGCCGTTCGCCTCGTCGAGCTGCTGCAGCGCGACGTACAGTTCGTCTCCCCGCACGATCACGTCCGCCGTCTCGGGGATGCCGTCGCTGTCCGCGTAGGCGCTGAGATCGACGGAGCCGTTGAGCACGAAGGTGGACGGATCGTAGCTGCGCAACATCGCGTCGCCGTACGTCGGCACCCAGAGCTTGCCTCCACAGGTGGCCACGCCCTGCGGATTCGAACCATCCCCCGTAGAGAATTCGTGGGCCGGCGCTGCCCAGCTCCCGTTGTCGTAGATGCGCACCGCGGCCGCGTACCGGTCGAGGATCCAGGTCTGCCCATCGGCGCTGCCAATAGCGTTGTCGCTCCCGATGGTGGTGACGCTGTCGGTGATCGACCACGTCGCGAGATCGACCGTCGCGAGCACCGCGCTCGCGTAGTCGTCGCTGACCGTGGTGACGACGGCGGTGGTGGGCCCGCTCGCGCCGGTGTCGGCCGTATCGGACGTGTCCGCCGTGTCGACCGTGTCGGCGGTATCGGCGTCGACATCGCCGGTGTCGGTGCTCACGGTCGGCGGGCAGGCGCAGAGGAGTGTAAGGAAGAACACGTGTATCTCCAGGAGGAAAGGAAGAGGCTCAGAGGTCCCAGCTCAGGTCGAGCAGGAAGGTGCGGCCGGGTAGCGGGTACCCGGAGAAGTCAGTGACCGCGGCGACCACCCGCGAGGGGTCGGTCGGATCGGCGGGATTGCGCGGGAGCACCTGGGTATAAGTGTCCGCAAGATTGAGCCCGCTGAGCTCCACCCGAGGCCATCGGGGAGTCGGCTGTATACGGACGAATACGGAATGTATCACCCGGGGCGCACTCTGATACAGGTTGGCCGCATCCCAGTAGTTCGCCGCGGTGTAGCTGAACGTATACCCGAGGCGGGCCCGCTCCTGCCAGTGCACCGAGATCGCCTCGTTCACCGAGAGCGGCGGGGTTCGGGGCAGCTCGTTGTTCGCGGCCGAACCCGTCGTGAGGTTGCGGCTGAGCTGCCAGGTGACCGCTGTGTCGCTGTCGAGCACGTCGAACGCCGAGAGGGACACCGCCCCTTCGACCCCCTGTACCCAGGTGTCGCCGAAGTTCACGGGGGTCATTGAACGCTGGCTGTTCTGCACCCAGACGATGCGATTTTCGCTCACCAGCCAGAACGCCGCGGCGTCCACGGAGAGGCGTACGGCCTGGGGATTCGGCAGCTCGAATCGAGCGCCCACGTCGGCCTGCCAGCCGGTCTCGGGGAGGAGCCCACTGTTCCCCTCCAGCGTGCCGTGCTCGCCGAAGAGCTCGGTGAGGTCCGGGGCGCGCAGGTAGTGGCCACCATTAGCCTTCAACGCCAGGAATGGAAGCGGCTTCACCAGCACGCCGAGCCGCGGATTCGGCACGATCAGGACCGGTGAGGCCGCGCTCGTTCCGCCCGCCTGGCTGTCCGCCACGTCGCCGAGGAGGGAGCTGTCGAGCACCTCGAGCGTCGCGGCGGGGGAGAGCAGCAGCCGGTCGCCAAAGGCGCGTACGTCCGCACCGATCGCCGCGTTGGCTGCCAGTCGCTGCCGAATGGGTTCGTCGACCGTACGCAGGTGTTCGTCGGTCGCCAGCGACTCCAGGCGCGCGCCGAGGGTGGCGCTGGGTACCAACCATGAGAGCGGCGCCCACACGCCGGCGAGCCGCACACCGCCGGTGTGCCCCTGATCCACCTCATCGCGCGGGGTCCCATCCAGCTCGCCCTCGGGATCCTCGAGCTCCTCCGCGCGGAAGAGGTGCCAACCGGTCAAGGTGGCGGTCCAGGTCGTGCCGCAGCCGACGGCCTGGAAGACGGCCAGGTTTCTCGCGGTGGTCAGGCGCGAGGACTCGGCGGGGACCACGCCTGTGCCCGGAAGCCCCTCATCGCGATACAGAGGCGCATCTGCCAGGGAGAAGCGCCAAGAACCTCTTGAGTAGCCGCCACGGGCGAACGCGGTGGCTTGGAGCTTGTCGTTGTTGCCCCGGGGCCGGAGATGGTCGTCAAAACCGTTGTAGAGGGTGCCGTTGTCATCGAAGTAGGTGAAATCGTCGCGGGTCGAGAGCACGTCGGCGAAGGCCTGCCCGTCGACCCCCGCCTCCCCCGAACCGCCCAGCGGGTGTTTGCCCGCCGCGAAGGCCGTTGCCCGCGCCGTGTCCCAGCTGCCGTAGGTCGCCGAGACCCGACCGCCGGGTTCGTCACGGGTCACCAGGTCGACCACGCCGCCGATCGGCGAGGCCCCGAAGCTGAGCGGGGCGTTTCCCCGCCACACATCGACCCTCGAGAACGCGGCGAGCGGCAGCTGCGACAGGTCCACCACGTCGGCGCCGTCGGGGTTGAGCGGCACGCCGTCGAGGAAGACCTCCACCTGCCGAAGACTCGCGCCGCGTAGAGACACCGCCGCAAAGTCCCCCAGGCCGCCCATCCGCTCCACGTGGGTCCCCGCAGCGCGCTCCAGCAGCGCGCCCACGTCGGCGCTGGCGGGCGTGCGGGCGTCGGGCACCAGCACGGTCACCGACGCGCTGGTCGCCGCCGGGTCCGGCCCCTCCACCGCCTCGCCCGTCACCACCACCACCTCGCCCGGGGGTTCCGGGTCGGCGGCGAAGGCAGCGAAGGCGAAGAGGACGATCACGCGGCTCCGAGGAGTCGGCGCGGGAGCGTGACGCACGGATCCGGGGCGCGGATCCAGGCGGACGCGGAATCCCGGCACCGGGGATGGGAGCCTCTCACGAAGCCCCCGAGCGTCCATCCCACGATCCGGTCTCCCGGCTCACGGCCTTTGTTCCTGCCGCCTTCCCAGGGTTCCCCAGTGGCATGTGGCAGGACGTGGACCGTTCACGGTTGCGGGCCAGCGCCGGAGTTTCACCGGCTTCCCTACGACCGTGGGTTGGTGAGCGGCGAGTACTCCGGGCTGCCGAGCACGGCAAGGAACGCTCCGGAGAATTTGCGGGGCGTGGCTACGGAATCGCCGCCGCCGCCTCGATCCACCTCAACATCTGCGCTGCGGGGACCAGCCCGGCCTGCTGCGAGACGATGCGCCCGTGGCGCAGCACCAGGAAGTTCGGGATTCCGGAGACGCCGAAGCGCGAAGCGAGCGCGGGGTGGGCGTCGGTGTCGACCTTCAGCACCAGCGCCCGCCCGGCGGCTTGCGCCGCGACCTTCTTCACCTCGGGCGCGGCGGCCTTGCACGGCGCGCACCACCCGGCCCAGAAGTCGACGAGGATGGGCACATGCGTGGCGGCCACGATCGCCGCGAAGGTGTCGGGATCGGCGTCGATCGGGGCGTCCTGCGGGGGGAGCGCAGCCTTGCATGCACCGCACCGGCCGGAGTCGGTGAGGTGGCGGAAGGGGATGCGGTTGGCCTTGCCACAGGCGGGACAGGCGCGGATCATGCGGGCTCCGACAGGGCCCAAAGGTGCGTCCCGAAGCGCCCGGCGGCAAGCCCTACAGCGCGGCGGCGGTCTTGGTGACGCCGGTGGACGTGTTGCC
>CAIXRH010000133.1 GCA_903921785.1 uncultured Pseudomonadota bacterium
CCCGCTCGAGCCGTCTCCGCGACCGTGGCGGCGGCGCCGCGACCGGCCTCCGCTCCACCCCCCGTCGCCCCCGCCGTGGCCCCGGGCGCGCCGTCGCCCCGGAGGCCACGCCGTAAGGCCACCGGCAGCTCCGTGCTCTGGGTGGTCGTCCAAGGCTTGTTGGTGGGCGGCTTCTTCGGGTTGGCGATGGTGGCGGCCATCGGGGTGTACCTCTTCTTCCACCGGGGCGGCGGATGACCCGCGCACGCGTCGTGGTGAGCCTGGGCGTGGCCGCGCTCCTTGCGGTCGCGTTCGTGGTCTTGCCCACCTGGAGCGGAATCGGCTCGGTGCTCGCCGCTCAACCCGTGCAGCAGCCGCCCGCCGCCGACGTCGCCGCCACCCTGGCGGCCCCCACCCCGGCGTACCGAACGGAGTCGCGGGAGGTCGGGGAGGGTGAGCTGGCCGGCGAGGTGCTCCGCGCGATGGGGCTCGACGCCGCAACGCTCGTCCCCGCCGCGGCCGGCCGCTTTGACAAGATCAGCCCCGGCGATCGGTTCACGGCCGACTGGCGCACCGGGGAAGACAAGCCGTTCCGCGTCCGCCTCGCGCACGATCCGGCGCAGACGGTCGAACTGGTGCGCTCGGGCGATCGGTATGTGTCCCGCGTGGTGCCGGTGCCGTACCGCACCGAAGAGCTCGCCGCCGCGGTCACCGTCACCTCCTCGTTGTGGGCCGCCGCCACCGAGGTCGGCTTCAGCCCGCAGCAGATCCTCGGGCTCGCCAAGATCTTCGAGTACGACGTCGACTTCAACACGGAGCTGGTGGAGAAAGCACGATTCCGCTTCGTCCTCGACCGCCTGACCGCGGACGACGGCTCCCAGCGCGTGGGCGACATCCGCGCCGCGATCCTGGATAACGGCGGAAAGACCTACGTCGCCATCCGCTACACCACCAAGGATGGCACCACCGCGTGGTTCGGCAAGGACGGCGCGGCGCGACGGAAGACCTTCCTTCGCTCTCCCCTGGAGTTCTCCCGGGTCACCTCCGGCTTCACCACCGGTCGTTACCACCCGATCCTCCACCGCATGCGCGCGCACAAGGGGGTGGACCTCGCGGCGCCGACGGGCACGCCGGTGCGCGCGGCCGCCGACGGGGTCGTCGCCCGCGCGGGCTGGGCGGGCGGCCATGGCAACCACGTCGAGCTCAAGCACGACGGCGGCTATGCCACCGGGTACTCGCACCTCTCCTTCATCGGCGTGAAGGCCGGTGAGCACGTGCACCAGGGCGAGGTCATCGGTCGGGTGGGCACCACGGGGCTCTCGACGGGACCCCATCTGCACTACGAATTCCTGGTCAACGGGGTCAACAAGGACCCCATGAAGTCCATCGTGCCCATCGCGCAGCCGCTCCCGGACGCGGAGAAGCCGGACTTCTTCAAGGTTCGCGATGCGCTTCTGCCCATGCTCGAGGGAGCGACCGAGCTCGCGGCTTCCCCCGCCCGCGAAACTCCTGAACAAAAAGATCGGGTCTCGCTCTAAAGGTCTGACGCGGCTGACCGAACTGGGGTGCGTAGCGGTGAAGTGGCGGAGAACCAGCGACTTCACCTCAAGGAGCCCCGAAAACGATCGAAGAAAGGAGGGAAGCAACCACCCACCCTCTTCGCACTTTCGGAGGTCACCATGCGCACGCTGCTCCGCGCCGCGTCCCCGCGACAGGACTCCACCCTGGTCGAGTCCACCCCGCGCACCCCGCGCCTGACCGCCGCCGCCCGCAAGGCGTTGATCGAACGGCACGTCGGTATGGTCCGCCGCATGGCGTACCGGATGGCGGCCCGGTACCCCGCTTGTGTCGACGTCGAAGACCTCGTCAACATGGGCATGCTTGGGCTCATCGACGCGGTGGACCGCTTCGAAGAGGACCGCAGCCTCAGCTTCACGGCCTACGCCCGGATCCGCGCCAAGGGCGCCATCGTGGACGAGATGCGCCGTACCGACTGGGTGCCGCGCTCCGTCCGGGACCGCGGCGACCGCATCCGCGTCGCGAAAGAAGGGCTCTCCCGCGACCTCGGCCGCGAGCCGACCGAGCCCGAGCTGGCCAAGCACCTTGGTGTCTCCGAAGATCGCCTCCGCGAGCTCGCCGACCACAGCCTCATCCACAACGTGGTGAGCATGGAGGAGACGCTCGACGACGAACACACCCTCGGCGACGCCATCGCCGGCGAGATCGAGTCCCCGGACGCCAACGTTGAACGTTCCGACTTCCGCTCTGCCGTCCGCGAGGCCATCGGTGGCCTGCCCGAGCGCGACCGGATGATCGTCGAGATGCACTACTTCCGCGAGTTGGGCTTCAAGGAGATCGGCCAGGTCCTCGGGGTCACCGAGAGCCGGGTCAGCCAGCTCCACACGCGGATCATGGAGCGGCTGCGCCCGAAGCTCGAGGAGCTGCAGGAGGCGGCCGGCTGAGACGACGGCGGCCCGCGCCGCGGTCGTTCAGGCGGACGGAGGGGAGGCCTCCGCCTGGACGGCCGCGCGCGCGAACCGCGTACGCACGATCCACAAGCCGAGAAGCGTGAAGAGGATGGACCCGTACTGCGCCGGCGTGAGGCCGAGGTACCGGGTGTCGGTCTCCACCGGCCGGTAGAAGTCGGAGAAGAACCGATAGGGCCCGTACATCAGGGCGAGGAGCCCCGTGTAGAAGCCGCTGGGGCGCACCTTGCGATCGAGCAGGGTGAACAGGCCGAACATCGAGATCGACCAGATCGCCTCGTACAACCCAAGGTCGTGGCAGGCGATGGTGGGATTGTTGCCGGGGCACATCCCGTACACCCCGAGCCAGAAGTCGGTCGGGGTGCCGGCATGATCATGCGCGGAGAAGCAGCCCATCCGCCCAAAGAACCAGCCCACGGTGAGGCCGTAGGCGATGGCGTCGGCGTTGGGCCAGAACGGGAGGCGCTCCTTCCGGAAGAACCAGATGGTGAGCGCCACGCACACGAAGAAGCCGCCGAAGCTGGAGAGCCCGTGCCAGAACTGCAGGGTGACCGGCACCTCATCGCCGTGGGGGATCCGCCCCTGAGAGAAGACCCGGAGCATGGTAAGGAACCGCTGCCCGTCCCCCGCCACGTCCCCCGGCTTGTACATCAAGAGGTGCCCCCAGTGCCCGCCGACGAAGACCCCGAGGACCAACCAGCCGATGAGGCGGTTGATCCCGTCGGGGCTACCCCCGAACTTCACCGCCTTGGCCTGGGCAAGGTTGCCGCCGAGCACGAAGCCCGTGGCCACCAGGACGCCGAACGCGTGGAGCTCCAGGCCGAGCCCCGGAACGGTGAACGAGGGGTCGGAGAACGGGCCGATCAACGGGTGCATGGGGCCCGCGCGTAACCCGCGGAGCGGAGCGCGGCGGCGGGTGCGCCCCCGGGTTAGGCGGCGGCATGGCCGTCATCAACTTCGCCCGCCGCGAGATCGAGGCGAAGGTCGTCTACTACGGACCTGCATTTTCCGGAAAGACGACCAACGTCCAGGTGCTCCACGGCCTGGTCCCCTCCCAACAGCGGGGCGACCTGCACACGATGGCCACCGCAGAAGAGCGAACCCTCTTCTTCGACTACGTGCCGGTGCAGCTCGGCCAGATCGCCGGGTTCTCCGCGAAGTTCAAGCTGTTCACCGTGCCGGGTCAGGTCTTCTACAAAGAGACCCGCAAGGTCGTCCTCCAGGGCGCCGACGCGGTGGTCTTCGTGGCCGACTCCGCCGAGGATCGGGCGGACTCCAACATCGACGCGCTCATCGACCTCGAGGAGAACCTCCGCGCCCACGGGCTGGACCTCGCGAGCATCCCCCTGGTGATCCAGCTCAACAAGCGGGACCTCCCCAACGCCCGCCCCGTGGCCGAGCTCCAGGCCGACCTCAACCCCTTCGGCGTGCCGACCATCGAAGCGGTGGCGTTTGAGGGCAAGGGCGTGATGGAGACGCTCCGCGCGGTGACCGACCTCGCCGCTCAGCGGATCCGCGACAACCTCGCCGGCCGCCAAACGGCCGTCTCGCTCACCGCGGTAGACCGGCAGGAGGCCGAGAGCGACCAGAAGGTCATCCGCGACCACCTGGAGAAGATCAAGCGGGTGCGCCCGTTTGAGGAGCAGCGCGGCGAGAAGCTCAAGACGGCGGGCCACGTGCAGGCCTCCGATGTCGACGCATTCCTCCTCCAGAACGTCGAGCGGGCGAGTGAGTACCTCGAAGGCACCCGCTCCACCGCCGCGGACCCCGGGGCCGGCGTCGAGGCCGACATCCCGGCCGAGATGGTGGTGACCCGCCAGAAGTCCAGCGCCCAGCCGGTTGCCGCACCGAAGGCCCCGGTCGCGGCCGCACCGCCGGCGACGACGGTCGCCGGGCCGAAACCACCGCCCAAGCCGCCCGCAGTGCCACCC
>CAIXRH010000134.1 GCA_903921785.1 uncultured Pseudomonadota bacterium
CGACCGCCCGCCGCCGGTGGCGGCAGGACCCGGCGCTGCCCGCTCCCTCGCTCGGTCCATTCGATTCGCTCGGCTCGGCGACGAACGAACCCCGCACTTCCGGGCGCCGCGTCTGGCGACGGCGAGCCGCCGCGCTAGTGGTGCCCGTGCGGGAAGTCCACGTGATCCGTGGCTTCCGGGCTCACATCCGTACGAAGGTAGGCCGCACCCTCCACCTCCACGCGCTCGATGGCGTGGCCGCGGACGAGGTGACTGCCCGACCCCGCGCAGGTGATCATCGAGTGGCCCTCGGCGAGCCAGGCGAGCGCCGTGGCGCGGTCGATCGTGCGGGGGGCGACGCCCTTGAAGCGCACCTGGAGGGTGGACACGGTGCCGTGGTGGGGCTCGGCGGAAAGGACCTCGATGTCGGCCATCCTGTCACTCCGGAATGCCGTCGTCTATGCGCCCGGGTCGCGGTTGACCAGGGCTCGTCGTGTTTGGTCCGCGAGGCCACCGGCGCGAGCGCCACGGAATAGCAGGCGGCGATGCTCTGGCTCCTCCTCGCCTGCGCCAAGCCCGCCGCGGTGACGAACGTCGCCGACAGCCACCCGCGGGTGCCCGCCCCGCAGTCGCCGACGTACGCCCACACCGTCGTCCACCCGGCCGACACACTCGTGGCCAAGGCGTGGCCCGACGGCCTCGACGAGTCGCTCTGCGGCGCCGCCGCCGCGCTCGGCATGCAGCTCCAGTCGGGCAAGGCGCTGGACCCCGCCGAGCTGCGCTGGCGGGCGGTGCTCGCCGGGTACCCCTGGCCGGTGCGCGAGATGCACACCCAGCACATGGCCGAAGATCAGGTTCCCCAAGAGCTCCTGGCCACGGCCCAGGCCCACGTCGGCGAGGATGTGGGGCTCGTACGCACCCGCGACCGCGGCGGTGACCAGTGGGTCTTCCTCCTCGGAGCGCGCCGCGGCACCCTGCCCGCCTTCCCCCGCGAGCCCCGCCTGAGCGACGTGCTGACCTTCCCGGGCGCTGACGTGACCGCGGTGACGCCATCCGGCGAAACACGTATGTATCACGAGCGCCTTCAGGTGGACCTCGCCGGGGAATGGCTGATCGACCTGCGCGATGCGCAGGGAGAGATCACCACGTTCCCCCTGTATGTGGGCCGACTCACCCCGCAGGCTCCCCCGTTCGCCGGCGCGGCTTCGGCGGAGGCCGCGGGCGACCTCGACGAGGAGCTCCTCCTCCGCCTGGATACGCTGGACGCGTGGTACAAGCGCGAGCCGGCCGAGCGGGATCCCGCGCTCGACGCCGTGGCCCGCGCCCGCCTGCGCGCCTTCGCGGCCGGACAGCCGCTGCCCGACGCCGCCAGGCAGCTCGCGGCCGCCGGCTACTTCGACGCCACGGCCGGTGTCTGTCGCGCCCGCTCGATCGCCGACTGCCTGGACGTGATGTGGTGGTCGACCAGCGGCCACGCCGCCCTCGCCACCCGCTGGCGCACGATGGGCATGGCCGCCGTCCCGACGGCGGACGGCGTGGCCGTGGTGGTGGCCGGCGCGGACCACGACACCTCGCCGCAGCTGAGTCCTTAGGCCGATCCGCAGGATCAGCCGCCGCTGATCTCCACGTGGGTGAGCACCACGTCCTTCACCGGGCGGTCGTTGGCGCCGGTGGGCGCAGTGGCGATGGCCTTCACCACGTCGAGGTCCGTACAATCCCCGAAGATCGAGTGCTTGCCGTTGAGGTGCGTCGGCGTGCCCTCGGTGATGAAGAACTGGGAGCCGTTGGTGTCGGGCCCCGCGTTGGCCATCGCGAGGATGCCGGGGTGATCGAACACGGTAAAGTCGCCGACCTCGTCGGCGAACTCGTAGCCCGGGCCACCCGTGCCGTTGCCGCGGGGATCGCCGCCCTGGATCATGAAGCCGGGGATGACCCGGTGGAAGATCGTGCCGTCGTAGAGCGGCTTCTTGGACTTCGCCCCGGTCTTGGGGTTGGTCCACTCCTTCTCGCCCTTGGCGAGCTGGGTGAAGTTCGCCACGGTGTCCGGCGCCTGATCGGCGCGGAGCGTGCAGTGGATGTCGCCCAGCGAGGTCTGGAAGGTGGCGGTGAGCTTGCCGCCCGGCGCCAGCCGCGCGGCGTCGGCCGAGGCGGTCTGCGCCGCTTCGAGGCGGGCGATCGTGGCCTTGAGCGCCTCGTTGTCGGACTCGAGGTGGGTGTTGACCCGCTCGAGGTCCCCCACGCGCACCTTCAGCCGTTCGTTCTCGTCGAGGGTGGCCTGGTCCTTACAGGCCAGGAGGGTCATCATGAGCAGCATGCGGCTCGCCTAACCAGGAGCGGCTCGCCGCGCGTCCCCCGCGCGCTACGTGGCGGCGATGGTCCGCTCCGACGCCCTCGCTCCCCGGTTCACCCGCGCCTGGCGTGGCGTGGGCGCCCGCCCCGCGCCTCCCGCCCTGCTCGGCGAGCTGCTCGCCGCCTGGGACAGCCCGGGGCGGGTCTACCACGGTACCGCTCACCTGCTCGACGGGCTTCGTCGCCTCGATCCCCTTCGAAGCACGATGGCGCGCCCGAACGAGGTGGAGCTCGCCTGGTGGTTCCACGATGCCCTGCTCGCGCCCGGCGCCTCCGACAACGAAGCGCGCTCCGCCGCCTGGGCCGCTCAGGTGCTCCTCGAAGCGGGCGCCCCCGCCGAGACAATCGCGAGGATCGAGGCGATGATCCTCGCCACCCGTCACCGCGCCGAGCCCCCCTCCCCGGACGCGGCGGTGCTGGTGGACGTGGACCTCGCGGTCCTCGCCGGCGATCCCGCCGACTACGACGCCTACGCGGAGGGCGTCCGCGCCGAGTACGGCTTCCTCTCGGACCCGATGTGGGCTGCGGGCCGCAGCGCCTTCCTCGAGGAGCTGCTCGGGAAGCCGCGCATCTTCCACACCGACACCTTCCGAGACGCGTTGGAGGCCACGGCGCGGGCCAACCTGCGCCGGGAGCTCGGCCGGCTGAGGTGACGCCGACCGCCACCGGCGCTGCGTGCCCTTTTCTCACGACGACGGATGCTCGACCGCCGACGCCGGCCGGGGGGCAGACCGCCCTCGCGCCACCGCCCTTCGCCGTCCTTCCCGCCGAGGTCGGGTAGCGGCCCGTCCGCCTACTTTACCCGGATGATCCTCGCACGGGCGGACGCGCGGTCCTCCACGGGCAGGGTGAAGGTCTCCCCCGCGTCGAGGCTCACGGAGAGGTACTCCACCCCGCCGGCGCGGATGGAGCCGTCGGCCCGGGCGAGCTTCTGGATTGGGGGACCGTCGAGCGTGAGCCAGTCGTGGATGGTGTCGTAAGGATCGACGCCGTACTCGTAGCCGGTGATCGGGTCCGCCTCGCGGGGCTGGTAGCTGAAGCGTGGGTCGCCGGTTTCCACGAGGCCGGTGCAGACCAAGGCGGTGTACCAGTCCATCACGGTCTCATCGAGGCCCTTCCCGGTCACATCCTCCACGGTGTCGGCGCCGAGCGCCCCGGAGTCGAACCAGGCGTGGAGGAAGGCCATGCCGCCTTCGTCGACCTGGGTGCCGTCGGGCTCCACGGACATCCCGCCCGCCTGCTCAAAAAGGTAGCGGAGGAAGAGGTACGAGGCTCCACGTAGGGTGCCGTCGCGATCTTCATCGTAGTAGCCCTCGCCGCGCAGGAAGTCGTTGACGCTCACGAAGTCCACCCCCGAGTTGGGCCCGAGGGCAGAATTCTCCACGATCGCGGCCGCCCAGACGTACTGATTCCCGTTGTTGTACCCGGTGAGGTCCTGCGCGAGCGCGCTCATCCCCTCGGTGATGTAGATGTTCTCGTCCGCGCCGGCGCGGTCCTGGTCCACGAACCGATGCCAGCCGTAGATCAAGTGGTTCCACTCATGAGCCACGGTCTCGCTCACCCCATCGATCGTTCTGTAGTTCCCGTCGGGATCGGGGATGCCGAGGTACACGATCTCCCCGTCGTTGCCGGTGCCCCCGCACCCCGCGGTGCGGCCGATGTCGCACTGGGTCACGTAGGCGACGGCCCCGTACTGGTTGACCGTGTACGAGAGGAGGAGCTGCACCCGCGGGTCGCCGTCCACGTCCGACTCCTGGCCGAAGAGCAGGCGTTCGCGGGGGAGGATGAGGGACTCCACGTTCTCCGCCACGCCGTCGATCACCGACTGGTCGAGGGTGCCGATCTCGTTGGGGGTCGTCTGGTCCTCCCAGAGCACGAGCGCGTCGGTGACCCGCGTGGCCTTCGCCGTGATGTCCACGTAGGTGGTGCCGTTGTGTACGGAGAACGTACGTTCGTCGCCCTCCGCGAACGCGGCGACCTTGGGCGTGTCGCCCGTGGGAACGGCGGGGAGCAGGTCGGGCGGGTCGTCGGGCGCGTGCGCCGCTTCGGCCACGGCGTCCCCGTAGGCGTAGGACCGGCCCTGCTTGTCGTCGAGGCTCACGAGCGCGACGAGGTAGTCCCCCGCGTTCGCCACGGTGACGGTGACCTGCCCGGGCTCCGTCGTCATCTCCGCGACACCCCCGACGTCCAGCGCGGCGGGGCCGCCGGTGTCGGCCGTGTCGCTGCTGTCGGCGGTGTCCACCGCGGCCGCGGTGTCGGCGCTGTCGGTCGGCGTGGAGGCGCAGGCGGAGAGGAGGAGGAGCCACATGACGAGCCTCACGAGCTGATCAGCGTAGGTCCGGCGACCCGCCCGCGCAAGCGGGTCTAGCCCCTTCCGGGATCACGCTGCCATCGGCATGCGGGCCGCTACGTACAGTGTCGTGGAACGCCACGCCTGACGATACGCTGGCCTGGATGTCCGCCTCTCCCGTGCTCCTCGCGCTCCTCGACGCCGTGCCCGATCCGGTCGCCGCGACCGACGCCGCCGGCCGATACCTCCACGCGAACACCGCCTTCCTCACCGCGGTCGGTCGCACCCTCCCGGAGCTCCGGGCAAACGACCTCGCCTCGGTGCCCCTCCCCGGCCCCGCAGACGCGGTGCAGCGCACGCCGTTCCCGCAGGACGGGGGCGCCGCGCCCGGCACGCTGTGGGTCGTCGCCCGGGCCGAGCGCGCCGCCGAAGCCCGGCTGGAGGAGCAGAAGCTGCTCCTCCGCACCGTCATCGACGAGAACCCGAACATCATCATCCTCAAGGACTTTGAAGGTAGATTCCTCCTGGGGAACCGCCGCCTCGCCCAGCTGTACGGCACCACGCCCGACGCGCTGGTCGGGAAGGACGACGGGGCGTTCAACCCCAACGCGGAGCAGGTGCAGTTCTACAAGAAGAACGTGCAGGAGATCATGCTCTCGGGGACCACCCAGATCGTCTTCGAAGAGAGCACCGACGTGGCAACAGGGCGGGTGCACACCTACCAGTCCATCAAGCGCCCGCTCGTCGATGCAAACGGGAACCTGCAGATCCTGGTGATCGCCAACGACATCACGGAAATCCGGGCCGCGCAGCTCCGGGCGGAACGGAGCGAAAAGAGCCTCGACAACGTGCTGGAGGTCATCGGCGAGGGGGTGTGGGACTGGGACCTCCGCACCGGCGAGGTCGTTCACAACCTCCAGTGGTTCCGCACCCTCGGGCTCCCGCTGGAGGCGGAGCAGCGCGGCACCTTCGTGTCGTTCCGCGAGCGCCTCCACCCCGAGGACGCCCCCACGGTGTGGGCCCGCCTCCAGGAGCACCTCTACGGGGAGGCCCCGCGCTACGCGAGCGCTCACCGCATGCTCCGTGGCGACGGCGGCGTGATCTGGGTCGAAGACCGCGGGCGGGTGGTGGAGCGCTCGCCGGACGGAGAGCCGCTTCGGATGGTCGGGAGCTTCCAGGACGTGACCGCCCGGCGCGCCGCGGAGCTGGAGCTGGTGCGCGCGCGGGAAGAGGCCACCCGCGCCGCGGCCGCGGCCGAAGCGGCCAATCGCGCGAAGGGCGAGTTCCTCGCCAACATGAGCCACGAAATCCGCACGCCGATGAACGGCGTGCTCGGGATGATCGAGCTGCTCCACTCCACCCCGCTGACCGACGAGCAGCTCGACTATGTGGCCACCATCCAGGATGGCGCCAACAACCTGCTCACCGTGATCAACGACATCCTCGACTTCTCGAAGATTGAGGCGGGAAAGCTCGACGTACAGCCGGAGCCCTTCGGCATTCCAGCCCTCATCGACGAGCTCTGGAGCCTCCTGGAATTCCGCGCCCGACAGAAGGGGCTCACGATGACGCGTCGGGTCACCGGGGACGTGCCTTCCCGGGTGATCTCCGCGCCCACGCGCGTGAGGCAGGTGCTGCTGAACCTCTTGGCGAACGCCGTGAAGTTCACCGATCACGGCGAAGTGACCCTCGAGGTGCGTCGACAACCGGGCACGGCTCCCGGCACGGCCGTCCTCCGCTTCGACGTGCTTGATACCGGCGTGGGCGTCCCCGCCGACTATCAGGGCTCGTTGTTCCAGGCCTTCTTCCAGGTGGACACCTCCTCCCGCCGGCGTTTCGGCGGCTCCGGGCTCGGACTGGCGATCTCCCGGCGGGTCGTGGAGGCCCTCCGCGGGCAGATCGGCTACGAACCGCTGCCGGGCGGGGGCTCGCGCTTCTGGTTCACGGTGCCGGTGGGCCTGCCCGCGGAGACGCTCCCCCGCGCCGCCATGCCCAGTCGGGACCGCCCGGTGGTGCGCGCCGAGCGGCCGGCGTCGGTGCTCCTGGTCGAAGACAACCCCACCAACCTGCGCTACGCGCTGGCCATCCTCTCCCGCATCGGCCACCGGGCCGAGGGCGTGGGCGACGGTGCGGCCGCCGTGCAGCGGCTGTCGGAGCAGCGCTTCGACGTGGTGCTGATGGACTGCCAGATGCCGGGGATGGACGGGTTCGAGGCGACGCGCATCATCCGCGACCCGTCTTCCGCGGTGCTCGACCACGCCGTGCCGGTGGTGGCGATGACCGCCAGCGCCATGAAGGGCGACCGCGAAGCCTGCCTCGCGGCCGGGATGACCGACTACGTGGCCAAGCCGGTCACCAGCGCGGAGCTGGCCGGGGCGGTGGAGCGCGCGGTGGCCGGGCGCTGAACGGTCGGCGACGGCGGACGACGCGTCAGCGCCGCCGCCGCCCTGCCGCGAGGAGCCCCAAGCCCGCCAGCAGCGGGGCCACCCCGGCGCTCCCGGGCGTAGAACAGTCGCACCCGCCCTGAAGCTGGAGAGAGTCCCCGGTGTCCGGGAGCGCGCCGATGCCGTCGCCGGTGTCGTCGCCGCCGGTGTCGCCGGTGTCGGTGGCGTCTTCCGAGTTGCAGTCCTGGTCGATGCCGTCGTTGGGGATCTCGGTGGCGCCGGGATGGATCGTGGGGTCACTGTCCTCGCAGTCGCCCGTCTCGGCGTCGCCGTGGGCTTCGCCCGCGTCCGCGCAGTCCACGTCGGCGCTGGCGACGGTGCTCGTGGCATCGGGGCGGAAGGTGTCGCCGTCGGCGTCGACGAAGCAGAGCTCGCCGCCGTCGCAGTCCTGATCCACAAGGTCGTCGGGGGCCTCGGTGGCGCCGGGGTGCACCGCGGCGTCGCTGTCGTCACAGTCGAGGCAGGCGACGAAGGTGTCAGCGTCGGCGTCGGCCACGCCGGTGGAGCCGTCGCAGTTGTAGTCGGTGGGGTCGGTGCAGTCGGCCTCGGCGGCGCCGGGATGGAACCGCGCGTCGGCGTCGTTGCAGTCGCCGTCGGGCTCGGCGGCGAGCCCCTCGCCCGCGTCGTCGCAGTCGCTGTCCGCGGACGCGACAGTGCTCGTGGCGTCGAGGCGATAGCCGTCGTCGTCGGCGTCCACGTAGCAGTCTTCCGCGCCGTCGCAGTTGCTGTCGATCGCGTCGCCGGGGAGCTCGGTCGCGCCGGGGTGGGTGGTGGCGTCGGTATCCAGACAATCGTCGCCGCCGAAGTCGGCGCTGTCGAAGCCGTCCTGGTCCTGGTCGAAGTCGGAAGCGCCGTCGCAGTCCTGATCCACGCCGTCGTACCAGGTCTCCGTCGCGGCGGGGTTCACGGCCGCGTCGGAATCGAGACAATCCTCCCCGCCGAAATCGGCGCTGTCGAACCCATCCCCGTCCTGGTCGAAGTCGGAGGCGCCGTCGCAGTCCTGGTCGACGCCGTCGTACCAGACCTCGGCGGCGCCGGGGTGGATGGACGCGTCGGTGTCGTCGCAGTCGTCGCCGCCCACGCTGGCGTCGTCGTGCCCGTCCCCGTCGACGTCCGTGAGGTCGGCACCGTCGCAGTCCTGATCGACGCCGTCGTAGGGCACCTCAGGGGCCGCCGGGGACACGCTCGCGGCGCTGTCGTCGCAGTCGTCCGCATTGTCGACATAGCCAGCGGGCTCGGCGCACGCCGAGGTCGTGACGGCGGCGGCGCCGTACCCATCGCCGTCCCCGTCGGCGTACCAGGT
Organism: uncultured Pseudomonadota bacterium; assembly: GCA_903921785.1. Classification (GTDB taxonomy): domain Bacteria; phylum Myxococcota_A; class UBA796; order UBA796; family SXON01; genus SXON01. The sequence goes on from CAIXRH010000134.1 coordinate 8,366, forward strand.
CGGCGCGTCGACCGCGCTGTCGTCGACGACGCCGTCGCAGTCTTCGTCGACGCCGTCGCAGTGCTCGATCGCGCCGGGATGGATCGCCGGGTCGGAATCGTCACAGTCGGCGCCGGTGTAGGAGCCGTCGCCGTCGGTGTCCCAGGCGCTGGCGCCGGTTCCGCCGAAGGCGCCGATGTCGGAGCGGGTGCCGTCGGGATCGAGCCAGGCGGGGTAGCCGGCGTCGAGGTTGCCGGAGCCCGCGGCCAGGGTGAGATCGTCGTTGTCGCAGTCGCCGTCGGCGCTGTAGCGGGTGAAGCCGGGATCGGTGGTGAGGTTGCCGTTGGTCGCGGTGCTGAAGGTGAAGGTGCCCGACCGGTCCGCCGCGGTGTTCACGTACCAGTCGTTGTAGAGGAAGTCGGAGTAGAGCGCCGAGTAGGCGTCGGCGCCGTAGACGCCGTCGCCGTCGAGCTGGTAGGCGACGATGTTGTTCACCGCCGAGAAGTAGCTGTAGTAGCTGTAGACCGCGCCGCCGTAGTACGTGGCTTCGTTCCCGACGAAGGTGTTGTTGGCGAGCTCGGCGCTGGTGTCCCCTGACGCGTAGAGCGCGCCGCCGGCGTAGCTGGCGACGTTCTCCTGGAACACGTTGTTGCGCCAGCTCTGGGAGGTGGAGGCGACGTAGTAGCTGTAGAACCCGCCGCCCTGGTACGCTTCGTTCAGGCAAAAGAGGCTGCCGCTCACGTCCACCGAGCCGACGTAGTACACATACGCCCCACCGCCGCCGTAGCCGCTGCCGCTGGCGGTGTTCTGCACGAAGCGGTCGCCCGAGAACGTGACGTCGTCGGCGTACATCGTGTAGACCGCGCCGCCGCTGGTGTACGCGGTGTTCTCCTCGAAGGTGGAGCCGGTGACCGACAGGTCCGCGATGGCGGTGCTGGCCGGGTAGTGGCCGACCGCACCGCCGTTTCCGTAGGCGGAGGTGTTGGTGGTGAACGTGGAGTCCGCCACCGACAGCGCGCCGTAGTAGACCGAGTAGATCGCGCCGCCGTCGTAGTACGAACGATTGTCGGAGAACGTGGAGTCGGTCACCGCGCCGTCGGTGGACGTGGAGAGGTGAAGGGCGCCGCCGTAGCCATAGGTGGCGACGTTGCCATCGAACGTGCTGCCCGCGACGGTGAACGTGTCATTGAGGGAGAGAGCGTAGACGGCGCCGCCGCCCCCGTAGGCCTGGTTCCGGGCGAAGGTGCTGTCCGACACGTCGACCGGAGTGTTGTAGTAGGCGTAGATCGCCCCCCCGAGGCCGTAGGTGGAGGTGTTGTCCTCCACGGCCACCCCGTCGAGCGTGACGGCGTCCGCGCCCGAGATCAGGATCGCGCCGCCGTTGACATAGGCGGTGTTGTCGGAGAGCTCGCCGCCCCGGATCGTGAGGGAGTCGGAGTCGGACACGTAGATCGCGCCGCCCCCGTAGGCGGCGTTGCCCGTGAGCGTACAATCCGCCAACGACACGTCGGCGCCGGTCCCCGCGTAGAGCGCACCGCCCACGTAGCCCCCGGTGTAGTACCAGGAATAGTTGTCGGTGAAGCGGTCCCCGGTGCCGGAGTAGCTGGCGTAGTTGCCGACGAAGACCGCGGCGCCGTAGGTGTAGTATCCGTGATTGGCGTCAAACGTGGAGCCGGTGCTGGTGACCGCCACGCCGGTGTCCGCGTAGACGGCCGCGCCCGAGTAGTAGGCCCAGTTCGCGGTGACGTCGGCGCCGTCGAGGTCGAGCGACGGGGTGCCGCCGCTGGCGTGCAGGTACACCGCGGCGCCGTAGTAGGCGTTGTTGCTGCTCACCTCGGTGTCGGTGAGCGCGACGGTGGTGTTCCCCACCGCGTAGATTGCCCCGCCCGAGCCGGCGCTGTTCCCGGAGAACACGGAGTCCACCGCGGTGATCGCCGCGGCCGAGGCGGAGATTCCCCCGCCGTTGTAGCTGTAGGACCCGGAGTTCGCGACCTTCACGCTGCGCAGCGCCAGCGTCGATCCCGTCACTGTTATCGCTCGATAATAGGGGTGGGTGACCGTGAGATCGGCGAGGACGACCGTCTCCCCGCCGTCGATGACCAGGCCGCTCTCGCACGCGGCGCTCGCGGTGAGGGTGGTGGAGGCGAGGCCCGCACCTTCGATCGTGAGGTCCTTCCCTGCCGTGTCCAGACACTCGGTCCAGGTTCCCGCCCCGACGGAGATCGTGTCCCCGCTCGCGGCGGCGGTGATCGCGGCGCCGACGCTGGTGTACGGGCCGCCCCCGGCCACGACGAGCGTGGAGGCGAACGACGGAGCGACGAGGGCGAGCAGCACCATACGAGTCCCGGGGAAGGCCCCGCGTATGTCGCCGCGAACGCCCGGTCGACCCCGGTGCGGCGCCCACGGCCGCTCAGGCCTTCGGGTGCTCCAGCACGCCGGCGCCCTCGGAGGCCTCCGCCGCTTCGGCCGCCTTGGCGGCGCGCAGCTCCTCGGCCACGAGGTTCATCTCCGCGGCCTGCTCCGCCGGCAACCGCGCGAGGACCCGCTCGAAGAGCGCGTGGGCCTGCGCCGCGGGCGGCAGCTCGAGGATCGCCTGCAGCGCGGCGACGCGGGCGGCGAG
>CAIXRH010000135.1 GCA_903921785.1 uncultured Pseudomonadota bacterium
GCCGTCGAGGTCATCGTCGGGGCCGGCGGCCGCATCGAGCGGATCGGAGCCCCAGGCCACCTCTTCCCCGTCGAGCCAGCCGTCGCCGTCGGTGTCCGCCACCGCGGGGTCCGTGCCGGCGGCCACCTCCTGCACCACGTAGAGGCCGTCGGCGTCGTCGTCGGGGCCGGCGGCCGCATCGAGCGGATCGGAGCCCCAGGCCACCTCTTCCCCGTCGAGCCAGCCGTCGCCGTCGGTGTCCGCCACCGCGGGGTCCGTGCCGGCGGCGAGCTCCTGGACCACGTAGAGACCGTCCGCGTCGTCGTCGGGGCCGGCGGCCGCGTCGAGCGGATCGGAGCCCCAAGCGACCTCTTCCCCATCGAGCCAGCCGTCGCGGTCCGTGTCGGCCCGCCTCGGGCTCGTGCCGGCCGCCCGCTCCGCGGCGTTGGCGAGCCCGTCGTGGTCGAAGTCTCCGGCCGGGGCCAGCGGCGGGTGCCGGTGGGGGTGGCCCGCAAAAGCGACGCTGGCGAGCAGGAGAAGGGTGTGCATTCGGGGTGGAGTCTACCACGATGTCGGCGGACCGCCGGGAGGCGGGACACGCCGCTCGGCCTTCGGCCGGAGACCGGGGGCTGCGGCTGCACGTCCAGCGGGAGGAGCGCCCCCCCGCCTCGGACCCGAGGGGGAGGGGTGCGCGACCTGCAGGGCCCCGCCTCGGACCCGAGGGGGAGGCGTGCGCGACCTGCAGGGCATCGCCTCGGACCCGAGGTGGAGGGGTGCGGCACCCGCAGGGCCCCGCCTCGGACCTGAGGGGGAGGGGTGCGGCCCCTGCAGGGCCCCACCCCGGACCCGAGGGGGAGGGGTGCGGTCCCTGCAGGGCACCGCCCGGGCGCGGATCGTCCCCTCGCCGGTGTCCATCCGCCATGCTCCTCCTCCTCACGACCTCCGCCTTCGCCACCTGGACCGTCCTCGCCCTCGACGCCGACACCGGAGAGGTCGGGGAGGCCGGCGCCACGTGCGGCCCGTTCGTCTGGGAGGTCGCCGGCCTGGCGCCCGGGTACGGCGCGGTGGCGGCGCAGTACGCCACCAACCTGGAGGGCCGGGACCGCGCGGTGCAGCGCCTCGCCGAGGGCGCCACCCCGGACGCGGTGATCGCCGAGCTCACCGGCGCCGCCTTCGCCGACGACGACCTCCCCGAGCGCCAGTACGGCGTCGTCGCGTTCTCGGGCGAGAGCGCCGGCTACTCCGGGGACCTCGTGGAGGACGACCACGCCGAGGTCGGCGACGCGACCGTCCGCGCCCAGGGCAACACCCTCCGCGGGGCGGACGTCGTGGAGAGCGCCTACGCCGCCACGGCGGACGGGGAGGGGACCCTCGCCGAGCGGCTGCTCCTCGGCCTCGAAGCCGGCCGCGACGCCGGCGGCGACGCCCGCTGCCCCGCGGACGCGCCCGCCCAGTCCGCCTTCCTCCACGTGGCCACCGAGGCCGATCCAGCGGCGGTGTCCATCGAGGCCGCGCCGGTTTTCGGCGGCGATCCGGTGGCCGCGCTCCGTGACATCTTCGACGCCGGGGAGACCGGCTGTGCCTCGGCGAGCGGCGCGCCGTCCTTCGGCCTCGGGATCGCGGCGGCAGCGCTCATCGGGTGGCGACGGTCGACGCGGACATCACGCCGATAGGTCTGGTCCCCCCTCCCGTCTCGGCAGGTCCGTCGCGAGCCACGACCAGCGTCGGCGTGGCGCCGCGGCGGCCGTCGAAATGCGATCGGCCTGACCCCCCTCGGGGGCGCCGTCGGTGCCACGGCGGCAACCCGCCTTCGACCGACCATTCTGGCCGCCGAGGAAGGCGATCGCCGCCGGGGTCAGCTCGATCGCGATCGCATTTCGGCCGCGGGGGCGGGAGGGCGCCGCGGCGGCCGTCGAAATGCGATCGGCCTGACCCCCTCGGGGAATGGCGGAGCTGCCGCGGCGGCAACCCGCCTTCGACGCGCGCTTGGGGCCGCAGGGGAAGACGATCGCCGCCGGGGTCAGGTCGATCGGGATCGCATTTCGGCCGCGGCGGCCGTCGAAATGCGATCGGCCTGACCCCCCACGGGGAACGACGCGCGCTTGGGGCCGCCGAGGAAGGCGATCGCCGCCGGGGTCAGGTCGATCGCGA
>CAIXRH010000136.1 GCA_903921785.1 uncultured Pseudomonadota bacterium
GCTCCCCACCCCCCACTCCCCAACCCCTCGCCCCCCGGGTGGGGGCGAGGGGCGGGCGGCGCGGGCTTCGCCGCGCCGCGGGCCTGCGGCCCCAGGCCGGAGGCTTCAGGCCTTAGGCTTCAGGTCTAAGCGTTGTTTTTCCCACGGCGGCCCTCGCCGCACGCCAGATCCCCGGGAACGTGCTCCACCCGAGCACCGCCGTCCACATCACCAAGTCCCTCGGACCTCCAGCCTCCAGCCTCCCGTCGTCGCCCGCGGGAGCCCCGGAGACCGTGTTCCACCCGAGCACCGCCGTCCGCATCACCAAATCCCTCGGACCTCCAGCATCCAGTCTCCAGCCTCCAGCCTCCCTTCTCCGCGCCCGCCGCCCGCCGCCCGCCACATCGCCCTCACTCCGCTGTCGGCAACTTCAAAAACCCGAGCCATACTGCCCGCCGATGGACGACCGTGCCGAGCTCCTCCCCGTGCTCGAGGGTTGCCGTGCTCGCGGTGCGCGTGCGGCTGAACTCCTCCGCCAACGTTTCGATCGTTTCGAGACGAGCGGCGCCCGTGTACGCGGCGCCCGCACCGCCTCCGAACGGTGGACCCTCCGGGTCTGGCTGGAAGGAGGGCGCGCCGGCGTCGTCGCCGCCCCGAGCCGTGGCGGGCTGGTCGCCGCGGCGATTGCCGCCGCCGAAGCTGCGCCCCCCTCCTCGCTCGCCGGCCCCGCCGACAAGCTCCCCCCCACCTCCGGGCCGCTCGGCATCGACGATCGGCGCCACGAGGCCATCGAGGAGGGCGACCGCAACGAGCTCCTCACCCTCGCCGAACGGGCGCTGAACCTCGGCGGCGCCCAGCTCCGCCGCCTCCGGTACGTGGAGCTGCGGGAGCGCCGGAGCTGGATGTCCAGCCGCGACGTGGAACAACGTTCGGCGGCGACCACGTACAGCCTGCACGCCACCGCCGCCCTGGGGGACGTGGAGCTCACCCACCGCATCGGCTCTCGGCACTTCTCCGACGTGGCCAGCCTCCCCTTTGGCACCGAGCTTCGCCGCCGGCTCGACGGGCTCTCGCGCAAGGCCTCGCTGCCGGGCGCGCCGCTCCCCGTGGTGCTCGACCCGCGGGGGATGGCGTCGCTGGTCCGGTCGATCGCCCCGGCGTTCGCCGCACAGTCCGTCGCCACCGGTAACTTCCTCTCGGGGCGCCTGAACCGGCCGTTGGCCTCCCCGATCCTCCACCTCACCGACGACGCCGGGTTGGCCAGCGGCCTGCACACCCGCGCGTTCGACGACCGGGGCGTGCCCCCGATCACCGTCACGTTGCTGAAGGAGGGCGTCCCCGCCGGGCTCTTTCACGACCCGGAGAGCGCTCGCGCCCACGGGCTCCGCCCCACGGGCCACTACCTCGACGGCGACCTGCGCCCGAGCAACCTCGTCGTCCGCCCCGGCTCCCGCACCCGCAACGTGATCCTCACCGAGCTCAAGGACCACCTCGCCGCCGACGAACTGCCCCCGGTCGACCTGGCCACCGGTCGCATGCACGGCCCCGTCCGTCTCGGGGTCGTCTCCGGCGGCCAGCGGGTCGGCGCCGTCACCGCGGTGCTGGACGTCGACGTGCCCACGCTCCTCGCCCGCATCACCGAGGTCGCCTCCGACCAGGAGCGTACAGAAGAGGTCGATGCGCCGACCACGATCTTCGATCCGCTGCCCTGGCGGGCGGAGTAGCGCTGCCGCTCGGACCCAGCGACCCCACCTCGCCGACGCCTGTCCCGGCTCGCGACGGTGTAGGAGGGCCGGGAGGGAAGGGCATGATCGGCATCGGACCGGCCGTCGCGACCGTTCACCCCCCGAAGAACGCCGCCAGCTCCGTCCACGGTGCGCCCGTCGGCCGCGGCGCCCACTCCTCGGGGAGGTAGGTCTGAAGCTCGTTCTGGAGGAACCGGCGGCACACCAGCACCACGGCGCCGCGCTCCTCCGCGCTGCGCACGACGCGGCCCGCCGCCTGTACGACTCGCGTCATCCCTGACTGCACGGAGGCGAGCCCGAAGCCGTCGTCGAAGCGCCGCTCGTACCAGTCGGTGAGCAGTTGGGTCTCGAGGTCCGGCGGCGGAAACGCAGGTCCGACGATGATTGCGGCCCCGAGCGCGCCGGAGGGCAGGTCCACCGACTCCCCGAAGACCCCGCCGAGCACCGCGCACAGCACGTGCCCGGGCTCGCCCATCGCCGCGGCCATCTCGGCGCGCGCCGCGCTGCTCATTCCGGGGCGTTGAACGAGGCGTTCCCGCCCGGGCAGGTCCATCCGCGACAGCAGGTCGAGCATCGACTCGAAGCTCCCGAAGAACAACGCCACGTTCCCCGGGACGGCCGCCACGCAGCGCTCCAGCACCTCGGCGATCCGGTCGCGCTCCTTCGCCCGGTCCTTCCACGCCGTGGACACCCCACGGGCCACGAGCACCAGGCGGTTCTCCGCGGGAAACCCTGAAGGGACCGCCACCTCGTCGAAGCGGTCCGCCGGCACGCCCACCCGCTCCCGCCAGAACCACGTCGGCGTGAGCGTGGCGCTCATCGCGATGAGCGATACGCACGCCGCGACCCGCTCCCGGAGGAGGAACGCCGCGTCCCGACAGAGGAGCTGCAAGGAAGCCCCGTCGGTGAGCGCCACGACCTCCTCGCCCTCCCGGTCGGCGTAGGTGGCGAGGCGGAAGAGGCACTGCCCGAGGGTTCGCCAAGGATCTTCGCCAGGAACCGGCGACGCCTCCCGGAGCCGCGCGTGCTCCGCCGCCAGCGCGTCGTATCGCCCGAGCACCTCCTCCACGTCGAGCGCCTCGATCTCCCACCGCCGTGGCTCGCCCGACATCGCCTCCGCGAGGAGCCAGCCGCGCACCTCATCCGCGAGATCCCGGAATGGGGCGCCGTCGTGTCCGACGAACGAAGCGTCCACCTTGTCCAGGAGCGGCGCGTCGATCCTCGCGGAGGCCCAGCCCCGCGCCCGGTCGGGGAGTTGGTGTGCTTCGTCCACCACCACCGCCCATCGACGCGGCGCCCCGGCTCCGAAGAGCGGACGGAGGTGTACGTCGGGATCAAAGGCGTAGTTGAGGTCCGCGACCACCACATCCGCGAGGTGCGCCGCGTACTCTACGGCCATCGCCCAGGCGCAGGCGCCCTGACGTTCGGCTTCGGCGAGCACCTCTGCCGGCGTCACCACGCCCCGCTCAGCCAGGGGTTGCAGGTCGGCGAGCTCGGCCGTGCCTACGCACTCGCCCCGCGCGCACGCCGGACACGCCTCCGCCCGCGCCGGCACCACGACCGCCCGCAGCGGCAATCCGGCCCGGCCAAGGCGCGTGATCGTGTCCAGCACGATCCATCGCTGGGTGCCCCGCGCCGTCGCCCAGCAGACGCCCAGGTCTTGCCGAAAAGCCTCCCGCAACGCCCCGACCAACGCCGGCGCCGTCTTCCCGACCCCCGTCGGCGCGCTCACCGCCAGGACGCGCCCCTGCGCCACCGCCTCCACCGTCGACGCCAGCAGCGTGTCCTGCCCAGGGCGAAGCTCCGGAAACGGGAACGGCACCGTCCGCGCCCGCCGGTCGTGGCGCCATGCCAACCACAACTCCCGTGTACGTACCCGGGCGCGCAGCCACGCCCGCAGCCACTCCCCGACTGAAACATCAGGGTCTACCTGGATCACCCGCTCGCTGCCGTCCACCAGCGACACCATCCGCAGCCGCCCCACCGGCATCGGCCGGCGCGCCGCCACCGCCACGTGCAGGTAGAGCTGGAGCTGGCGGAGCCACGGCTCGGGCACCGGCGAAGCGTCGAGCGCGGCTTCGCCGAGCCCGACACTCTTGATCTCCTCGACCACGGTCCGCCCGCCTTCGTCCTCCGCGAGCCCGTCCACCCGCGCGGTGAGGACGCAGCGCCAACCGTCAATCTCCTCGACGTGCCGCCACGTGACCTCGGCCTCGCCCTCCGCCTCCTCCTGCACCCGCTGGTGCGCCCGCGACCCGGCCCGCGCCCGCGCCCGCGAGGACATCGCCAACCCCCGCAGCTCCGAACGGGAGGTCACCACGTCGCGGACCGCGAGCTCCAGCGTCTTCGGGTCGTCGGTCCAGCGGAGCATCGCCCGGCGGGTCTATCGCGGCGGCCAACGGACCGGCCGATTAGGCGAGCGACGATGATCCTGCGCCCGGCTCCCCTCCCCCCGCGCGCCCGCGTGCTCGGCGGAGTCGCCCTGGTGGCCTGGGCCTTCGCCGTCCTCCTCCTCACCGGCGACGTGAGCGCGGGCCGCTCCTTCTTCGGTTCCGGCTCGTTCTGCGCCTCGATGTCGGCAGCGCTCCTCTGGGTCCTCGCCGACGCACCGCTGCGGTACCAGGTCAGCGGCGCCGAGCTGCACGTGATCACCCGCTTCCGCCGGGTCGTTGTGCCATTTCGCAGCGCCGCGCGGGTCGAGGGCATCGGCCGCGACCGCTTCGCCATCAACGGAGGCTTCGGCTGGTACGGCTGGTTCAAGCTCGGAGACAGCGTCGCCCGCGCCTGGGTGACCGACCCCGCCTTCGCCGTGCGCGTCGAGACCGGCGGTCGCCCCGTCCTGGTGTCGCCCGCTGAGCCCGACCGCTTGATTGGCGCAGGGTCCGGCGTCTGAAGGGCTGATTTTGCGCATCCCCACCCTCGGCGCTCCGGAGGACCGACGGCAAGCGCACGGTCGCGCTTCAACCCACGCTCAGCGCTCCGGTGGCGGGCGACCGCGGCCACACGCCCGCCAGCCCGAGCGTCGCCCGCCTCACCAGCTCCTCGATCGCGCCCCCGGAGCGACGCCGCCGACGGCGGTCCCAGGCTAAGCCGCCCGCGTTGGCCGAGACCCGCTACGACGCGCTCACCCTGCCGGTGTTCCGGGCCTACCAGGCCGCGCGGATCCTCACGGTCTTCGCCCTGCAGATCCAAGGCGTCGCCGTCGGCTGGCAGGTCTACAGCCTCACCGGGAACGCGATGGACCTCGGCTGGGTCGGCCTCGCCCAGTTCCTCCCCACCCTCGTCTTCTGGCCGCTCATCGGCATGGCGGTGGACCGCTTCGATCGCCGCGACCTCCTCGTCGCCTGCTGGATCGCCATCGGCTTCGCCACGCTCGGCCTCGCCGCATTCGACTACTCGGGCTCCCACGCGATGCCCGCGCTCCTGGCGTGCAACTTCGCGATCGGCCTCGCCCGGGCGTTCTCCAGCCCCGCCAGCCAGAGCATCCTCCCGGAGCTCGTCCCGGGGGAGTATTACCCCAACGCGCTCACCTGGTCGTCCACGGTGTTCCAGCTCGGTGCCATCGGCGGGCCGGCGTTGGGCGGGGCGATCTTCGCGGTGCTCGGCGCGGCCTGGAAGGTCCACCTCGTCGCCAGCGCGTGCGCGGTCGCCGGCGCCGTCGCCATCCTCCGGGTGCCGCGCCCCGGCCCCGCCACCACCGCCGGCAACCGGGGCGCCGTCTTCGACGGCCTGAAGTTCGTCGTCTCCCGCCCCGAGATGCTCGCCGCCCTCTCCATCGACCTCGTCGCCGTGCTCTTCGGCGGCGTCGTGGCGCTCTTGCCGATCTACGCCCACGATCGCCTCGGCGGCGGCCCCGACACGCTGGGGTGGCTGCGCGCGGCTCCGGCCGCGGGCGCGGCCGTCTGCGCGGTGTGGATGAGCCGTTTCCCGGTCACCCGGCGCGCGGGGGCGAAGATGTTGTCCGCGGTGGTGCTCTTCGGCGTCGCCACCATCGCCTTCGCCGTCTCCACGAACCTCGGCCTCTCGCTGGTCGCGCTCTTCGTCGCCGGCGCCGCGGACGAGGTGAGCGTCGTCATCCGCCAGTGCATCGTCCAGATGCAGACGCCGAACGAGATGCGCGGGCGGGTCAGCACGGTGAACTGGCTGTTCGTCTCCGTCTCCAACGAGCTCGGGCAGTTCGAGTCGGGGCTGGCCGCGGCGTGGCTCGGCCTCGTCCCTGCCGCCATCGCCGGCGGCGTGGTCGCCGTGATCACCGCCGGGATCGCCGCGGCCGCCGTCCCCAAGCTCCGCAACTTCGACCGGCTCTCGTAGTCGACAGCCAGTACGCCCGCCTCGACCCACACGCGCCGTCAGAGGTTCGAGACCGCCCCCTCCGTCGTCACCCCGACGTCCACCGTCCAGTCGCCGCGGACCTCGGTGTCCTCCTCCGGCCGATGCGCCGTGACGTCCGTCGTCAGCGTCATCGCCTGGCTGGTCACGTATTCGTGGATGTCGGCGCCCGTGGTCTTGAAGTCCACGGTGGCGCTTCCCTTGGGGAAGCTCTCGGACCATGCGATGCGCAGCACGTCGTAGGGCTCCGCCTCCACCGAGAGGTCCATCGCCGAGAGGAAGCTCAGGTCCGACGCCCCGCTCGTCGCGGTGAGCGTGAAGTCGGTGAGCACCGCCGAGGAGATTTCCTCCGGCGCGACTCCCTGGTTCTGCAGCGCCTGGGCCTCGGTGAGGTCCATGCTCACGAACTCCCCGAAGCCGAGGTCCCCCACGAGGTCTTCGAGCAGGGTGCCGGCCTCCACCGTGGCGGTGGAACTTCCGGTCACTGCGATGTGGGTCAGCGTGACGCCGCAGCCGGCCAGGAGCAAGAGGGTCATCTCCGCCCCTAACCCGGTCCCAGCGCGAGCCCGATGGTGAGGATCGCCGCGTAGTACGTCAGCATCACCACGATCTCGGCGCCGCGGAACGGGCGCACGAAGCGGTTGACCGCCAGGGCCCCGTCCGAGACCGCGAACGTGGCCGCGCCTGCCGCCGCGAGCGGGCTCAACGCCCCCGCGGCGACCACCATCCCGGCGAGCGCCAGCGCGTAGATCGGCACCGCCACCCTCAGCACCCCCGTGAGCCGCGGCACGACGGCGGCCAGCACGGCGATCGCAAACAGGCCCATCGCCCCGACCAGCCACCACGGCGGCGATCCCGGCGCGCGAAGCACGAACGTCGGGATGAAGAGCGCGTGGCCGACCAGGAATGCCGCCAGCCCGTGAAGGAAGAACCGCTCCTTCACGAGCAGGAACGCGTCCCCGAGCGCGCAGCAGGCGAACGCCGCCGCCGCGAGCGGGCTGGATGCCCCGACATACCCGGCGAGAAGCAGCGCCGGCACCACCTTCGGCCACCCCTTGGCGCCCCACACCACCGCCACCAGGTACCCGGCCGCCGCCACGACGGCTGCGGCCCAGACGGGGCTCACGCCGGCGTGACCAGCGGCATCAACCCACCGCGCGAGTCCAGCGCCCGAAGGTCGTCGTACCCGCCCACGTGGGTCTCTCCCACGAAGATCTGCGGCACCGTGCGCCGGCCCGTACGCTCGACGAGCGCCTCCCTGCCCGAGTCGTCCCCGGTGAGGTCGATGTCCTCCCAGGGCACGCCCTTCTGATCGAGAAACCGCTTGGCCGCGGTGCAGTAGGGACACCAGTTCGTGCTGTAGATGGTGACAGTCTTCATGGGCTCACCGATTAGCCCCCCCACGACGCCGGGCAAGCGCGAACCCCAAAACCGGCGAGGGGAGCCACAAGTGGCTCCCCTCGGGAGGCGGTTCAGACGCGGGCTAGTACAGGTCGATCGTGTAGACTTCGCCGGGACCAGCGGTGTCCTCGGGGGTGAAGTCGACGAGGTAGTCGTAGTAGCCGCAGTCCAGGTAGGTCGAGCGGCCCTGCCACGCGGAGTAGAAGGTGTCGCCCTGGTCGTAGTACAGCTCGAACGCGTCGACCCACTCGCCGGTCTGCCCGTCGTACACGTCGGCGTACACGCCGGTGATGTCGTCGAGGCCATTGGGGTCAGTCACGTCGGCTTGGAACCACCAGACGTCGTCAGCGTAGTAGTCGTCCCAGTAGCAGCTCGCGTCGGCGACGTCGATCACCGGGGCGTAGTTCTTCGGCGCCTTGGAGCGGTGATCCGGGCCGCTGCCGTACACGAAGCAACCGGAGGCGAAGAGGGCGGCAGAGACGGTGAGCGTGCGCATGGTGATCCTTGGCTGGCCCCCCTGCTACGTCGCCGACCCCGACGCTATTCACAAGCGCGGCGAAGCGCATTACGGTTCGGTTACGGCCAGGAGGGCCCGATGAACACGGCGAGACCCGAGGCGGGTGGCAAGACAGGTGCGTTCCAGGCGAGTCGAGAGGCGAACACCGGGCGCCTGGGCGATTTACTGCTTCGTGCCGGACGGCTCCAACGCTGGCTCGCCCAGCCCATTGAGGCCGATCTGCGGGCGCAGTTGGTCGACGACCAGCGCCGCCTCGCCGACGAGCTCCTCGAAGCGCTGGTCAGCTGGGTAGACCTTGGGGGAACGGTCACCCTCGGTGAAGTCGACCTCGACCGGGCCGGTCCCCCGGTCGTCGTCGAACGCAAGGGCGCCCCGCCTGCCCCGCCAGTCGTCGTCGTCACGGCGCCGTTGGCACCTCCGGTGCGCGAGCCGCGGGAGCCACGCGAGCCCAGCGCCGTGGTGGTCGCCCGGCCGCCCAGCGCGAGCGGGGACGCGCTCCGCTCTCTCGCCAAACACTTCGAAGCCGGCTCCCAGGTCAAGTCGGAAGGCATCGCCGCGAACTGGGAGGAGATGCTCGCCAAGGTGGTCGCCGATCTCGGCGTGCCCGGCGAGGATGGCGACGCAGAGCTCCTCGTCCTCCAGAACGTGGTGCGGGACGCCGATCGCTGGCGCGCCCTCCCCCGCGAGGTGCAGCGCACCCTCGTCGGGCTCATCACGGCCCGTCTCCGCCGCTCCCAGGACGAGATGGGCGTCAGCGGCACCCGGCTCGACGACACGTTCTCCATGCTCAGCGCCTGGTCCAAGCGGGAGCAGCCGGGCTGGGTCAACGGCCTCTCGCGCGGCCATGTCCCGACCCGCGGCAGCTGGACGGCCGACGCCGAAGCCTACGCCGCCCGCCTCCCCCGCGCCGAGCCCCCCCCGGCCGCCAAGGAGAACATCGAGCGCCAGCTCAGCGCGGTGAGCGCGTTCGCCACCGAGTTCGACACCGCGCCCGCCGAGGCCATGGAAGCGGTGGCCGCGCAGTTCCGCACGCTGGTGCGCAAGGCCATCGAAGGCGGCGTTCGCGCCACCGATCCCCGCCTGGTGAAGCTGTGCGCCGCCCGCGTCGAGCTCTTCGACGGCCCCGAGTTCCGCTACCTCCGGCGCGCGCTCCGGGAAGAGGCGGAGCCCGCCGACGTGGACGACGACGAGAAGGCGCCGGCGCTACCGCCAGACTGGGCCTGGTGGGGTCGCACCCGCTACCGCCGCGGGGTCCTCGTCGGCGGAGACCCGCGCGAGCTCAACCGCGAGCGCCTCGAGCGGGCGTTCGGGTTCGCCGAGCTGGAGTGGGTGGGCACCGAATTCAAGCGCAACAACCTACAGACCGTGCGGGATCGGGTGCGCGCCGGCAAGCTCGACATCGTGATCATCCTCGGCGCGTTCGTCGGCCACGACGCGGACGAGGTGATCCTGCCCGCCGCCCGCGAATGCGGGGTGGACTGGGTGCATGTCGACAAGGGCTACGGAATCGTGCGCGTACGTCGCGCGATCGAGCGGTTCCTGGATCCGCTGGCCTCACGCTGAGGCGGTCCTGCCCGGCGCCGGGATAGGCGCCGGGCCATGAGCCATCGCCGCACCCGCATCGTCGCCACCCTCGGTCCCGCCTCCCGCGACCCGGAGACCGTCGCCGCCCTCGTCCAGGCGGGCGTCGATGTGTTCCGGATCAACTGTTCGCATGCTTCGCCCGACAGCATCCGCGAGGCCATCGCCCGTGTCCGCCGCGCCGGCCGCACCGCCGACCGCGCCATCGCCATCCTCCTCGACCTGCAGGGCCCCAAGATCCGCACGGGAGACCTCGATTCCCCGCTGAGCCTCGCCACCGGCGACGTGCTCACCGTGGTGATGGAAGAGCACTACGTGGCGGATGGCAACCGGATCGGCACGACCTACACCGGCATGGCCGGCGACGTCCACGTGGGCGACGTGGTGCTCTTCGCCGACGGGGCGCTCTCCGGAAAGGTCAGTGCCGTACGCCGTGATCTTCCCGTCGCCGAAGTCGACGTGACGATCGAGGACGGGGGGGAGCTCGGCTCCCACAAGGGCATCAACCTCCCTGGGGTGAACGTCTCCGCGCCGTCGCTCACCGAGAAGGACCTCGCGGACCTCGCCGTCGGCGCCGCCGCCGGGGTCGACTACGTCGCGCTCAGCTTTGTCCGCGAAGCGGCCGATGTGCTCGCGCTCCGCGAGGAGCTGGAGCGCCTCGGCCACCCCGACGTGCCGATCATCGCCAAGATCGAGAAGCCCCAGGGCGTCGCGAACCTCCCCGAGATCCTCGCGGTGGTCGACGGCATCATGGTCGCGCGCGGGGACCTCGGCGTCGAGGTCAACCTCGAGAAGGTACCCGTGCTCCAGAAGGAGCTCATCGCGGCGGCGAACAAGGCGGGCGTGCTGGTGATCACCGCCACCCAGATGCTCGACTCGATGGAGCGCAACCCCCGCCCCACGCGCGCCGAGACGACCGACGTGGCCAACGCCATCCTCGACGGAACCGACGCCCTCATGCTCTCCGGCGAGACCGCGGCCGGCCGCTACCCCGTACGCTCCGTCGAGACGATGGACCGCATCGCGAAGGAAGTGGAGAAGAGCCGGTGGATGCGGCCGCCCATCGACGAGGTGAGCGTGCTCGCCGGCCCCTCCCAGACCGTCGTACGCTCGGCGTGCTGGGCCGTCCAGGAGGTCCCGCGGCCCCTCGTGGTCTTCACCTGGAGCGGGGCCACCGCGATCCTCGCCTCGAAGTCCCGGCCGCCGGGGCCGATCTACGCGCTCACCTCCAACCAGGCCACCTACGACCGCCTCGCCCTGGTCTGGGGTGTCACCCCGGTGATGGCGCCCAGCGTCCACAACACCGACGATCTCATCGCCATCGGCGAGGAGCGTCTCCTGGAGCGCGGCCTGGTGCAGCGCGGCCAGGAGGTGGTGGTGCTCGCCGGCAACACCCCGATGAAGGGCGCGACGAACACCATGAAGGTGTTCGCGATCGGAACGAACTGACCGCCCGACCATGCCGCTGCCCGAGCTCCTCGCCCCCGCCGGTGACGCCGCCGCGCTCGCCGCCGCGCTCGCCGCGGGTGCGGACGCCGTCTACTTTGGCCTCGACGAGGGCCTGAACGCCCGGGCGCGGGCCAAGAACTTCGCCCTCGCCGAGCTCCCCGCCACCTGCGACCGCATCCACCGGGCCGGCGCCCGCGCGTTCCTCACTCTCAACACCGTCGTGTTTGAGGAAGAACTACCCCTTTTGGAGGAGCTCCTCCGCGGCGCCGCCCGCGCGGGAGTGGACGCCGTGATCGTCCAGGACCCTGCCGTCGCGCTCCTCGCGCGCGCCCTCGCGCCGACGCTGCACGTGCACGCGTCCACCCAGATGACGATCTCCAGCCCGGAAGGCGCGCAGTTTGCGGCGTCGCTCGGGGTGCGACGCATCGTGCTCCCGCGCGAGTTGTCCACCGCCGAGGTGGGTAAGTTCGTGGCCGGCACCGACCTGGAGACCGAGGTCTTCGTCCACGGCGCGCTCTGCGTGTCATGGTCCGGGCAGTGCCTGACGAGCGAAGCGTGGGGCGGGCGCAGCGCCAACCGCGGCCAATGCGCACAATCTTGCCGCCTCCCGTACGACCTCCTCGTCGACGGCGCCGTCCAGGACACGGCAGACGTCCGCTACCTCCTCTCCCCGCTGGACCAGGCCGCCTTCCGCGCCGTTCCGACCCTCGTCGAGATCGGCGTGACCAGCCTGAAGATCGAAGGTCGGATGAAAGGTCCGGCGTACGTCATGACTGCCGTCGAGGGCTACCGCCGGTGGCTGGACGCCATCGCCGCTCGCCGGGAGACCACTCCCGCCGCGCAATCCACCGCCCGCGCCGACCTCGCCCGGATGGGCGTCGCCTACTCCCGCGGCTTCGGCGACGGGTTCTTCGCGGGCAGCGACCACCAGTCCCTGGTTGAAGGTCGCTTCCCCAAGCATCGCGGCCTGCTCCTCGGCGAGGTCGTGGAGGTGGCCAGGGGCGGCGTTCGCGTGGTCCCCACCCCACGCGCCCCCACCGGCGGGCTCGCCCTCCACGACGGCGGCCTGCCCACCGGCGCGCTGTCCGCCCCCCTCCCCGCGCTGGCCGGCGCCGAACCAACGAGCGCCCGGGGCGTTCCCCCGGCCGACGTCACGCCCATCGCTGGCTTGGGCGTCGGCTTCGACACCGGCGCGCCCGAGACCGAGGAGCCCGGCGGAATCCTCTGGACCGTCGACCCAGCCGGGCCGGGCTGGTGGTTGCGTTTCAGTCGGGACAACGCATCGATTGCCCGTGTCCAGCCAGGACACCGCGTGTGGATCACCCACGATCCGCGCGTCGAGTCCGACGCGGAGCGGCTGCTCGGTGCGGACGAGCCGGAGGGCCGTGTGGCGATCACGGTCGAGGTCACCGGGGCCGTCGGCAGTCCGCTGCGCATCCGCCTCTTCCACGGTGGCGTCACCGTGGAAACCGAGGTCGGACTTCTCGAACCTTCCCGCGGCGACGGGCTCGACGGCGCGCTGCTCACCGAGAAGCTCTGCGCCTTCGGGGGTACGCCCTTCCGCCTGGGCGCGCTTGACACGACCCAGCTCGCCCCCCGACTCCACCTCTCCCCCACGCTGCTGAAGTCCGCGCGCCGGGAGCTGGTTCCGCGCCTGCTCTCGGCCTGGCTGGCCTCGTTCCGCCACGAGGTGGCCGCGGCCCCGGTCGCCGACAGCGTGATCGCCGCCGCACGCGCGCTGACCCCCGAGCACTCCACCACGACGGCCCCGCAGCTCATCCCCCTCTGTCGCACCGAAGCGCAGCTCGAAGCGGTGATCGCCTCGGGCCTGCCCGCCGTGGAGCTCGACTGGATGGAGCTCGTCGGCCTCGGCCGGGCCGTCGAACGCGCCCGCAGCGCCGGGCTCCGGGTAGGCATCGCGACGGTTCGCGTCCACAAGCCTGGCGAAGAGGCCTTCGATCGCCGTATTGCCTCGCTCCGGCCGGACTCCGTCCTGGTGCGGCACTGGGCGGGCCTCGTGCACTTCTCCCGCCTCCCCGAAGGCGATCGCCCCGAGGTGCACGGGGACTTCTCGCTCAACGTCACCAACTCGGTCACGGCGCACCACCTGCTGGCGATGGGCGCCACCACCCTCACCGCCGCCCACGACCTGGACGAAACGCAGCTCGTCGCGCTCCTCCGGAGGTTCCCGGCCGATCGGCTCACCGTCGTCGCCCACCACCACATCGCCACCTTCCACACCGAGCACTGCGTCTACGCGCACACGCTCTCTCACGGCCGCGACTTCCGCTCGTGCGGGCGCCCCTGCGAAGCCCACCGCGTCGCCCTCCGAGACGCCGCAAAGCGGGACCACCCCGTGATCGTGGACGTCGGGTGCCGCAACACGGTCTTCGAAGCGCGTGCCCAATCTGCAGCGGGTGCAGTCCCCCGGCTGCTCGCGCGGGGGGTGCGCCGGTTTCGCGTGGAATTCGTGTGGGAGTCCGGCGAGGAGGCGGCGACCGTGCTCGAGGCCTACCAGGCGCTGCTCGCCGGGAAGGCCTCCCCCGGCGAGGTGCTGCGTCGCGTCTCCGCCCACGAGCAGTTCGGCGTCACCGCGGGCACCATGCGCACCCTGGCCCCGCCGGTGGCCCCATGAGCCGCGCCGCCCTCGACCGGATCGATGACGCGATCCTGGTCCTCCTCGCCGAGCGAGACGAGGTGGTCGCCGCGCTCTGGGCCGACAAGGTGGCACAGGGCGTACCCCTGCGCGATGCCGCTCGCGAGGCGGAGCTGTTCGTAAGGGTTCGGTCAAACGCACAGGAACGGGGCATGGACCCTGACGCCGTCGAGGCCGTCTACCGTACCTTCGTCGGTCGGCGCCTGCGCTGATCGAGAAGTGGCCCCATCGACTGAATGGACCCGCGGGACGATCGTTCAACCCGCGGGAGACACGATGATGCTCAGCTCGCTCGCCCTTCTCGCCACGATGATGTTCAGCCAGCCGGCCGAAGCCGGGGTGTACGTCTCCGTCAGCCTTCCCTTCGTCGTCGACGCGTGGGGCCCCCACTACGCGCCTCCGGCCCGCGACGGCTGGGTGTGGGTGGCCGGCTACTACGACGCGTATGGCTACTACGTCCCCGGCTCCTGGCGCCCCGCCTACGCCCGCGCCGGCTACGACTGGGTCGGCGGCTACTGGGTGGGCAGCCACTACTACGACGGCTACTGGCGCCCGCTCGCCCGCAGCGGGTTCTCTTGGATTCCCGGCTACTACCGCAGCGGCGTGTGGTGTGAGGGCTACTGGTACGGCCGCAACGCCGAGCGCGTCTACGAACGCCGCGAAGCCCGTGAGTACTGGCACGACGTGCGTGAATCGCGCCACGAGTGGCACGAGGATCGGGCGGAGGCCCGCCACGAATACCGGGAAGAGCGCCGTGACGACCGCCAGGAGGCGCGCCGCGACGAGCGCCACGAGCGCCACGAGGAGGCGGTCCGCCAGGACCGTGAAGACGGCGGCCGCGAGAGCTCCGGCCGCGACACCTCCGGCCACGAACGCGCCGACCGCACCACCGACCGCGGCGAGAGCTCAACCACCAGCCACGCCAGCGCCTCCACCGCCCGCACCACCCCGGCCGACGCCTCGGTGAACCGCGGCACCACCCCGTCGACCGGCGGGAAGAAGCACGAGAGCGCCAGCACTTCCGCAAGTGAACGGGCCCCGAGCGGCAGCAGCAGCCACGGCGCCCGGGCCTCGGCCGACAGCCGGAGCACCGAGCGGACGGCCAGCAGCACCAGCAGCGGCAGCAAGTCCGGCCGCGGCCATGGGGCGCACAGCAAGCGGTGATCCTGTTTCTGAGGGGCGGCGCGCTCGGGGACTTCGTCCTGACGCTCCCGGTGCTCGCCGCCCTCTTCGCCACCGGCCGCAGGGTCGATGTCGCCTGTGCTCGCCGCCACCGCACCCTCGTGCGGCGGGTCGGCGAGCCGGGCCGTTTTTGGGACATCGACGGCGCGGAGTCGGCGTGGATGTTCGGAGGCGCGGACCCGGTGGGCTACTCGATGGCGGTGTCGTTCACCGAAGCCCGCGGCGACCTGCCGGTGGCCGGACACCTCCGGGTGGCGGCACGACCAGCGCCGGGGGTCGAGGCGTGGCGGCACTTCGCGTCCGTCTTGCCCTCGGAATTCGGCCCCGTGAATCCAGGTCTCGTGCTGCCAGCAGCCCCGCTGCGCGCCGACGCGCCGGTGGTGCTCGCCCCCGGCGCGAGCGATCCCTCCCGGAGCTGGCCGCTCGCGCGCTGGTTCGCCCTCGCCGAGCGGCTGCGCGCGCAGGCACCGGTGGTGGTCGTCGGCGGTCCGGCGGAGGCGTGGGCGGAGTACCGCCCCGACCTCGACGAGCTGACGGCGCTCGCCGCAGGGGCTGGTGCCTGGCTTGGCCCGGACTCCGGCCCCGGTCACCTCGCCGCCCGTTGCGGCGCCCCGACGTTCACCGTGTTCGGGCCGACGGACCCGGCCTGGGCGCCCTACGGCGCCGCGATCCTCCACTCCGACGTGTCGGACGACGCGGTGGTGGCGATGCTCCTGGCCGCGCGCTCGCGACGGTCCGGCGGGGTGCCACCTGGATTACGCACCCCTTCCACCTAGCTTTTTGCCCGTCGCTGACAGCGTGACGCGCGCGCTCGCGGTAAGTCGGCAGCCGCCCTGAGGGAGTCCATGACCATCTTCGAACAGCTGTCCTCCTACGATCACGAGCAGGTGGTCTTCTGTCGCGACGAGGCCGTCGGCCTCAAGGCGATCATCGCGGTCCACAACACGACGCTGGGCCCGGCCCTCGGCGGAACGCGCATGCTCGACTACCCGTCGGAGGCCGACGCGGTACGGGACGTGCTGCGGCTCTCTCGCGGCATGACCTACAAAGCCGCGGTCGCGGGGCTGGACCTCGGCGGCGGCAAGGCAGTCATCTTCGGCGACCCGAGCATGAAGACCGAGGCGATGTTCCGCGCCTTCGGCCGCTTCGTGGACACGCTCGGCGGTCGCTACATCACCGCCGAGGACATGAACACCACCGTCGAGGACATGGGCAACATCCGCCGGGAGACCCGCTGGGTCACCGGGTCCGAGGCGGCGCACGGCGGATCGGGGGACCCGTCGCCGGTGACGGCGTGGGGCTGCTTCCACGGAATCCGGGCCTGCCTGGAGGTCACGTACGGGAGCCCCGACGTGGCCGGGCGCACGGTCGCCATCCAGGGCGTCGGCAACGTCGGCTTCTGGCTCGCGAAGTACCTCCACGAGGCTGGCGCCAAGCTGCTCTACACCGACGTGTCCAGCAAGCGGCTCGCCAAGGTGGTCGACAGCTTCGGCGGCGCCGTGCTCGAGGGCGACGACTTCTACCGGGCCGAGGCCGACGTGCTCGCGCCCTGCGCGATCGGCGGCATCATCAATCCCCGCACGATCCCCATGCTCCGCGCCCCGATCATCGCGGGCGGCGCCAACAACCAGCTCGACGACGAACGGCGCGATGGCGAGGCCCTCTCCAGCCGCAACATCAACTACGCGCCCGACTACGTGATCAACGCCGGCGGACTGATCAACGTCTACAGCGAGCTCAAGGGCTACGGCCGCGAGAAGGCCATGCAGGACGCCGCGAACATCTTCGACACCGTGAAGCGCGTCATCAACAAGGCCAAGGTGGAGGGGACCACCACCGCCATGGCGGCGAACCGCGTCGCCGAGGAGCGCATTGCGGCGGTGCACCGGCTGAAGCGGGTGTACCTGCCCCGCGCCTGAGCTCGGTGCCCAAGCGTTGGAGGCGGAGGGCTGACGGTCGTTGCGCCTGACGCCCTCCCCGCTCGCCGCCGACCTCGTATGGCGCCCCCAACCCCCTCTCCGTCGCCTCGACCGGGGCGGGGGGCCGATCCGTTGCCCCGGCCTCCCCTCCCCTACCGGCTGCGGAGGTCGAGCTCGGCGGTGCGGGCCTTCTTGCCCAGGGCCGCGGCCACATCTTCGAGGAGCTGGCGCTCCTTGCGACAGCTCGAGGGCACGTCGATCCACTCGTAGATGCTGCCGGTGAAGGTGAGATCGGCGGAGATGATGTCCTTCTCCACCTGCTCGTGGTTCTTCACGGTGACCCGGGTTTTCCCCTTGGATGCGTCCACCAGGATGCTCATCCGGAAGCGCACCTTCTCCGGGATCCGGGTTCCCCCGAACTGGTTGAAGATGTAGTCGCTCTGCCCGATCACCCACTCGGTCGTGATCTTGCCGGCTTCTTTGTCCACCCGATCGACCGGCCAGGAGTCGCCGAGCACGCCGAGGGTCTCGTCCCACACGCGGTTGTAGCTCTCCTCGAAGCTCACCTCGACCGGGCGCTCCTCGTAGATCGGGAGGTGATCCTCCGGAAACGGCGGGGGCGCGCAGGCAGGGAGCAGGGCGAGGACGGTCGCGAAGAGGACTGGGCGCATGCGGGTGAAGGCAGTGTCCATCATTCACGGCCCCAGGACAAGCCCCAACGTGATGCGGCGCCGAACGGAGCGCTCAAACTGCCAGTTCGCGCGGGCGGAAGTCGAACGCGGCCGCGGGAACGGGTACGCCGAACGTGCGCAGCTGCGACGCGCGAGTGAGGACCGCGGCGCCTTCGAGGAGGTTCAAGGCGATCTGTCCCACGGTGCGCGCAGCGGGGGGCTCCAGGAAGCTGCCCTTGACCCAATCGTTGAACGAGCCCATCGCCGGGCCGCACCAGACCTGGAAGTCGAGGGTACGACGGGGATCGCCGTCGATCGCCCAGCGGCTGGCCCGACCGAGGTACCACCGGAAGACCAGCGCCATCCGGTGTTTGGGGTCCGCCGCCGCGCGGGCGAGCTGGGCCGGGTCACGCGCGGTGAAGAAGGCCTCGGTCTGGGCCCAGATCTCGTCGAGCGTACCCTGGAAGACCTCGCGTTCGAGCTTGGCGCGGTCGGCGGCGGGGATGGCGTCGAGCGAGGGCCAGGCGAGGTAGAGCTCGCGGAGCTTGGCGGCGCGTGCCGCGAACATCGTGCCGCGGCGCAGCACCTGCACCTCCACGCCCATCTCGAACATGTCGGCCGCGGGGGCCATCGCCACGTCGGCGACCTGTGCCTTCGCGAGCATCTCCTTCGCCGCCGCCGAGACCCCGGCCTCGACCGCCGATTGGTTGACCGAGCCGGTGAGCACGTACGCCGCGCCCATCGCGAAGGCGGCCGCCACGGACGCGGGCGTGCCGAGCCCCCCCGCGGCGCCCACCCGGGGTACGGTCGCGTAGCCATGCTCGCGCGCCATGGTTCGGGCGAGCTCCGCGATCACCGGGAACATCGCCGGCAACGGCTGATTGTCGGTGTGCCCGCCGGAGTCGGCCTCGACGGTGATGTCTTCGGCGACGGGCACGAGCCGCGCGAGAGCGCCTTCCTCGGCCGTGAGCTTGCCCTGCCGCACCAGCTCGTCGAGCATCGCCGCGGGCGCGGGCGCCAGGTAGTGGCGGGCGACTTCGGGTCGAGAGACCTTCGCGACCAGGCGGTTGGTGCGGACGATACGCCCCTCCGCGTCGCGACGCAGCCCCGCGGAGGCGTAGCGGACGATCGGCGCGGTCATCCGCACGAAGGCGCTGGCCTCCACGGCGCGGACGCCGCGTTCGACGAGGAGATCGGCCACCGCGGCTTCGACGAGCGGCTCCTGCGGCGAGTGGATCAGGTTGACCCCGAATGGAGTGTCGCCGAGCTCGGCCTTGAGCCGGTCTACCG
Source organism: uncultured Pseudomonadota bacterium (assembly GCA_903921785.1). Taxonomy (GTDB): domain Bacteria; phylum Myxococcota_A; class UBA796; order UBA796; family SXON01; genus SXON01. The sequence goes on from CAIXRH010000136.1 coordinate 18,720, forward strand.
CAGCGGCCACCCGATCCGGGAGCAGACCGGCGGCGCCGAAGAAGCCCAACGCGCCCACGCGCGCCGCAGAGACCACCACTTCGACCGTGGCGATCCCGTTCGCCATGGCGCCGGTGCAGTACGGGAACCGCACCCCGTGCGCCTCGGTGAACGCACGATCGCCGAGCCATTCCGGGTACAGCGGCGGCAACGTGCCGAGCCACTCGGCGCCCGCGGCCTCCGGCGCGCCGAAGGTGACGCCGACGCGCCCCCCCTGGGCGGACACCTCCCGCACGACGTGCATCGTCTCGCGGACGCGAGCGAGAGCGGCGGGGAGATCGGCGGGCGCAAAGACCGGAGCGGAGGACGGGGTCACGCCGCGCCGTGTACCCCGAGCGCCGCGCGGAGGTGTCATGGTCGCGTCACGGTTCACGGACGGCGCCGCCGTGGTACCTTTCTCTCGTGCTGTGGTTGTCCGCCCTCGCCTACGCCACCCCGATCACGGAGTGCCCCCGGCCGATCACCTCGGCCGAGATCGTCGACGCGTCCGACCGCGCCGAGGCGCAGTTCGCCGAGCAGGACCCGGAGGGGTTCGACGCGGCGCAGAAGGAGGTGGTGGAGCGGCTCGGCTGCGTGAAGGACCCCCTCTCCCCCAGCGATGTGGTGCGCGTGCAGCGCGTCGTGGCCCTGGGCGCCTTCATGCACGACGACGAGCCGGGGATGCGTGCGGCGATCGCCGGGATGGTGCAGGTGGACATTCGGGCCCGGTTCCCCGAGGCCGTCGTCCCCGCCGGCCACAAGCTCGACAAGCTGATCGACGAGCTGGCCGGCGCCACTCACCCCCCCGGCGCGGCCCTCCGCACCCTCGCCGACGGTTGGATCGAGGTCAACGGCAGCTACGCGCCCACCGTCCAGGCCGACGTGTCCGCCACCCTCCAGCGACTGGACAACCAGGGCGCCGTGGTCGAGACCCGCTACTGGGTCGCCGGTACGCCGCTCGGGGACTGGGAGGCGGTGGGCGGGACGGCGCCGAACCCGCCGATCAAGAACCCGCCGAAGCGGCCCGAAGCAAAGAAGCCGGTAAAGGCAGCCAAGCCGTCGCCCGAGGCCCTCCCGAACGGCAAGCCCGCGAGCCAGACGGACGCCCAGATCGCCAAAGAAAACGCCACTGCCCGCCACGTGGCGCTGGTCGTGAGCACGGGCGCGCTCGCCGTGGCCTCCGGAGTGGTCTACGCCATCGCCGCGGACGCCAAGCACAAGGCGCTCGACCCCGAGGTGCCCGACCCGAGCGCGCTGGCCTACCGCGACCAGGCCAACGGGCTGACCTGGGGCTGGATCGGCGGCGCGGTGGTCAGCGGCGGACTCGCCGCGACGCTCGTCATCACCTGGTAGCGCGGCCGCCGAATCCGTACTCGCGCCGCAACGATCTGCACCACTTCTGCGCGGGTGGAATGCTGCGGGACGGGCTATAAACGATCACGCCCGTCCGTCCGACTCCCTCCCGTCGAGGTCGCCATGAATCGCGCTGTCTCCTTCCTGGTCCCCGGACTGCTCCTGCTCGCGGCCGGTTGTTCCGAGCTCCCGTTCAGCGACGACGCGACCGACTCCGCGGCCCGTGAGCTGCTCGACTCCGCGCCGGCCGCCAAGGTCATCGTCGGCTCCGCCACGGACGCCGACGCCGACGGGTACGACACCTCCACCGATTGCGACGACGCCAACGCCGCCGTGCACCCGGGCGCCACCGAGGCCGACAACCTCACCGACGACGACTGCGACTCGTACGTGGACGAAGACTTTGTCTCGGCGGGCGACGTCATCGTCACCGAGGTGAACCGGCGTTCGTACGTCGGCGGGGCGGGCATCCAGGTCAACGCCTCGTGGGTCGAGGTCTACAACACGAGCTCCCGCACGATCGACACCGCGTATTGGACCGTCGCGCGCGGCGTCTCGACCGGCGAGCAGATCCACCTCGATCCCACGACCGCCCCGGTGATCGCCCCCGGGGACTACGCCGTCTTCTGCGACACCAACGACTACGAGAGCAGCGCCACCTCCACCTACCCGCTGCACTGCGACTACTACTGGGGCGATGAGACCCAGGCCGCGACCTACCAGGGCACGTACCACAACAACGTCTGGTACATGCATCGGGACAGTGATGCGTTCGCGATGTACATCAACGGGACCCGCACCACCGGCACCCTGATCGACAAGGTGTCGTACTATTACGACGCCGTCAACGGGTACTGGCCGAACAGCGTGCGCTTCTCCATGAGCCTCGACCCGGCCTACTACCAGAGCGGGCTCAACGACAACAAGTCGGCGTGGTGCTACGGCTACACCAACAGCGCAGGCGTCGCCTCCGCGAACAACTCCTGGCGTTGGTATGACGTCTCCGCCTCCACCAAGGATGAGTACGGCTCCCCCGGCGCGACGAACTCCGACTGCCCGAACGACCCCGACCTCGACGGCGACGGCTACACGGGCACGACCGACTGCAACGACGCCGACGCGACGGTGAACCCGGGCGCCACCGAAGTGTGCGACGGCATCGACAACGACTGCGACGGGAACATCGACAACTCCGGCGGCTTCGCAGACACCGACGGCGACGGCTACGGCGACCCGAACAGCCCCGGCGGCTGCTCCGGCGGCGGCACCTACGTCGCCAACAAGACCGACTGCGACGACACCGACGCGACCTCCCACCCGGGCGGCACCGAGCTCGACGATCAGGCGGACAACGACTGCGACGGCTGGGTGGACGAGACCTTCGTCGCCGTGGGCGACATCGTCATCAACGAGATCAACAAGCGCTCGATGGTGGGCACCGCGGGCGTGGTGAACAACGCCGCCTGGGTGGAGCTGTACAACACCAGCAGCCGCACGGTGGACCTCTCGAACTGGGCGTTCGCGCGCGGCACCTCCGCCTCCGGCAACCTGATCTACATCGATCCGGCCGCGAACCTCACGGTGGCGCCGGGCGGCTACGTCTTGCTCTGCGACAGCAACGACTACGAAGGATCGGCCACCACCTACCCGCAGCGCTGCGACTACTACTGGGGTGACGAGGCTCAGGCCGCCACCTACGTGGGCACCAACCACGACAACACGCTCTACCTCCGCCGCGACGCCGACACGCTCGACCTGTTCATCGGCGGCAACCGCACGACCGGCACCAAGATCGACGAGGTGGCCTACGTCGCCGCCTGGCCGAACAAGGCGCGCTTCAGCATCGGGCTCGATCCGGAAGACCTCACCTCGACCTACAACGACAACAAGGCCGCGTGGTGCAACACCAACGGCTCTACCGGCGCGACGGGGTCCGAGAGCAACACCTGGCGTTGGTACGACGCAAGCGCGACCGTTCACGACGAGTACGGCACCCCCGGCGCCGCCAACTACGACTGCGCGAGCGACGTGGACGCCGACGGCGTGACCGACGTGACCGACTGCAACGACCACGACGCCACCGTGAAGCCCGGCGCGGCGGAGACCTGCAACGGCGTCGACGACAACTGCGACGGCAACATCGACGAGGGCCTCGGCGGCGTCACCTTCTACGCCGACTCCGACGGAGACACCTACGGCAACCCCGCCGTCACCGCGTCGAGCTGCGGGACGGTCCCCTCCGGCTACGTCGCCACCGGCACCGACTGCGACGACGCCGACAGCTCGGTGAACCCGGGCGCCGCCGAGGTCTGCGGCGACGGGATCGACAACGACTGCGTCAACAACGACGTGGTCTGCGAGTTCTCCGGCAGCCAGGAGATCAAGGCGTCGTACGACTTCCGCGCCTACGGCACCGCGGCGAGCATGGCGCTCGGCACCGCCGTCTGCAACAACGGCGACTACAACGGCGACGGCTACGACGACGTGGTGGTCGGTCAGGGCTTCTACGACGGCACCGTCACCGACGAAGGCCGCACCAACCTCTGGTACGGGCCGGTGGACACCACCGACAGCCTCACCACCGCCGACCTGACCATCGACGGCGACACGTCCCGCGCCAGTGACCAGTTCGGCTCCACCACCCGCTTCGCGGGCGACGTGGACGGCGACGGTTGGGACGATCTGCTCTCCTCGTCGTGGCGCTCCCACACCGACGACCGCGGCACGGCCTACCTGTTCTTCGGCGGCAACACCTCGACCTCGGTCTCCGGGGCGGACGCGAGCTTCACCGTCACCGGGGCTACCAGCTACGTCGGCTTCTCGGTCGATGGCGGCGAGGCCACCGGCGACGCGTTCTCCGACGTGTTGGTCAGCGCCTACGGCTACTCCAGCGGCAAGGGCATCGTGGCGTTCTACGACGCGAGCGGCATCGCCGGCGCCGAGGACCTCTCCACCACCGCCACCGCGCTCGTGACCAGCGCCACGGCCGGAGAAAACCTCGGGTACTCCGTGGCGATGGGCGACCTCGACAGCGACGGCATGGCCGACTTCATCCTCGGCGCGCCCTCGGCGTCGAGCGCCACCGCCAAGGGTGCGGTCTACGTCTTCCTCGGGGGCGGCTCGCTCACCGGCTCGAACGCGGCCACCACCGCCGACTACACCCTCACCGGCTCCACCGCGGCGGACCGCCTCGGCCTCTCGGTGGCCTACCTCGGCGACGCCGATGGCGACGGAAAGGGCGACTTCGCGGCCGGCGCCGACAAGGCGGACGTCTCCGCGGCGGACGCGGGCGCCGTGTACGTGATCACCGCGACCCCGGGCGCGTCGACCACCGCTTCGGCGGCGGCCTCCACGATCATCACCGGTGAGGTCGCCTCCGACTTCTTCGGGCGCTCCGTGGCCGGCGTGGGTGACGAGAACGCGGATGCGACCGGGGAGCTGATGGTCGGCGCCACCGCCTACGACGTCGGCGCGCTCAGCGGCGCCGGCGCGGTGTACTTCTTCTACGGCCCCTACGCCTCCGGCACCATCGGCGCCTCCACCTACGATGCACGCTTCACCGGCGCGAACACGTCGGATGCGGTGGGCTTCGCGCTCAGCGGCGGCGGCGACGTCAACAACGACGGCCTGGACGACTGGATTTCCGCCGCCACCAGCTGGGACGGCTTCGGCTTCGGCAACAGCGGCGGCTCCTGGCTGTACTACGGCGCCGCGCAGTAGCCGGCGGAGTCCGCGGCGTTCAACGAAAAGGGCGTGAGGGGGCGCGGGCGCTTCCTCGCCCCGCGTGCGGCTCGACGGGGATGGCCATGGGCTGGTGGCGCTCCACCGGCTTGCTCACCCGGGAGCGCCGAGGTCGAGGAACCACCGCGGCGAGAAGGGCGGGGCGGGCCGTCAGGCCGGCACCGATACATCCTGGATGTGTCGCGCCCCGGTGAGCGCCATGACCAGCCGGTCCACCCCGAGCGCGATGCCCGCCGCGCGGGGAAAGCGGTCGGAAGCCGCGATCACGCCCTCGTCGGTGGGGTGCGGCGCCCTACCGGCGGCGCGCCGGTGCGCGGCCGAGGCTTCGAAGCGGCTGCGTAGCTCCGCCCCATCGCGCAGCTCCGAGAAGCCATTCGCGAGCTCGATCCCGCCGAAGTACAGCTCCAGCCGCTCGGACACCGGGCCACGGACCTCGGCGAGGGCCGCGTGGCGGGCAGGGTAGTCCCGCACCCAGAGCCCGCTCGGCGGCGGACCGGCGGTGCGCGCCGTGATCACCGGGTCGATCTCCTCCACCCAGCTGCGGAAGAACCGGTCGTCGTCCTCGGGGACGGCCCCCGCGTAGAGCAACGCGACGGTCGTCTGGTCGAAGCTCGGCGGGGAGGCCGCCACGGCGGACGCACATCGGCCGATCAGCGCCTCGACGACCGGCACCAGGTCCAGGTAGTTGGCGTTGCAGAAGTAGAGCTCGAGCATGGTGAACTCGAGCTCGTGATGCGCGCCCCGCTCCTCCGCCCGGAAACACGGGGTGATGGCGTAGACCCTCGGCAACCCCGCCGCGAGCACGCGCTTGAGGGCGAACTCCGGCGACGTGTGCAACCACGCGTCCCCGGACGGCACCGCCTCGAGGTTCTCCTCCAGCGCCGGACCGCTCACGCGCACCGGCGGCTGGACCTCCAAGAAGCCCTCCTCGAAGAGCCCATCCCGCAGCGCACGCACCACCGTGGCGCGCGAACGGAGGAGCGCGGCGTTCATCGCACGAAGTTCCCGCTCAGAGGCGGGAGACGTACGCGCCACCCTCGCGGGTGTCGACCTTCAGGAGGTCGCCTTCTTTCACGAAGATGGGGACCTGGATCTCGGCGCCGCACTCGAGCTTGCAGTTCTTGGTGATGTTGTTCGACGTGTTCCCCTTCACCGCGGGCTCGGTCCACGCGACCTTGCTCTCGATGAAGTTCGGCAGGGTGACGTTCACCGCGCGGCCCTTGTAGAACAGCACGTTGACCTCGAGGTTCTCCATGAGGAACTTCGCGTCGTCGGCCAGGACGGAGCCCTGGATCTCGACCTGCTCGTAGCTCTCGGTGTTCATGAAGGTGTAGACACCCTGCTGCTCGTAGAGGAACTGCATCGGCTGCTCCTCGACATCCGCCTCATCGAGCGTCTCACCGGTGCGGTACGTGCGCTCGATCACCGCGCCCGTGAGCAGGTTCTTGAGCTTGGTACGCGTGAAGGCGGTTCCCTTGCCCGGCTTCACGAACTGGAAGTAGACGATGGTATAGGGAGCGCCTTCGGTCTCGACCTTGAGGCCGTTGCGGAAGTCGGAGGTTTCGTACGCCATGGGTGCACCGGGGAGGCCGCGCGACTATCATGTCGGCGCGATTGTGGGTAGGCCCGAAGCCGAACGCCGGTTTCCGTGGCTGCGTGGGGTCGATTGGACCGCGATCGCCGAACGTTTTCCGGTGCGCCTGCCCCGAGGCTACCTCGGCGACGCCACCGACCCTTCAGATCCTCGCCTCCTAACCGCACTTCCTGCTCCCGAAGAGCTGGTCGCCGACGCGGGGGACGTCCCGGACCCCGTCGGCGAGCAGGGGCGCTCGCCGCTGCCGTGGGTCGTGCGCAAGCACCCCGACCGGGTGCTGCTGCTGCTCACGAAACGCTGCCACGTGTACTGCCGCTACTGTTTCCGCCGCGACCACCAGCCGGGGGAAGGCGAGGACCCCTCGGAAACGGAGTGGAACGCGATGTTGGAGTACGCGCGAGGGTCTGGCGCCCGGGAGGCGATTCTGAGCGGCGGGGACCCCCTCGCCATCCCCGATGCGCGGCTCTTCGCGGCGATCGACGCCATCCGTCCCGATGTGCCGGTGATCCGGGTCCACACCCGCGCCCCGATCACCGCGCCGGAGCGGGTGACGACCCGGCTGGTCGCCGGGCTCCGTGCGCGCGCGCCGGTCTGGGTGCTGGTGCACACCAACCATCCGAAGGAGCTCACGGGTCCGGTGGAGTCCGCGCTCGGTCGGCTCGTGGACGCCGGCATCCCAGTGCTGAACCAGGCCGTCTTGCTGCGCGGAGTCAACGACGACGTCGAGACGCTGGTCGAGCTGAGTCAGCGGCTGGTTGAACTAAGGGTGTATCCGTACTACCTGCATCACCCCGACGCGGCGCCGGGCAACGCGGCGTTCCGGGTTTCGGAGTCGGAGGGGATGGCGCTGGTGGAGCGCCTCCGCGCCCGGGTCTCGGGCGTCGCGCTCCCCCAATACGTGGTGGATCCCCCCGATGGGACCGGGAAGCGGCCCGTCGGAGCGTACGGCGCGGCCTTCCGCGGTTAACTGCCGCGCCATGGCCGTCCGCTCCGCGTCCCGAACCTACCCCACCGTGCGTGCCTTCCTCGAAGACTGGCGGTCCACGCTTCGCCTGGGCGCGCTTACGCTTCCGCCGGGCGCGGTCGTCGGCGAGCCCGCCCCGAACATGAAGGTCGACCTGATCGTGCCCCTCGCGGGCCGGCTGGGCCCGATCGACGCGCAGGTGATCCAGCAGATGCCGGACGGAACGGTGGCGCTGCGCGTCCCTGAGTGGCCCCCCGTGGCGCTCACCGGCTTCCAGGCCGTGTTCGACGCGGTGGAAGAGCTCAAGCAGCACCTGCTGGCCGTGGGCGAGGTCGTCGTGCCGAACCCTGCGGTCGAGGCCGAGATCGCGGCGCTCCGTTCGCGGGTCCGAGAGCTGGAGAGCCGCCCGTCCGTCGTAGCGCACGTCGCTCCCGCGGGCGGAGGGGATCGCGGTGCCCCCGGCGCGCCGCGGAAGATGGTCGACGAAGAGGGGAACCTGGTGGTCGAGCGCGGCTACCCCATCCCCGATCTCACCGATGTACCCCCGACGCTCTCGGGGCAGATCGGCGACCGGTCGCTGCGCGACGCGATGATGGAGCTCGCCCTCGAGCGGGTCACCGGGCTCTTGACCCTCCAGCTCCCGGATGGGAGGGTCCGTTGGGGGTTCTGGCAGAAGGGCGGGCCGGTCGCCTGGCGCGCCGAGCCCATCGTGGAAGACGAGGTGCTCGGCATCCTCATGTTCCGGGCCAGCCAGCTCACGCGCGAACAGCTCGAACAGTCGCTCGACCTGATGGAGCGCAACGGGATCCGCCAGGGCGAAGCCCTCATCGAGCTCGGCGTCATCACGTTCGCCCAGGTGGTGCTGCTGCTCCAGAAACAGACTGAGTTCGTATTCCAGCGCGTGATCCGCGAGCGGGCCGGGACCTGGACCTTCCACCTCCTCGATGAGCTTCCCGAACGGTTCGTCGCCCCTCCGCTGCGCGTACCCTCGCTGTTGTTCCGCTCGCTGCGCACCTACGCGAAGGACATGCCGGCGGAGGACCTGGCCACCTCGCTACGCCCGTGGCTGGACAAGTACGTCTACTTCATCGACGGCGCGCAACGGTTGCTCGACGAGATGAAGACCAACACCGACGAGACCGGCTTCTTCAAGATCGTCCAGGCCACCAGTTACCGCCTCCGCGAGCTCTTCGCGGTCTCCAACCTCCCCCGGTCCGCCACGGCCGGCATGATCTGGACCCTGGCCGACCTCCGCCTCATCGAGTTCCGCGACGAAGAGGCCGACGCGCGTGGGGTTCAGCGGCTCGTGCGGGTGCTCGATGACCGGCGCCGGGCGGTCACCAAGGGCACGCTTTTCGAAGCGTTGGACCTTCACTGGATCTGCACCGCCCCCGACGTGGAGGCGGCGTGGAAGCGCCTCGCCCCCGAGTACGGACCGGAGGGGGCGGCGAAGTGGGGCGCCGAGAACCGGAAGGCCGTCGACGGGATCTACGAACATCTCCGCGGTGCGTACGAGCGACTGCGGCAGGACAAGGCGCGGCGCGACTACCGCGCGAGCATCATGGAGAAGATGCAGATCGAACAGTCGGCGGAGATGCTCGCCAAGAAGGGCGACATGGCGGTCATGAAGGAGAACGCCCGCGAGTCCCTCGACTGCTTCTCCAAGGCCTGCGAGCTCGCCCCGAACGTGCCTGAGTACCAGGCAGGGCTCACCCGGGCGCGGGCGATGCGGCAGTAGCGGGGAGATCGAGCGGACCCCGACCCACCCCATCCAGCCAGCGGTCGATGTCCGGGATCAGACCATCCGGACGGCCGGGGAGCGGGGAGAGGTACGTTCCTTGGGGATCCTCGGCGAGGTCGACCGTGAACCAGGCGCCGTCGCGCCACACGGACTTTCGGGTACCCTCCCATGCGGCCGCGGCCCGGCGGGTCGTGGCGAGGTCCCGAGAGCCACGCCGGGGGGCCGCCGGGCGATTCCCGTAGGATACGACCGGATGTGTCACCCATGTGTCGCCAGATAGAAACGCTGACACATCCAGGGTCGAAAGCGTCATGTCTGCGGCGATCACCGGGAGCGCGGAAGACGCGGAGGACGCGAGCACCAGCGGCACCCGGACCAGCGCCTCTGTTACATCGTTTCCAGCCCCCAACATGCCTTCTTCCCCGAGGGCTGTGCCATTGGAGCCCACGACGGCCATCCGCCATGGACCCGACCGCCAGCCCCAACGATCGAGCTCCTGGATCGCATGTCCGAGGTGTGCATCACTACGTGAGACGCCGAAGTCGTAGAGGTCGTTGAGCTCGGTCAGGAAGGTCTCACGGTCTGCCGGACGGAGCCGCCGGTCGAGGAACGCGGCGCAGGTCGGGGACACCACCCCGAAGCAGCCGAGCGCAGACGTGCGCGGGAGCCAGTTGATGCCGCCCGGCACGGCGCTCAGCGGCTCATGACTCGCCGCCAAAACCAGGGTGAGGAACAGCGGCCGAGCGGGATCCAGCTCCGTCCGAAGCAGGGTGCCGAGCGCCTCCGCCGAGAAGTCACCGCGAGCGCCTGGATAGCGGGGCGCGACGCGCGTGGTGAAGAAGCCCTGTTGCAAGCCCGAACGATCGTTGATCAGCGGGTTCTCCGACACCAGCGCCGTCTGGTACCCCTGATCCACGAAGCGCTCGGCGAGCGTGACCGCGGCGCTCGGCAACGGGTGGACGACCGGCCGGACCTCCGTCCCATCCGAGGTCCACCGCCGCTCGGTGTCGACCCCGTGCTCGGGCACCGGCTGACCCGTGAACAACGAAGCCACGCTCGGGATCGCCCACGAGGCGGGCGCGACCGCGGCACAGCTATGGCGGGCCTCCCCCGCAGCGGCGAGCGCAACGAGGGCCGGCGTGGTTGGGCGGGCGTACCCGCAGAGGCTGGCGTGGTCGGCACGGAGGGCATCCTGCACCACCAGGATCACCGTGTCGGCGGTGCGGAAGCGACCGCGGAGGCGGTGATTGGCGGAGCGGACGGTGTCCGGCGGGAGGGCGAAGGCGGCGGCGAGCACCACCGCGGTCAACCCAAGCATCACCGCCCACAGCGGCACCGCCGTGGTGGCCGGGGGCGGGGGCGCGCGGCGACGGGGACCGGCCATCGGTCAGCCCTTGGGGAAGAGCCGGTTGAGCCCTCGCCCGTAGAGCGCGTGGAGCATCCGCCGGAGGACCGGGAGGCTCTTCGCTTCGTACGGGTACCACCAGAGCTCCCGGGAGAGCCAGGGGGTTGCGTCGTAGTTCACGTGGCGGGCTTCGCACATATGGCGGAGGCCGAGGTCGGAATGGGCGACCCCGATCCCAGATTGTTTCACCCCACCCCACGGGGTCTCCGCCGCGGCCGCGGTGGCGATCACGTCGTTGACCATCACCGTCCCCGCGCGGATCTGCTCGGCGATCCGCCGCCCCCGCGCGCCGCTCTTGGTGAACACGTACGCCAGGAGGCCGAGGTGGCTCCGATTGGCCTCGAGGATCGCCTCCGCTTCGCTGCCCACCTTCATCACCGGCACGACCGGCCCGAAGGTCTCCTTGTTCAGGATCTCCATCTCCGGCGTGCAGTCGAGCAGCACGGTGGGCGCGTAGAACAGCCCCGGACCCTCGATCCGGTGACCACCGCAGGCGACACGCGCGCCGCGAGCCACCGCGTCATCGACGAGGCGGGACACGATGTCGAGCTGGCGCTGGTTCACGAGCGGGCCCACGTCGACGTCGGAGGAGGCGGATGCATCGCCCACACGGAGCGCCTTGACCTTCTCCACGAGGGCGGGAACGAACCGGTCGTAGACCTTCTCATGGACGACTAGGCGCTCGATGGACGCACAGACCTGGCCGGCGTTGGCGTACCCGCCCCAGAGGACCGCGTTGAGCGACCGGGAGAGGTCCGCATCGTCCATCACCAGCGCCGGCGCCTTGCCGCCCAGCTCCAGGACACAGGGGATCAGCCGTTCGCCGCACATCTGGGCGACCTTCTTCCCGGTGCCGACGCTGCCGGTGAACTCCACGAAGTCCACCCCGGCGTCGATGAGCGCGGCGCCGACGTCGCCATAGCCGTTGACCACCTGGATGCAGCCTTCGGGGATCCCGGCCTCCACGTAGATGCGCCGGAGGATCTGCGCGGAGAGCGGGGTGAACTCGCTCGGCTTGACGATGACCGAGTTCCCCGCGAAGAGCGCCATCGCCGCGCCCCCGAAGCCCATGTGGTTCGGGAAGTTCCACGGGGAGATGATCGCGCAGACGCCCCGCGGCTGGAAGTGGATGTAGCTGGCGCGGTGCTTCAACAGGCGCAGCGGGATCGGCTCCGGCGCGAGGATCCGCTCGGACTCGGCGGCGAAGTAGCTGATCAGCTCCAGCTGGGTCATCACCTCGTGGAGCAGGCCCTCGTGGCGGGGCTTGCCGTTCTCCTTCGCGGCGTTCTCGACGATCTCGTCGGTGTGTTCGAGGATCGCCTGGCGCACCTTGAGCATCACCGCGCAGCGTTCGGCGATCGACCGGGCACCCCACGCGGGCTGCGCACGGCGAGCGCGTTCCACGGCCGCGCGGACCGATTCAGGCGTATCGATCAGCACTTCGCCGACGAAGGAACCGTTCGCCGGCGAGTGGATTCGGAGGGAAGGGGCGGGTTCGTTGGCGACGGCGACGGACACGGAGCACCCCGGGGTCCCCAGGTGGGTAACCGGGAGGGCGCCCCGCGGCCGCCGACGGCTCAGTCGGCGCTGGAGAAGCTCGCCTCCTCGGCGTAGCTCGCGGGGGTGAAGGCGCAGACGCTCTCTTCCCCGACCGGGGTGTACAGACCGATGCTGTCCGTCCAGTACGCGGTGAGGAAGTCGGTCCCCCAGCACTCGTTCGCCGTGACCTCGGCGACCCCGAGATCGCCACCGAGCACCTTGGCATCGCCGCGACCTTGGCCGTCGGCCAGCCAGCGCGACTTCAAGGTGACGATCTCGTCGGTGCCCGAGAGGTTGAGGTCCGCGAGGTAGGCGAGGTCCATCTCGCCCTCGCCGCCCCAGGTCTCGTCGTAGTCGTAGGCGGCGTCGTACTTCTGGCCGTTTTCGTACCCGTAGTCGTCGGTGCTGACCAGGGCGCTCGCGCCGTTCTCGTCGTAGGCGTACTCAGTGGCGAACTTGCCGACCTCGAGCGCCGCGGGATCGAGCGCGTTGCGGGCGTCGAAGTCGATGTAGAAGCTGCCGCTTGCCGCATCCCGGGTGGCCCCGGCGTCCACCTCGCCGAGCACGATGGCCACCGCATCAGCCTCGACCGTGCCGCCGTTGGGGACCTGGAAGACGCTCCACGCATAGGTCCCGTCGTCGTTCTTCTGGACCCACACGCCCGTGGAGACGGGGTCCAGCCCGCTCTGGCCCTTGTAGGGGCCCCAGATCGCCTTGGTCTGGGTCTCGTCGGTCCAGCTCGGGGTCTGCGTGGAGACCACGCCCCAGGTGATGCCGAGGACCGCGCTGATCGTGCCGTTGACGCTGGAGGTGACCGAGCGGGTCTCTTCGTAGTACAGCGCCCAGGTCGCCGGGTCGTCGGGGGACTTCGCCGCGTCCGACGCGATGGGCATGTTGATGAGGAGCTGGTCGTCGCGAGGGATGACGTCGTCGCCGAAGGTGCTGTCGTCGCGCAGGCCACAGGCGATCATGGAGAGGAGAACCAGGGACATCGTAGGCTCCGTCGTTCGGGGTTGCGCCTATCCGACCCGCGTGTCGGCTCCAGCCGAAAAAGATTTTTTGGGTCGTCCGCGCGCACACGGGTGCGGGGGCCAACCGTAGTCGCTACTCTGGGAGCGCCGGAGTCCGCCCCGAATGTCCCGTCTGTTCGTCCTGCCCGCGCTTTTCCTCCTCGCCTGCGCCACGTCCGGTCCCGGGGACGACACCGGCAAGCTCCCGACCGGCCCGGCCGACGCGGACGCCGACGGGTACGACGTCGAGTCCGACTGCGACGACGCGGATGCCACCGCCTACCCTGGCGCGGACGAGCTCTGCGACGGAGTCGACAACGACTGCGACGGCACGGTCGATGACTCCCCGGTGGACGCGACCGCCTGGTACGCCGACCTCGACCGGGACGGCTACGGCGACCCGTCCGCCAAAAAGACCGCCTGCGAACAACCGAACGGCTACGTCGCCGACGGTACGGACTGCAACGACGCGAGCACCGACTACCACCCCGGCGCCACCGAGACCGCCTGCACCGGCCCCGATTTCAATTGCAACGGGGTCAACGACGAAGGCGACGCTGACGGCGATGGCTACGCGTCCTGCACGGACTGCGACGACACGCGCGCCACCGTACATCCCGGGCTCGACGAGGCCTGCGACGGGCTCGACAACGACTGCAACGGCGAGATCGACGAAGGCGCCGGCGACAGCCTCACCTTTTACGCCGACGCCGACGGCGACCTGTACGGGGATGGCGACACGCCCGTGCAGGCGTGCGCGCTCCCCCCCGGCGCCTCCGAGACCAAGAACGACTGCGACGACACCGACCCCAACGTGCACCCCGGCGCCGACGAATACTGCAACGGGGACGACGACGACTGTGACGGCAACGTGGACGAGAACCCGGTCGACCCGGAGACCTTCTACGCCGATCGCGACGGTGACACGTTTGGGGATGCCGCTGGCACGGCCACCGGCTGCTCCGCGCCCGTAGGCTACGTCGCCGACGCCACGGACTGCGACGACTCAAACCGCTCGGTCTACCCGGGCGCCGCCGAGTATTGCGGCGGCACCGACTACGACTGCGACGGCGCCGTCAACGAAGCCGACAGCGTGAACGTCGTTGCGTACTACACGGATCGCGACAGCGATGGCTACTTCGGCACCTACGCCGGCGCCGCGTGTAGCAACCCCGCCGGCACCAGCACCAGCTCCACCGATTGCGACGACGCCGACGCCTCCGTGAGCCCCGCCGCCGAGGACATCTGCAACGACGCGGACGACGACTGCGACGGCGTGATCGACGACGGGCGGCGCGTACCGGAAGACTACGCCACGATCCAGTCCGCGATCACGGCGGCCAGTGCGGGAGACCACGTGTGTGTGGCCGGCGGCACCTACTACGAGGACATCGATCTCGGCGGGAAGTCGTCGCTCATCATCGAGGGGGAAGACGGCTCGAAGCTCACCACGATCTCCGGCACCGGCGCCGGTCCCGTCGTCGCGATCGACAACTACGAGTACCAGCCGACCCTGCGCGGGTTCACCATCGAAAACGGCGAAGCCGCGTCCGGGGCCGGCATCTACATCTACGGCAGCGACGCCACGCTCGAAGACCTCGTCGTCGCGTACAACTACTGCACGACCAGCGACTATTGCTACGGTACCGGCATGTTTGCCTACGGAGACCTCACCATCCGTGACGTCACCGTGGAGTACAACTACGCCCAACCGCCGGTGAGCAGCGGGTCCGGGTACATGTACGGGACTGGGGTGTACATCACCAACGCGAACCTGGATGTGGACGGGCTCGCGGTGATCGGCAACGGCGGCTACGCGTACGGAGCGGGGAACGCGAGCAGCAACTACGTCCAGGCATACGGCATCGGGATGTACCTGTACTATTCGACGGGAAACCTGGACAACGTGAAGGTGAACGAGAACTTCATCTACCGCTCTTCGTCCAGCCTCGGGTACGCGACGGTGTACGGAATCGGGCTCGCGATGGAGACGGGATCCGCGTCGTTCGACCACCTCACGATCGACGGCAACCAGAGCATCCTCTACGGCCCGAACGACAACACCTTCGGCGGCGGCTTCTACGAAGGGAACGACAGCGCGACGATCGACCACCTGATCGTCACGGACAACTCGGCCGACAGCTACTCCGCCTACGGGTCGGGCTGGCTGGTCTACGACTACTCCACGCCGCTGGTCACCAACGCCCTCATCGCCGGAAACACGGCTACCTACGGGGGCTCCGGCTCCTACAACTATGCCTACGGTGGCGGCATCTGCAGCTACTACTACGCCTCGCCGACGGTCATCAACGCGGACATCGCGGGCAACAAGCTCAGCGCCGACTACGCCACCGGTGGTGGCATCGATCTCGACTACTACGGCGGATTCACCGGGGACAACATCTCGGTCTACTCCAACTCTCTGAGTGGAAGCTCGTCCTACGGCGGCGCCGTCTACCAGTACCCGAGCTACACCTACCCCTACAGCTTCACCTACTCGAACTTCTACGGGAACAGCTCGTCGGAGTTCTACAACCTCACGAGCCCCGTCGGCAGCTCGGGAAACGTGGCGGTGACGCCGGGCTACACCAACACCAGCGGTGGCGCGAGCGGCTGGAACTACACGCTCACCGCGAGCTCGAGCCTGAAGAACGCAGGGGACCCCACCCTCACCGATGTGGACGGCTCGCGGAGCGACATCGGCGAGTACGGCGGGTCCGGCGGCGGCTGGTAGGCGGCCGAACGGCCTCGGGGACCGTCACCTTCTCAGCCGCCAACCACCGTGACGTTCGTGTTATCACATGAAAACACGAGCCTCCCGTGGGCGCGGCTGGCCGGGACGACGGCCCCGCCGCAGGTGACCGTCGGCACACCCAGGCGATCCGGCCAATCGACGACGCTCTCGCCGGCCGACGGACCTTCCACCTCGTAGCTCAACGTGGTCCCGTCCCAATGGACGGTAGCGATCTTCCCCGGGATGGCGGCGGGGAACGGGCGGGCGAGGAGGGCGACGGCCTGGTCGCGGAGGGCGCCGCGGGCGTTTCCGTCGCTGTCGTAGAGCCCCCACCCGCCCTGGGACCACTCTTCGTAGACCCAGAACGCCCAGGAGGTCGGCGTCGTGTCCATCGTGTCGAGCGCGGCCGTGATGTAGGCCTGCCCTTGCGAATTTCGAGGATCGTGGCCGAATTCGCCGACAAGGACGGCGGCGCCGTGCGCCGCGGCTTCGTCGTGGATCCCGGCGAGGCTCCGCTCGATGGCGGAGACATCGCCGCTGGCCCACCCATCCTCGAAGACGTCCACGTAGAGGTGCGGGGCGTACACCGCGTTGTCGACGCCGAAGGGCACCGCGACCGGCGCCTCATCACGGAGGTTCCGCATCGAGTCGGGCTCGAAGTAGACGGGCAGCTCGGGAGCAGCCTCCCGCACGGCGTCGGCGACGGCGTGGTGGAAGGTGTCGAGCGCAGCGTCGTCCCCGAGCGGGACGGGCTCGTTCTGGAGCTCCAGTCCGATCACCCCTTCATGGCCGCGCGCGCGGCGGGCGACCTCCGCCGCCATCCGCGCATACGCCGCGTGCAGCCCGTCGGCGTCGGTGTAAAGCGACCGGAAGGCGGCGAGCACCTGCCCCGACAGACGCCGCTCACCGAGGTCCGTCAGCGGCCCCTCCAGGAGCTCCTCCGGCGCCGGGACGATCGCCCAGAGCGGAGCTCCATCCTCCCCGATCTCCTTGCTGTAGGCGTCCTGGTGGAGATCGAGGAGGGTGTAGACGCCCACGCCCGCGCACGCGTCGACCAGGGCGAGCGTGCGATCGAGGTAGGCATCGTCGAAGGCGCCCTCGGCGGGCTCAAGCCCCGACCAGCTCAGCGGGAGGCGGAGGAGGTTGCCGCCGAGGGTCTCGGCGACCACCACGCAGTCCTCGGCGGTGAACGGCGGGATGGGCTCCAGGGCGGTGCGCCCGTCGTCAAACGTGACGTCGAACAGCCCCTCCACCCGGGCGTTCACGCCGCGGAGGAGGACGTCCCTCCCCGCCTGGTCCACGAGGTGGCCCGCCTCCGAACGAACGGCGGGCGACCACGCCGGGAGGCCGCTCTCGTCCGCAGGCGCCCCACAACCGACGAAAAACAGGAGCGGCAGCCCACGATACAGATCGAAACGTATCACTCGACACATCATGTATCACCCCCACTCACGCCGGACGTTCTCCAGCTTTCGCGGCTGAATCCACCTCGTTCCACGGCAGGCGGACGATGAAGGTCGTCCCGCGTCCGACCTCGCTGCGCACATCGAGCTCGCCGTGGTGCGCCTGCACGATGCGCTGGCTGATCGCGAGGCCGAGGCCCGTGCCGTCGTGGCGCGTGGTGAAGAAAGGCACGAAGAGCTTGTCAAGGTCCTCCGTGGAGATGCCCACGCCGGTGTCCTCCACGGAGAGCTCGATCGCCCGCGCCTGACGCGCCCGAGGGTCGCCGAGCACCCCCTTGCGCGCGCGCAGGGTGAGGGCGCCGCCCTCCGGCATCGCCTGAAGCGCGTTCTGCGCCAGGTTCAGCAGGACCTGCCTGAGCTTCCCTTCGTCGATGGCCAGATCGGGCAATTCCGGCTCCACCAGGACGCTGAGCTCCACGCCCGGCGTACCCGTCGCCGCGAGGCTCCGCGCGGTGGCCGCGAGGAGCTCCCCCGGCGCCACGGGCTCCGCGTGGATGCGGAGCTGGCGCGCATAGTCCAGGAACTGGGCAACGATCCGGTTCAGCCGATCGGTCTCGTCCACAATGACCCGCACCATCTCCTGATCGGTGCCTGTGCGGGTGGTCTCCAAGAACTGGGCGGCACCGCGGATCCCGGCGAGCGGGTTGCGGATCTCGTGGGCGAGGCCGGCGGCCATGGTGCCGAGCGCCGTGAGTCGGTGCTCCTCCTTGAGCTGATCGAAGCTGTGGATGTTCTCTACGGTGCCCGCCGCACGTGCCCCCAGGCGCACGAGCCGCGCGACCTCCTCTTCCGAGAAGCCGTCGCTGTCTGCCTCGTCCGCGAGGGCGAGCCAGCCGAGCACGAGGTCGCCGCTGGTGAGCGGCACCACGAGATCGGCGTTCATCGAGCGCATCACCTCGAGACGACGGGTGAGGTTCTCCTCACGGCGCGGGTCGCGGCGAAGCTGCCGCTCCAGGACCACCCGGAGGTACGCGGGCTCGCCGCCGAGGAAACCGTCCACGAACGGCGTGCGCGCGACGTTGAGCACCGCCGGCAGTGCCCGGGTACCCGCCTCCGACACCAGGCGGTAGAGGCGGCGCTCTTCGTCCCAGAGGTAGAGAGACGCGGTGGGGATCCGCCCGGAAGAGACGAACCGGTCGAGCAGCGTGGCGCTGAGCGCCGGCAGGGAGATCGCCCTCGGGAGGGCCGCTTCCACGTCGCGCATCGCGTCGCCGAGGACCTGGCCGCGGGGGTTGATCACCGCGCCGAGCCAGCGTTCGAGCTGGTTTCGCAGCGGGTCCCACGCCAGGAGGAAGAGCACCGAGCCGACGAAGGCCTGGAAGAACCCATGGGTGGGGTAGCTGCTCAGGAGCGACAGGGCGCTGAGGCTGTCGAGCAAGACCAGGATCACCGCTGCGATCGACACCGCGCCGACCCGCGCCACGATCTCCGCCAGATCGAGCATGCGGGTGAGCGAGATCATCTGGAAGAGGAACCACAAAAGCGTGGTGGTCAGCAGCGCGCCGATGGGCGGGAGCGCCCCCTGCACGTTGCCCTCCCGGGTGAAGAACGACGCGTTCGGATCGTCTGGCGCGAAGGCGCGGACGAACGCTTCAAGCAGCGAGGAGCCGATCGCCGAGCTCGCCAGGATGAGCAGGTAGCGGATGCGCGCCCGCTCGATCCGCAGGTTGCTCCCCTGATGGCGCTGCCACAGCCGTCGCACCGAGATGCTGAGGCCGGCGGCGACCCACGCCCCGAGGATCACGTCGGAGAGGCCGGCCTGCCCGAACCGCCACGGGGTGAAGTGGACGCGGAGCCACGCGTCGAGGAACAGCTCGCAGCCGGCGTAGGCCGCCGCCACGAACGGCGCGAAGCCGCCGAGCTGGGCGAGCCGGGAGTCCTTCGGGGCGCCCTCGCGACCGACGAAGAAGTGGTCCACGAAGCTCAGGAGCGCGTAGGGGAGGAACGCGGCTGACACCCCGTTGATCAGCTTGCCGACGTGCGCGCCCGGCCAGAACAGGAAGATCGACCACCCGAGCCAGGTGAGCGCGGCGGTGCCCGCCAGCACCGCGTAGCTACGCCGGACCGGGTCCTCCTTGTCGGCCAGCGGCGCGCGGATCGCCAGCGCGCCCGAGCCCACGGTGGCGAGGAGGTAGAGGAGGACGATCACGCGGGGGATCGGCTATCGCGGGCTGGCGTTCGTGGCGCCCAGATCGCCCACCCCTCGACCGCGCCGCCGAGGTGCCGCGGTAGGGACCGAACGGAGGCACCCGCAGGGGGCCGAAGGGAGGGCCCGGTGCCGGCCTCTGGCCGGCAACCGCCGTGTATCACGTATGTATCACGCCGCGAGAAAGCTCGCCTTGTAGGCAGCCTCGTTGCATGCATCAGCCTCCGCATGCGTGAGGATTTCCGAGTCGATCAGCAGCTTGTACTCCCGACGCAGGTTGGTGCGACACAGGTACGTACCATCCGTGTTGATCGAGAACGGGATCTTCCGCTGCTGGAGCGCCCCGAGAATGTACCGGAACTCCTCGAGGTGCCGTACCGCCCGGGTGTGCAGGTTGGACGTGGGACAGATCTCCAAGAGCGCTCCGCTGTCCGACAGGCGGGTGAGCGCCTCTTCGCTGTAGGCAGCGCGGATGCCGTGCCCGATGCGGCTAGGCTTGAGGCGGTCGATCACGGCGATGACCCCCTCGGCGCCGCTCGACGCGGTCTCTCCCGTATGGATGGTTGTTCCGAGGCCGGCTTCTCTCGCGCGCGCGAAGAGCTTCTCGTAGCGGGCCACCGATTCGTCCAGCTCGATGGTGTGGGACTCGGGCCCGGCCACGTCGATCCCGATGATGCCCCGATCCCGGTAGCGGATCGCCTTCTCGACCAGGATCTCATTGAGCTCCGGCTTGAATTCACGGGCGAGGCAGAAGATGAGCCCGGCCTGCACGCCGTATTCGAGCGTGGCGCGGTCCATGCCGCGGATGGCAGCGTGGATGATGTGGTCGAGGTCCCGCTCGCCGTGGAGGTTGCGCTTCATCGGGTTGAAGCGGAGCTCGATCCTCCCGACCAGGCTACCGCGGTACTCCTTGCCGATGATCTCGTAGACGCTGCGCTCGATGGCCGAAGGCGACGACTGAATCTTCTCCGTGACGTCGTGCATGATCCGCAGGTAGTCGTCGAGCGACTTGACCTTCTTCGGGTTGACCGTGATGAGCTCCACGAACTCGAAGTAGTCCTTGGTGGGGAGCTTGAACCCCTGACTATGGGCGATCGACCACATGATGTGGGGGGCGACGCTGCCGCCCACGTGGATGTGCAGGTCGCAGAGGGGGCGGGTGAACATGCGGCGACTCCGGGGCCACGCGTCGCGCGGCCGGCCGTGGCGAGGGACGAAACCGGGTCCGGCGCGGTAACCCGTCGCCGGGTGCGTTACTTCGGGACGTGGAGGTCTCTGTGCTCCTGCTCCTCAGCTTCTCCGTGTCCACCGCCCTGGCCCAGGACGGAGAGCCCCACGTGGGCGACCTCAACTATGGCGGCACCCTCTCCGAAGAGGCCACCGGCTACACCGTCGGCAAGCCGGTGAGCATCAGCCACTCGGGGGGGAACATCATCGTGAATTGTTCCGATACCCGGAGCCTCAGCGCCCGGATGCCGTACAGCCTCACTGGCGCCGGCGAAGGGGCCCTGGAGAGCTTTGGGAAGGGCATCGGGCTGAAGGCCAGCGGCGACGGCAAGGGCGGCGGCGTCGTGAGCACCATGATGCCGAAGAAGACCTCCGGCGTGTCGACGGTGGATGCGCCGCTCACGGTGAACGTCCCCAACGGCGCGAGCTCGATCAGCGTCTCCCAGTCCGGCACGGGTTGGGTGAGCGTACGCAACTGTGGCGGGGCGCTCAAGGTCACCTCGGGCGCGGGTGGCCTCGCGGCGAATGGCACCTTCACCGCGGTGAACCTCAACGCCACCGGCGCGAACGCCGAGGTGGAGATCGCCGATGGCGCGGTGCTCACCGGCACCTCCAGCGTTTCGGCGCCCAAGGGCAAGGTGAGCTTGAAGGTGGCGACGGCGCAGGGCGGGAAGATTTCGGCGAAGGCGGCCGAGGTCTCGGTGCAGCAGATGGTCAGCGGCACCAACGAACCCGGCTATGTCTCGGGCACGTTCGGGATCGGCGGCCCGAGCATCACCCTCTCCGCCGGCGAACGGGTGGACGTCACCGCGGAGTGAGCATGGCCGTCTCCTGGCAGGACATCCACGCGTCGGGGCGTCAGGCGGTTGCCGACGCCCTGCGTGCGGGTTTCTCCGGACGGGTGATCGCGCGCGAGGTGCAGCTGCGGGGCCAAGGCGAAGCGGGCAACGTGAGCGCCAGCATCGACCGGGTGGCGTGGCTGCTCACCGGGCGCTTGCCCTTCGTGGCGTCCGAGGCGGCGTACGCGGACGTGAGCGCCGCGCTGGAGACGGCCGGACGCACCGGCGACATGGACCACGTGCTCCAGCTCGCCCAAGCCGCGGAGGAGGCGGATCAGGAAGCCGCGCGCCGACTCGCGCCCGCCGCCCGCGCTCGCCGGTTCTATGACCGCGCGCTGCGCTTCTGGGAGCAGGGCGACCTGCTCAGCGCCGTCGCCGACGTCACCTCCGCGCTCGAGGCCACCCCCGACGACGTCCAGATGCTCAGCAACCGCGGAGGATGGTTGTATAACCTTGGTTCTCCGTGGGCAGCCGTGGGCGACTGGGAGCACGCGGTGAAGCTCCAGCCCGAGTACGCCAATGGCTGGATGAAGATCGCCACGGTGCTCGGGGAGTACGGCCAGCGGGCGAAGGCGATCAAGTGCCTGGAACGTGCATTGGAGGTCGCGGTGGAGCGGTGGCCGAACCGGGAGCGCGTCGAGGCGCAGCTCAAGGAGTGGCGGGAGGGCGGGTAGCCGGCGTTGGGCAGCCCTGGCCGACCGGGGTGTGGCTCAGTACCCCCCACCGACCTCGTGATCGGCTTCCCACGCAGAGAGTTCGTCGAGGTCGAGCGCGGTGGCGTCGTCCTCCGCGTAGGCGCTCCAGGGCAGCGCGCCCGCGAAACCGCCGGCCCAGGCGGTGTCGAGCGTGGCGGAGAGGTCCTGGTCCTGCGTGGGAAACTCGCCGAGGATGACCGGCTTGCCCAGGTCAGCGTCGAGCGTGGCGAGGTCCTCCCAGTAGTCGTGGAACTGAAGGATCGGCGGCGCAGCGTCGAGCCAATACTGCACCATCCAGGCGTAGGACGCGCTGCCGACGCTGACCGGGGTATCGTTCACGCTGGCCAGACCCGCCGTGGCCTCCCCCACATAGGCGACGACGTCAGCGGCGTCGCAATGGTCGCCGAGGCCATAGAGCTCCCCGTCAAACGCCCACTCCGGCTCGTTGATGAGGTCCCAGGCAGCGAGGGCGGGGCGGTCCGCTGCGGACGTCGCGAGCGGAATAAGCACGTCGTCGATCAACGCGGCGCGGCGCACGGGGTCGGCGAAGACTCCGGCATGTCCGCCGAGGGTGACCCCGTTGACCTCCTGCGGCGCGGCGCACCAGCCGAAGTCGACCACCACCGGCATGACCGTGAGGTCGGCGGCCTCGGCGAGGTCGAGCATGAGCAGGAAGTTGGCGGTGATCTCGTCGTCGGCCCGTAGGGGCACCGGGACGCCTTCGCCGGTGAAGCGAGGTGCGGCGCGGCCATCGCCGAACAGCCACCACCGGACGCTGCGGACGCCGTGGGCCCGGAGGTCGCCCAGGCGCGCGGCGACGTCGTCGGGGTGGGCGGACAGCGTGTCGTCGCCCCAGGCCGTCGCATGGAAGTCCACGCCGTAGTCGATCCACGGGAGGTTCACGCCGAGGGCGAAGGGCGTGCCCTGATCGGCGGGATCGTGAGGATCGCGGCGGGGAGGGGCGGCGTCGACCGGGTCGGTGCACGCGACGAGGAGGCTCATGAGGACGACACAAGGGGCGCCATAGACCCTCCGTGCGCTGCTGAACCAGGCCCAGGCGCAACGACCGTCACCGTTCCCGGGAGGCGCCTCACTCCGCGACATCGCCGCCTTCTTCCTCTTCTTCCTCCGCCCCATCCTCGGCGCCGCTGGCCTCGGTCTCCTTACACTTGCCAAAGCCGCAGCGCCAGACGATACGATCACCCGGCTCCACCGTGACCGTGCCCTGGTCCACGAACGACGCACTCCCGATCTGGGCGTAGAGCTCGTAGGTGCCCGCCGGGACGGTGCCTGGGGCGCGCCGGCCGCCCTTGCCCTTGAGGTAGGCCTCGGCGCCGAGCACCAGCACGGTCCCCTCCCCTGCCGGCGCGTGATCGCCGAGCTTCTCCGCGGCGCGCGGCGGGCGTTGCGCGCCGCCCCCGCTCGCCACCCCGGTGCCCTCCGGCACGCCCGCCGACGCTCCGCTCCCGGCGGGCTCGCCGCCCGGTGCGGCTGGACCGCGGGTCGCGGGACCGGGCGTGGCTCCGGGGCCGGCGCCTGAACCTCCAGTTGCCCCCGTTCCGGCGCCGCCCGCAACGGGGCTGCCGGATTCCGCTGGCACACCGCCCGCAACAGTGGAGCTTGGCGTCCCTCGCGTGCGCCACCACCAGCCCAGCCCCGCGAGGCCCACCAGGAGCACGAGCCCCGCGGCGATGAGCACGGCGCCGCCTCCGACCACCCAGCGCCACGCGCCCCCACCGGCGGGGGCCTGCGCCGCCGAGGGGTGCGGTGGGGAAGGAGCGGGCGCCCGGACCGCGGGAGCGGACGATCGCGGCCCGGTCGGCCCGCCCTCGGCACGCGCGGCGAGCTCGCGGCCTCGCTGGGCGAGCGCTTCGAGGTCTCCCGCCATCTCGATGGGGTCGACGTAACGGCGGGCGGGATCGATCTGAAGGGCACGGTCGAGGAGGTTGGTGGCGTCCGCCACCAGGCGCTCTTCGAGCAGGGTGTTGCCGAGGGTGTCCCGCAGCGCGTCGGCGATGGCGGCGCGGTCCTTGTCGGGGAGGCGCTCGGGGCTCGGGAAGACCGAGGCGTCCAGCTCACGATCGGCGAAGAGGGTCGGGCGGCGGAGCTGGAGGTCGGCCACCAACGCCGCCCGGTGGGTTCGGAAGTGGTGGGCGTGCGTGCCGTTGGAGGGGAGCTTGCCGCCGCCGCGGAGCAACGAGCACATCCGGAGGCAGGCGAAGAAGGTGCAGCCGATCGACCAGGTGTCCATCGCCGCCGGGTAGGGCTTGCGGGCGTTGAACAGCGTCTCGGGCGCGATGTAATTCTCGGTGCCGATGATCATCCGAGTGGCGACCCAGTTCTCTTCGTCGAGCGATCGGGACTTCGCCGCGCCGAAGTCGGTGAGCAGCCACCGCCCCTCGGTGCTGCGCAGGATGTTGCGCGGCTTGATGTCGGCGTGGACCACCCGCTCGCCGAGCTCCATCTCACTCACGATCGCGTACTCCCGCACACGACGGCACACCGCGGCGAGCGCCTCGCACAGCTCGGGGAACGAATGGGGTTCTCCGTGGCGATCGGCCCACCACCGCTCCAGATCGGTGGGGCACCACTCCATCACCAGCCCGGGTGCGGGCTCCTCGACCACGTCGTAGAGACGCGGGCACGGCGGCTCGCCAGGGGCACGGCAGAGCGCCTCGAACACCCGTTGTTCTTTCCGAAGGGCCTCGACCGAGAGCGGATCGTCGCGACGCGAGAGCTTCAGCGCCGCGAGCACCCCACGGTACGGCCCCTCCCCGTTGACCGGGAGGATCGACGCCATCCCGCCCTCGCGGACGGACTGCCCGGGCGCGAGGCGCCACCGCCTCCCGCTGCGACCGAGCCAGCCGCCCTCAGAAGTGGCCGGAGATCCCGACACTGGCGCCACCATCGAGGATGACGCCCCAGTAGCCCACCCCGAGGCCGGCGAGGAGCACGCCCCCGGACGACAGCACCAGGGCGTTGGTGAGCGTCTGGTTGCTGAGGAGCTCGTCGGTCGTCTTCGAATTCTCGAACTGGTCGTGGGTCATGAACGAGGCGGCGTAGAGCGCGCCCGCGCCGGCGACGGCGACGGCGCCGACGATGATGAGCGGGGTCTTCTCGGGGGGACGTACCCGCTCCACCTTCACGGCGCCGGTGTCGCCATACTCGACGTTGGCCACCTTGACCTTCGGCTTCTCCTTCGCCGCCTTGGCCTTGGCCGCCTTCGCCTCCTTGTCGAGCTTGGCCTGCTCTTCGGGGGTCGGCGCGCCCATGCTGGCGTCCTGCAGGACCTGCTCGGGGAACGCGGGGCCGTCGATCACCCAGGTGCCACGCACGCTTTTGTCGGCCGTGGCGACCTGCTGGAGCACGTGGGGACGGTTCGGAGTGGCCGCGGCGACGGTGATCGGCCGACCGTCCAGCGAGTAGGTGCTTCCGGCGGGCTGGCTGAGGATACGCCCCTCGACCTTGGTGGGGGCGGTGGTGGCGGCGTCCCGCTCCTCCTCGAACACCTGACGGATCGGGTTGTCGAGCTCGAGCTCGTTCGCGTCCCACTGGTAGCTCGCATCGAGCTCCAGCGAAGTGCGGAACCACCTACGCGACCCGTCGATGTCGTGCTCCAGGTAACGGTACGCGCCGATGTAGCGATACGCGCTCGCGAAAACCATCGGCGGCACGGCGTTGCTCACGCAGCCGACGCCGGTTTCCAGGCGCTTGCCCGCGTCGGTGAACGTGGCTTCGTCGAGGTTGCGCAGGGCGAGCTGGCTGGAGGTGAGGTCGTTGACCAGCTCGGCGCTGGTGTACGCCGCCTTGCACTCCGCGTGCGCGGCCGTGGGCAGCAGCAGGCCGAAGAGGAGCGAGCCGACCAAACAGGGGGTGACCAGGCGAGCGGTGACCATCCCCCCGAACATAGCACGGGGAACCGCGAGCGCCCCCGTTCAGCGGTTGAGCCCGAACAGCTCGCCGATCTTCTGCCAGCCGTCCTTCACCGTGGCCGCGGCCTCGGGGAGCACGCCGCAGCTCGGCGCCGGAACGGTGCCCGCGCTGAACCACTCGGTGCGCTTCTCCGTGCAGTCCGCGCAGGGCGGGAGCCCGGTGGCGACGCACACCTCGGCCTGTTCGACGCCGGCGGGCGGGCCCTTGGCTTTTTCGTCGAAGCCGACGGCGTCCACGAAGCGGCCCCAGATGGGGAGCGCCGCCTGGCCGCCGGTGAGCCCGAGCGGCTTGGGATGGTCGTACCCGATCCACACCACGACCGAGTAGGGCCCGGACACGCCGGCGAACCACGCATCGCCGTAGTCGTCCGTGGTGCCGGTCTTGCCCGCAGCCCCCGGGCCGACACCGTACTTCGCCGCGGACTTCGCGGTGCCCTCGGTCATCACGCTGTGCAGGACGTCGTAGGCGAGCCAGGTGGCGCGGGGGGAGAACTTCACCTCGACCTTCTCGGCGGTGACCTCCCGCTCCACCTTGTCCCCGGCGGCCACGGAGCGGACCAGGAAGGGCGCGCGCGCCGTGCCGTCGGCGGCGAAGAGGGTGTAGGCGCCGGCGAGCTCAACCGGGGTGGCGGAGAAGCCGCCGAGGGACGCCGAAGGGTACGCCGTGGCGCGGCTGAGTCCGACGCCACGGAGGTTCTTCTTCAGCGACTCCAGGCCGACACGTTCAGCCAGCAGCACCGCCGGAATGTTCCGGGACTTGGCGATCGCCGTCCGCAGCGGGAGGTCCCCGGCGTAGGTGCCGTCGTAGTTCGCCGGGTTCCACACCTTGCCGTCCACCGTACGCTCGATGGCGGCGTCGGACACGATGGTGGCGGGAGAGAGCGTCGGATCGGCTTCAAACGCACTGACCAGCGTGAGCGCCTTCACGGTCGAGCCGATCTGCCGGGGACTGTTCACCGCGCGGTTGAAGGCGCTGTCGCCGTAGTCGCGGCCGCCGACCATGGCGACGATCGCCCCGTCCCGCGCCCGAACCGCCACCAGGGAAGCCTGCACCCCCGCGAGCTTGGGATGATCCTTGATCACCTCGGCGAGCCCCTCGTCGACCGCGCGCTCCGCGAGACGTTGGAGCTGGGGCTGGATCGTCGTCTGCACCGTGAGCGCTGCTTGGGCGACCCGGCCTTCGTCGCCCGCCTCCGCTTCTTCCACCGCGAGGTCCACGGCCCAGGGCGACACTCGCCCCTCGGTGTCGGCGTGGGCGCCGAGCGGGCTGGCCTTGGCCTTCTCGGCGGACTTCGCGTCCAGGAAGCCGACGTCGACCATGCGGCCGAGCACCACATCGCGCCGCGCCTTGGCCTCGTCCGGGTGCCGGACCGGGTTGTACGGGTTGGGCGACTGGATCATCCCCGCGATCGTCGCCGCCTCCGCGACGCTCACCCGGTCGATCGGCTTGGCGAAGAACGCCCGTGCCGCCGCATCCACCCCGCAGATGGAGCTCCCCCCCGCCTGCCCGAGGTAGATCTCGTTGAGGTACAACGACAGGATCTCGTCCTTGGACTTGCGCTGCTCCAGCGCGAGCGAGATGAGCGCCTCTCGGCTCTTGCGGTCCGCCGTGCGCTCCTGGGTGAGGAAGAGGTTCTTCACCAATTGCTGGGTGAGCGTGCTCCCGCCCTCCACCCACGCGCCCTTGAGCGCGTTGTGGGTCATCGCCCGGAGGATGCCCACCGGATCGATGCCGTGGTGGTCGTAGAACCGGGCGTCCTCGATGGCGAGGACCGCCTGGATCATGTGCTTGGGGATTCGCTCCAGCGGCACCGGGTTGCGGCTCTCGTTGTCCGCCCCGCGGACGACGGCGAGCGTGGCCGGACCGACCTCGAGCTGGTTGTCGGGGGAGATCGACTGGACGCGCCCGCCGGCGAAGGTGACCAGCGCTTCGCCGCCGCCGACCTTCCATCCTGGCCCCTTCGCGGGGGCCTTCACCACGTGCACCGCGTCGCTGGTGACCTGGAAGTCCCCGGGCTGGGTGGCCTTGGGGACCCGGGCGTACCCCGCGGCCGCGAGATCGGTGGCCAGCTGCTCCGGCGCGAGGGTCTCGCCTTCCCACACCACCAACGGCGCGCTCTGCACCTTCCCGGGGACGCTCCAGGTGGGCTTCTCCAGCCCCGCGTCGACCACGCCGAGCGCCCAGCGCCAGCCCACGGCCGCGACGATCGCAGCGGCGAGCACTCCACCGATCACGATGCTGCGACCGATGGCGCGGAGCCAACCGCGGAGCGTGCCCTTGGGCGCACCCCCCTTTGCCTTCAGCGGACGCACCTTGGGCGCAGCCGCCTTGGCCTTGCCCGGCGGCTTCGCGCCCTTCGTCTTCATGACCACCCCGCTGGGCTTCCCCTTGGCCACGCATCCCCTTTGACGCGTCAAGGGTAGCACGAACGGGGCGAGGGACCAGCGGCGATCATCCGGAATGGGGGTGGCTGATGAGGTTATGTGCCGCGCATGTTCCTCTTCGCCATGTACGCGTGGGCCGCATCGAGCTGGGTGCCCACCTGCCCTACCAAGGAGGCCCTCAACCTCTGGTTCGTCTTCGAGGGAGAACCGCCAAAGAAGGACGCCCCGGCGCCGCCCGACTTCGTGTGCAACGGGCTCTTCCTGGAAGACGTGGTCTGCGGCAGCGCGGTGGGCATGGGAAAGGTCACGCAGACCGGCACCAACGCGCTCGGGCAACCCAGCTTCGAGCTCCGCTACCTCCCCTACGGAGACATCGCCCAGGTCTCGATGTTCCTCAACCAGGAGGGGGGTGGGGTGGCCTTCACCCCGCTGTACACCCCCGCCGCGCCCTCGGTCTCGGACCCGCCCCCGGTTCCCGCCGAGCTGCTCCGCCAGTACTTGATCAAGCGTCAGAAGGCCTCGCAGCCGACGCACGGGGTGAAGCTCCACACCTGGACGTGCCCCGCCGCGCCGTTCGAGGTGCCCTCTGAAGAGATGGAGCCGAACGGGATGACGTACCGGGCCCACACCGCCCGGCTGCCGAAGTAGGCATGACGCGGCTGCGGAAGGCGGGCTTCGCGCTCGTGATGCTCGCATTCGCCCTCGCGGGGGCGGAGATCGGCGCGCGCCCGTTCGCCCCCCCCTACGACCGCACGCTGCCGCTGCCCTCCCCCGGTCGGCTCAGCGATCCGGTCCGCGAGCAGTTCGACGTCGCCCGCGCGGCCCACGCCCAGGACTTCGCCCTCTACGCGCGGAAGGACTTCGGATGGGCGCTCCCGCCCGCCACCGAGGAGCGCGTCGGGGACATCACCTACCGCTACAACAGCCTCGGCTTTCGCGGGCCCGAGCTCGCCCCGCTCACGGACGGAGAGGTGCGGCTCTTTTCGGTCGGGGACAGCTCCACGTTCGGCCACGGCGTGTCGGAGGCCTACATCTACACCAGCGTCGCCGCGGCCCGGCTCAGCGCCGAGTGGGGTCGTGCGGTCAGTACGTTTCACGGGGCCGTTCCCGGGCACGACACCTCGCGGAGCCGGGCGGTGCTCGCGCGGCTGGGGCCCGAGGTGGAGCCGGGCTGGGTCATCGTCGGCAACCTGTGGAGCGACGTCATCGCCACCGCGGACCCGACGGAGCAGTCGGCACTGCGGAAATCAGCGTTGGTACGGCTTCTTGAGGAGCACCTCTCCCCGTGGATGCGCCAGCGGGAGGTCACGTGGCTCCACGGTCGGGACGACGTCGGCACCCCCGAGTCGGTCCACCGCGTGAGCATCGACGACTACGGCGCGAACCTCCGGAAGCTGGCGGAAAACGCCAAGGCTCTCGGGGCGCGGGTGGCTTTCGTGATGCTCCCCGCCCCGCTGGACCTCGAGCGCATGCCCGTCCCCGAGAGCGTGCAGCAATACCGGGACACGATGCGTGACGTCGCCACCGAAGCTGGCGCCCCGTTGGTCGACGGCCCCGCCCTCCTCCGCTCAGAAGGCGGTGATCTCTCTTGGTTCCTCGACCAGGTGCACCCCAGCGAGCTTGGCCACGCCAAGCTCGGCGAAGCCCTCGCGGCGGCCCTCGCCGCCACGCCCCCGCCCGCGGGCGCCCACCGCTATGCCGAGATCGATCGAGCCGGCCTCCCCCGACCCGAAGGCCCGCCGGACAGCGCCGTGAACGCCGCGGGGCCCCAGGCCGTGCGCAACCTCCCCGATGGCACCCAGGTTCCCTTCGAACGCCCCAACCAACGGGGTCCCCTCCCGCCCGGTGGCGGCAAGCTCCCGCCGTTGAAGCCGGCTGGGACGCCCTGAGGCGCGCCCGATGCACCGCACCTTCGTCACCGGCCTCCTCCCCTGGATCGACGCCCCGCGGCTGCTCGGCCCCGGAGGGTGGTCGTTTGAGGGGCGCACCGCGCGCGCCGAGCTGGTGACCCACGCCGCCGCAGACCTCGCCGCGCGCCTGCACAACGTGGCGATCGGCGGGAGCCCGATCACCGTCGAGTTCGTGCCCCCCTTGCCCCGCCCCGCGGTCCGGGCCGCGCGCACCACCGACGCCCGGCGGCGGCGGGAGACGTCCATCGGCTTCAGCCGCCCCGGCGTGCGCCTCGACGCCGAGGGCAAGGTGTCACTCACGCCCGAAGCGCTCGCGTTGGAGCTGGGAAAGCGCTTCGGCGGCCGGAAGGTCGTCGATGCCGGCTGCGGCGCCGGCGGCAACGCGATCGGCTTCGCCCGCGCTGGGTGTACCGTCGTCGCGGTCGAGCAAGACGCCAGCCGCCTCGCCGACGCCCGTCACAACGCGCGGATCTACGGCGTCGAGCGGTCCATCGAGTTCGTCCGGGGAGATGCGCTGGACGTGGCCACCCGCCGCGCCGATCCCGAGGCGGTGCTGTTCCTCGACCCTCCGTGGGGGGTCGACTGGGCGCGCATGGGGGTGAGCGTGGCCGACCTTCCCCTGCTTGAGACGGTGCTGCGAACCGAGCTTCGGGCGCGCTACGCCGCGCTGGTCGTCAAGCTGCCGCCTTCGTTCCGGGTGGCGGAGATCGACGGTGGGCGCCCCGAGGCCGTCTACGGCGTGGGCAAGGGGGACGAGCGACGGGTGAAGTTCCTGCTGGTGACGCGCTGAGGGTACAAGGGTATCCGATACACTACCGAGGACAGGAGGACGAGCGTGCCTGCCGACCATCCCGCCGAGATCCTGGTCGTCGATGACGACCCGCGGCTGCGCGAGCTGGTGCGCTACACGCTCACCCGGGCGGGCTTCAGCGTGCGCGAAGCCGGCGATGGCCGCGCCGCCCTCGCCTCGGTGCGTGCTCGCGTCCCCGATCTGGTGGTGCTCGACGTGCTGATGCCCGAGCTCGACGGCATCACCGTCTGCCGCGAGCTCCGCGCCTCCTGGGACGTCCCGGTCATCTTCCTGAGCTCCCGCGCCGAGGAGGTCGACCGCATCGTCGGCCTCGATCTCGGCGGAGACGACTACCTCGCCAAGCCGTTCGCCCCCGGCGAGCTGGTGTCGCGGGTCAAGGCGGTTCTCCGGCGATCGCAGCGCGCGAGCACCACGCCGCCGCCCCAGGTCGAGGCCGCCGGCGTGCGGGTGGACACCGTCCAATTCCGGGCTTGGGCCGGGGAGGAAGAGCTGCCGCTCACCCGGACGGAGCTGCGGATGCTCCATGCGCTCCTGGCCGCCCAGGGCGCAGTGCTCAATCGCGAGCAATTGGTGAAAGCAGCCTGGGAAGGCCCACACTTCGTCGCCGATCGCACGGTGGACAGCCACGTGCGCGGCGTCCGCAACAAGCTACGTCCGCACGGACAGGATCGGATCGAGACCGTCAACGGCGTCGGCTGGCGCTGGCGGACGTGAGCCCGACGCGCGAACGCCCCCCGGTCCAGACCACCGGCTGGACGCGTCCCGCGATCCCGCTCCACTACGCGCTCTTCCTGAGCCACGCCGGGATGTTCCTGCTCCCCTTGCTGCTGCTCTGGGGCACGGGCGCGATCGCCCGCGATGAAGCGCGGCAGCGGGAGATGGCCGTGAAGCAGGAGGCGGCGCTCGCGGCGGCCGCCGTCGCGCCGCAGCTCACCGACGAGCGCACCGACACCTGGCTCGCCGCCCTCGCGGCGCTGAAGCTCGATCTTGGCCCAAGCACGCGCATCCGACTCTACGACGCCGCCGGACTCCCACTCGCCAGTGACGACGCCACCGAACCCGCCGCCGAAGTCACCGCCGCGCTGGCCGCGGCCCTCCGCGGCGACACCACCACCGCGCGCATCGCCGCCCGCGACGGTCTCCCCGCCGCCACCGTCGCCGCCGCCCCGATTCGCGGGGATCACGGCGTACAAGGTGCGGTCGTCCTTCAGCGCACCAACCGCCGCGACCTGGAGGTCATCATCGCCCTCACGTACGAAGCGGGCTGGCGCGCGAGCCTCATCGCCGCGGTTGCCCTGGCTTTTGCTGCGTTCGCAACCTGGCGGGTGTCGCGGTCGCTCCGTGCCCTCGCCCGCGTCACCCGGGAGGTCACCGAGCGAGGCGAGCGCGGGGAACACGCGCGGTGGCTGCTCGATGCGACGATCGGCACGCGGATCGCCGAGGTTCGCCAGGTCGCCGGCGCGTTCCGGGGCACACTGCGGCGGCTGGAGGAGCGGCTCGCCTACAACCAGGAGTTCGCGTCGAACGTGAGCCACGAGTTCCGTACCCCGCTCACGACGCTGCGGGGCACGGTGGACCTGCTCCGCGACGACCAGGAGATGCCCCTCGAACAACGCCTGCTGTTCCTGGACAACGCCCGCACGGATCTCGACCGCCTCCTCCGCATGCTCCAGGGGCTCCTCGAGCTCGCCCGCGTCGATGCCAACGACGCGAACGCCCCGGTGGAGCTCGATCTGGTGGTGGGCACGGTCGTGGCCCGCGCGCCGGGGGTCGTGGCGGAGAGCGGCGCCAGCGCGGTGATCGGCGACGCCGCGCTCCTGGAGTTGGCGGTGCGGAACCTCATCGACAACGCGCGGCTCCACGGCGGACCCCACGTGAGCGTACGCGGATGGACGCGTGGCGCCCGCACCGGCGTCGACGTCGAGGATGACGGCGACGGAATCTCCGCCGCCAACCTCCCCCGGGTGTTCGATCGATTCTTCACCACCGGGCGGGATCGCCAGGGAACCGGACTCGGCCTGGCGATCGTGAGGGCGGTGGCGCGGGCGCACGGCGGCGACGTACGGGTCGAGAGCCGGCCTGGACGGACGGTGTTCACCGTGGAGCTGCCGCGGGTGGTGACGCCGGGGTGAGCGGCGGGCTGACGGGCCAGACGAAGGTGACGAGGGACACCGGGGGCGCCAGACCGGCGTCGGCGCTCCGGTCCACCCGCCTCAGGCGCCGGCCGGCGAAGCCGGCCGTGAACCGTCGCGCTTCGAGAGACGGCCCTACCCCCGCGACCGCGCCATCGGCGACCGCAGGGGGCCCAGCGAGCCCGTCGCCCGTGCGGCGATGGCCGCAGCCTTGGCCACCACGTCGTTCCACCCCCGCGCCGCCGCCCGCTCACAGAGCCAGTGCAGCGCCGGGCGCAGCTCGGAGCCCCCCCGCGCCTCCAGGCCCCGTTCCCGCGCCACCGACCACCACGCCCGGCACGTACGCTCGTCCCCTTCCTCCGCCGCCAACGCCGCGCGCAACACCCCGACGTGGAGCCAGAGCGCGTGCCGGGGGCTCGACTGGAGGCAAGCCTCGGCGATGTCCACATCCCCGCGGATGCGGGCGGCCTCGCCGCGCGTCACCGCGAGGAGCGCGAGCCGCAGGCAGGCCTGCGCCCGGGCGGTCTGATCCCCACGTTCCTCGGCGAAGCGCGCAGCCCACCTCGCGATCTCCTCCGCGGTCTCCAGGTTCCCGGCGCGCTGCTCCAGCTCGGCCAGCATCAGGCGGCAGCGGAGCTGGAGGCGGTCGGCGCCCAGCGTGGCCGCGATGGCGCTCGCCGTCTCCAGGTCGCGCCGCGCCCGCTCCGGCTCGCCGCGCGCGAGGTGGAGCATGCCCCAGGTGCTGGTCGCCTCGGCGATCCTCCGGGTGTCCCCGCTGGCGCGACTCACCCGCTGCAGACGTTCCACCTGCTTGTCGATGTGCTCGAGCTGCCCGGCGTCGAGCATCGCCTCCACCAGCCCGTTGAGCGCCTCCGCCTCCAGCACGAGATCGCCTCGGTTGAGGCGGAGCATCTCGCCCCAATGCGCCAACGCCCGAGCGTGACGGCCCTCCGCCCGCGCCAGGCGCGCCCGCTGCCCCGCCACGTCGAGGAGCCCGGCACGGTCGCGCAGCGACTCGAAGGTCTGGTAGGCGGCGTCGAGGTCCTTGCCGGCCGCCTCCAGGTCGCCGACCTTCCGGGCGGTGCGGCCGCGCAGGACCCGGAGACGGGCACGGGCGAGGCGATCCCCCTCGATCGACGCCAGGGCGTGATCGATCAGGGAGAGCCCGCGCGCCGGATGGCCGCTCTCCACGAGGGCTTCCGCGTGCACCCGACGCGCCTCCAGCCGCGCCGTCGGCGAACCCGCAGCGTCCGCGGCTTCGATCGCGATCGCCGCCGCCGCCACCGCGTCCCGGGCGCGACCGCCCCGGTTCATGCGCAGCACCGCCCGCAGCAGCGGGACCACCGCCGCCGACGCGTCGCCCGCGCGGAACCGGTGGAGGCCGAGCGGGAGGTCCACGTCCAGGCCGCTGGTGGAGGCGAGCTCCTGCCAGGCGTCGGCGATGCGACGGTGAAGCTCCGGGAGGTTCGGGTGCTGCGCGAGCTGCTCGGTGGCGAGCGCACGTACATCGGAGGACTCGATGACCAACGCCGCGAGCTCCTCGGTGACGAGGCCCGTGGCGAGGAGCGCGTCGACCCCCGCATCGTTGAGCGCTCGGACCAGCGCGACCGGCGGATCGGGGCCGGCGAGCAGGCACACGGCCAGCGCTTCGCGAGCCGCAGATGGATCGGTCGCGCTCTCCAACGCCGCGTTGAGCCGGCGCACGAGGAGCGTGCCGGCGTCGGGAGGGAGGGCGTCGGAGAGCAGCACTTCCGGCCGTAGGGCGTAGTGGTTGCGCTCGTTGAGCACCAAGAGGCGACGCGACGCCCACTCCCGAAGGAGCAGCTGGGCACTCCGGGGGTCGCCTTCGTACTCGATGGCCACGAGGCGAGCGAGCTCCGGCTCCATGGCCAACGACTCTTGGACGACCTTCCTCGTCTCGGTGAGGTTCAGCTTTCGCAGCCCGATGCGGCGCGCACCGCGCTCCTGGAGCCCCTCCACCTTGCGCCGCAGCGCCGCGTCACGGGCGATCTCCTCGGCGCTCACCGTGCAGATCACCAAGACCGGGCGCTCGCCCACGGTGCGGTCGAGCAGCGCCTCGGCGATGGAGAGACCGTCCCCCGCGGCGTAGGCGTGGTGGGCATCTTCCAGGATCAAGCAGGACCCGCCACGCCACGCGCGAGCGTCGAGGTAGCGGTAGAGGAAGGCGAGCGCCACGGCGTCGGAGACCGGCGCTTCCCCTTCGCGGACGTACCCGCACCAGCGGGCGAGCACGCTCGCCTCCTCGTGCACGCTCGCCGCGCTGACCCGGCGGTCGCGGCCGATCCACCGTGCGAGGCGGTCTTCGATGCCTTCGCGGGTGTCGTTCCAGGGCACGAGGATGTCCCGTACGGCGCCGCGGTACCCGTCGTCCACCGACGCGGGCACCCGGTAACGAAGCCGCACCACCTCCATCCAGCCCGTCTCCTCCAACGCCAGGGCGATGGAGCGGGTCAGGCGCGACTTTCCGCTCCCGGTGTCGCCGACCACGAGCACCACCCGGGGCTCGTTGAGCGCGACGACCTCGCGGGCGGCGTCCCAGATGATCTTCCGCTCCCGTTCGCGGCCCACCAGGGGCACTTCTCGAAGCGCGAAAACCGGCAGGGAGAGGCGGGCCGGCGCCTCCCAACCGCGCTCAGCGGGGGGGTTCGGGGCGATGGGGTCCGGCGCCACCCGGTTCCACCGCGGCACGCCCGACCCCAGCGGCCCGGGCGGCTCCGGCGCCGAGAGCGGGTATTCGCCGGTGGCGAGGACCGGCCCCGTCGACATGTTCGTGTGCGACGAAGCCGGAACGGCGCGCACGCGGCTGGTGAACGAGAGCCCCTGGACGGCGTCACGGAGCGCCCGGCGGACGTCCGCCGCGCGGTCGAAGCGCTGACGGGGCTGGGGGTCCAAGAGCGCGGCGACGAGGTCGGCGAGCGCTTCGGGGACGTCTTCGCTCACCGGGAGGCGCGGCGGCGGCGCCTGCCGCTGTTCGAGCAGCTCCTGGCGCCCTTCCCCCTTGTGCGGCCGCTCGCCGGTGAGCGTCTCGTAGAGGATCAACCCGAGCGCATAGATATCGGTCCAAGGCCCGAGATCGTGAGTTCGACCGAGGAGCTGCTCCGGCGCCATGTACCCCGGAGTGCCGGAGATCACCTTTCGATCGCGGTTGAGCTCCGCGAGCGCGTCGGCGACGCCGAGGTCGGCCACCCATGCGTGCACCTGCCCGTCCGTGCCCGCGTGAAGGAGCACATTGCCGGGCTTGAGGTCCTGGTGAAGCAACAGGCGGGCGTGGATCGCGGCCAGCGCGTCGAGCACCTGATCGAGCAGGCGGAGCACGTCCGCCAAGGGAGGGCGCACCCGGAGGAGGTCGGCGAGGTTCCCGCCCACGGCGTAGCCGAGCGCCACCCAGGGTTCGCCCGTGGCGAGCATCCCGGTGTCCACGACCGGGACCACATGCGGGTGCACGATCCGCGCGCTGATGGCCACCTCGCGAGCGAACCGCGCCCGGAAGCGCCGGTGCATCGCCAGGTTCGGCTTGACAACCTTGACCGCAACCTCCGCGTCGAGGAGGCGATCCTCCGCGTGGTACACCACGCCGGTGGCGCCCTCGCCGATGAGGCGGGTGGCGAGGTACCGGTCAGGGAGCTGGGGCAGGAGCGGCAGGAATATCCTCGCTAACGGCGGTGCGGCGCCCGGAAGCCGGTGAGCACCGGCTTGTCCCGCCGGCCGGGGTCAAGGGCCTGCCCGGCCTGCTTCTTCAGATCGAGCTTGCCGGTGACCACCACCTTCTCGCCGGCGAGGCGGAGGATCTCGGCGGTGCCGCGCACCTCCTGGCCGAGCTTCACCTCCTGGTCGCCCACCATCACCGACACGTGGCCGAGGTGCGCGCCGCCGCCTTCGGCCGGCCGCGGGACGTACATCCCGACGAGCGTCACCTCCTCTCCGTCGTGCGCGTCGAGGTCCCCCGCGTGGGAGACCTCGTGAATCGCCTTGTCCTTCTCCTTCGCAGCCTGCACCGCGTCCACGGATTCGGCGTGCTTCTTGACTTTATCGTGCGCCGCCTTCTCGGCCGCCGCGTGCTGCGCGGCTTCCCGAGCGTGCGCGGCCTTCTTGGCGGTCTCCACCTCGTGGTCCGCCTTGTGCTCCGCGACGTGTTTGCGCGACTTGTGCTCCGCGACCTTCTCCTCGGCGTGCTTCTTGGCGGTCTCGGCGTGCGCGATTTTGTGGTGGTGCGCGGCCTGCTTGGCCTCGTGCGGGTCCACCTTCTTGGCGTGCTCCGCGGCGTGGCCGGTCGCGGCCTTGCCCTTGGGGTCCTTGCCGGCCGCCTTCTTGGCGTGCTTCTCGGCGTGGTGCTCCTTCTCCACCGGCTTCTTGTGGGGCGCGGCGGCCACGTGGGCCTTCACGTGGTGCGCGGCGTCCTCCGCCTTCTGGTGGGCGTGCGCGGCAGCGACCTTCTTCTCGGCGGCGCGCTTGCCGGTCTCGGCGAGCTTCTGCTTCGCCGCCTTGCCGTGGTGCGCGACCTCCTTCTGCTTCTTCCCCGCCAGGCCGCGGCCGACGTCGGCCTTGGTCTTCGCGTGATCGTGCTCCGCCTCCTTCTGCACCACCTTGGCATGCGCCGCGTGCTTCTTGGCCTGGACGTGCGCTTCCTTCTTGCTGTGTACGTGGGGATCGGCGCCGTGCTTGTCGTGGGCCGAGTGCTCGGGCTTCGCGGCGTGCTTGTCGTGGGCGGGCGCCTTGGCGGCGTGTTCCTGGGGCTTCGCCGCATGCTTCTCATGGGCGTCCACGTGAGCGGCGGGCTTGCCCTTGCCGTGGGCCTCCGCGTGCACCGCCGGCTTGTGGGCCTTCTCCCGCGCGTGATGAGCCGCCTCGTCGTGCGCCTTGGCCTTCTCGGCGTCGGCTTCTTTCTTCTTGCGGGCGGCCTCCGCGTCGAGGTGGGCCTTGTGTTTCTCGTCGAGCTCCGCGGAGTCCCCATGGCCGGCCGGCTTCTTCTTGTGGGCAGGGCCGTGCTTCTCGGAGAGGGCGTGGGCGTCGGCCTTGGCCTGCGCGCGCAGCTCGTCGGGGCCCATGCGCGCCGGGTCCTTCGCGGGGCCCTTGTGCTTCTCGTCGGCGAGGAGCTCCTTGAGCCCGCTGTTGCCGACGTTGTGCTGCATGTCAGCGGTCTGCCCCTGATGGAGCTTCGCCCCCACCTCCGGCACGGGCGCCTTCGCCGGCGAGCCGCCGCCCTTGGAGAGCGTCGGCGCCTTCTTCTTGGGGAGGACGTCGTGGTCGAGACCTTGCATGGGCGCCCCGGAATGACCCGCAGAGCGTAGCACGACCCGGGCCCTTCCGGGGTCGCGCGCCGACCCTCGACACGGATAGACTCGCCGACCTCGAGGACGACGCGATGAACGTGGATGGCAAGCCTTTCCGGACGGTGTGGTGGGAGAACGACCGGGTGCGGATGATCGATCAGCCGCGTCTCCCGCACGAATTCCGCATCGTCGACATGGCCAGCCACCGGGACACCGCGGTCGCCATCCGGGACATGACCGTCCGCGGCGCCGGCGCCATCGGGGCCACCGGCGCGCTCGGCCTGGCGCAGGCCGCGGTGGAAGCGCCCGACGGCTCCTTCTTCGAGTACGTAGCGGCCGCCGCAAACCTCCTCCGCGGCACCCGCCCCACGGCCCAGAACCTCTTCGCCGGGATCGACTACGTCCTCAAGGCGATCGAGGCCGAAGGCAGCGACGTCGCCCGGGCCCGGGCTGCGGCCGTCGCCGCCGGTAACGCCTTCGCCGACGACGACGCGGCTTCGTGCCGCCGGATCGGCGAGCTCGGCGCGCCGCTCCTCGCCGAGCGCCCCCGGGTGAACACTCACTGCAACGCCGGCTGGCTCGCGTTCGTGGACTGGGGCAGCGCCCTCTCCCCGATCTACGTGGCTCGCCGCGGTGGGCTCGACGTGAGCGTATGGGTGGACGAGACGCGCCCCCGCCAGCAGGGCAGCCAGCTCACCGCCTGGGAGCTCGGCCAGGAAGGCGTTCCCCACCAGGTGATCGCCGACAACGCCACCGGCCACTACATGGCGCACGGGCAGATCGACATCACGATCGTCGGCAGCGATCGCATCGCCGCCAACGGAGACGTGGCCAACAAGATCGGCACGTACTCCAGCGCGCTCGCCGCCGCCGCCAACGGCATCCCCTTCTACGTGGCCGCCCCCACCACGACGATCGCGATGCACACCCCCACCGGCGCCGACATCCCCATCGAAGAACGTTCGGAGGACGAGGTGCTCTATGTCTGGGGCTGGTCGGACGACGGGCGGTTCATCCGCGTCCGCACCGCGCCGCGCACCAGCAAGGGCCGAAACCCTGCCTTCGACGTCACTCCCGCCGCGCTCATCGCCGGCATCATCACCGAGCGGGGCATCGTCCCGGCGACGCCCGAGGGGATCGCCAGCGTCGCCCGGCGCTAGAGGCGAACGTGCTCCGCCACGTCCTGTTCCCCCTGGTCGTGAGCCTGCTCTGGCTCCTCGCCGGCGGCGCGTCGGTCGTGCCCGCGATGATGTCGGTGATGATGTTCGACGCGCCAGGCTCCACCGAGAATGGGGCGCTCTGGTGGCTGGTGTACAGCGTCTGGGCCTTCCCGGTCCTCAGCGTGATCTCGGCGATCTCGGTCTGGATCGGGTGGGCGCTCGCCCGGCGCCGGGAGCCCACCGCGGCCACCCGCGCGCTGGTCCTCGTCCCGACGCTCCTCCCCCTCGCCGCCGTCGCGAGCGGGGCGGCGGCCCTGTTGGTTTCGGGCGTGTGACGCCCGGCCCCGCCCGACGTGACCACCGTTGACGTCCCCGGCGGGAACGCGCCGACGCTACGATGGTCGAAGCCGCCATGCTCTGGCTTTTCCCGGTCTTCGCCCTCGCCCTCCGTCTCGGCCTCGACGAGGTGAGCGTCGGCCTCGTCCTCGCCGGCTACCGCGACCTCTTCCTGCTCCCGGCCTGGTGGCTCCTGGCGCGCACCCCCGGCCGTAAACGTTGGCTTGCGCTCCCGTTCTGCCTGTGGCAACTCCTCGGCCTCATCCCGTTCGTGGAGGCCCGCACCCCGCCTGCCGCGTGCGGCGAGTCCATCACCGTGGTGACCGCCAACCTCTTGATGGTGCACCCCGACCCCGGGCCGCTGGCCGCCGAGCTCAAGGCGATGGACGCGGATATCTACCTCTTTCAGGAGTACTCCTCCCGTTGGGACGACGCGCTCACGGGACTGCGAGAACACGGCTTCACGCACGTCCAGGACGACTCCTTCGGCACGGCGATCTACAGCCGTTGGCCGTTGGAAGGTGCGGAGACGGTGGAGCTCGGCGGCGTGCTCCAGGCGCACGCCACCGTCGCGACGCCCCTCGGCCGGGTCGAGCTCCTCGACGCCCACACCCTCCCCCCTCGCTCGTTGGAGTACCTGCCGCTTCACCTCGCTGGCCTCCGGGACATCGAGGGCTGGATCCGCACGGCGACCGCCGACTTCCTCGTCGCGGGCGACTTCAACGCGGGCAGCCGCGCCGCCGTGTTCCGTCGCCTCCGGGGGGTCGCGGCCGATGCCTGGGACCTGGCGGGGACGGGCCCGGGCTATACATGGCCCAACGGGCTCTTTCCGCTCCCGCCGGCCCGACTGGACCACGTCCTCGTCCCGCCGACGCTCACGGTGACCGACATCCAGGTTGGCGTCGGCGCCGGGAGCGATCACCGGCCGGTCCGCGCCGTGGTGGCACGACGCTGCGCCACGCCGACCGTCAGCCCTTGAAGAGCACGCCCAGCACCCGGTGGAGCAACGTTCGCGCGGCCGCTTCGGCGGACACCTTCAACGACGCGGCGTCTGCTTCGGCGGCGGTCGGGGACTCGGCGCTGGCCGAGACCGTGAAGCCCTTGAGCGTCGCGTCCCGGGCGCGGACCCTGACCTTGTCGAAGACCAGCCCCGTCCGGGTGACGACGAGCTGACCCTGGGCGCTGGCCGCACCGGCGTCGTGGCTCACCTCCAGGTGCGCCGCGATCAAGGTGTCGGCCGCCGGATCGCCCGGACTCACCCACTTCAGCCCGACGTCCTGGACCGCCTTGCGGAGCACCTCGTCCACCCGCGGGTCGGGGCCTCCCTCCCACGTCACGCTCACGGTGCGGACGTCCTCGACGTAGGCGCGGCCTTCGTCGGTCTCCATCCAGCCGCGGAAGGTCCGCGTGACCAGGTCGGTCGGCAGGTCGGCCGTGGACCACCGCGCCGCCACCGCGAGCACCTCCATGGCGGCGTGGTGGGGGTCGGTGACGAAACGAGGCGCCGCCGCCGCCCACGCCTTCTCCACGGCCACCTGGGCGCGCAGCCCCGGGAGCAGCTCTGCGTAGCCGAGACGATCCGCCTCCCCGAGGCACGCCTCCCACACCCCGACGGCGCGCTGCGGATCGACCGATTCGGCGTCTGCGGCGGCCTGCTGGCAGCCGGCGAGGTGACGGGAGGGTTCGTCCAGCGAGTCGAGGAGCCCGGCGTGAGCGAGGCTGAGGAGGACGACGACGCTCACTGGGCCTGCCTCCGGAGCTCGGCGCTGCGGTAGCGAAACCAGCCGAGGTACTGGTTTTCCCACCAGCGGTCCATGTCGATGTCGACCAGCTCGCCGTCGAGCGCCGCGCGGTAGAGCTCCTCGCCGAACTCCCGGCCGGTGATCCAGTCGCGGACGAGGAACCGATCCCCGTCGAAGTAGGCGTACTGGGAGTAGCCGTACGTCCAACTGCCGGTGTTCACGTACTGCACGCCGTCCTTCTCCATGCAGCCGGGCATGTGGGCGTGGCCGCAGACCAGGGTCTTCGCCCCGAGCTGCTTCGCCCCCGCCAGCGCCGGGTAGAGCATCGACATCGGATCCCCTGCTTCACTCCGCACCCAGTAGCTGACCCACTCCTGGGTTCGGCGCGCATAGCCGCTGAGGCCCACCTTCCGGGCCAGGGCGCTGCGAGCCTTGAGGAACCACCAGTACTTGTGGAAGCACCAGTACACCACCCGGTTGGCGGGGGTGTAGAACTCGTGCAGCGGCATGCGCACCCAGCCCACCACGCGCTCCACGGCGTGATGCAACCGCGTCATCCACTCGGAGCTCTGGAGCTCGGGGCCGATGAAGGGGTCGAACTGGTGGCCGTGCTGCACGACGATGTCCGGGCCGATGCGCAGGGAGCTGCAGACCTCCCAGCGAAAGAGCTCGTGGAACAGGGCGATGTCGTAGTCGTGGTTGCCGTAGATGTAGATGACGCCGTTCTTGTCGGCGAGCTCGGAGAGCGCCCGCAAGAGCTGCCCGTGGGCCTTGAGGACCGAGGTGAGGTTCCACGCCTGGTAGAAGTCGAT
The DNA here is from genome assembly GCA_903921785.1 of uncultured Pseudomonadota bacterium. Classification (GTDB taxonomy): domain Bacteria; phylum Myxococcota_A; class UBA796; order UBA796; family SXON01; genus SXON01. The sequence goes on from CAIXRH010000136.1 coordinate 61,700, forward strand.
CGCGTCGCCGACGATGACCAACCGCGCGCCTTCGTCGCGAACGCGGCCGAGGAGCTCCAGCAGCGCCCGGTCCTTGCGCATGAAGATGTCGCTGCGGGTGCCATCGCCGAGGTGCAGGTCGGAGATGAAGTACACCGGCCGGTCGGCGGCGATCCGCTTCTCCCGCGTGGCTTCCGTGGGCTGGGACCAGGACCAGGACATCGCACATCAGCATAGCGCGGGGCGGGCGGTCCGCGCCGGGCGCTCAATCGGATTAGCCGCCGACCATGAAGCGCATCTTCCCCACCACCGCCCGCTTCGTGGGCGCGTTCACCGACCGGGTGCCCGCGTCCACCCTCCCCGAGGTGGTCTTCGCGGGGCGCAGCAACGTCGGCAAGTCCTCCGCGATCAACCTGATCGTTGGGCAGGCCATCGCGCGCACCAGCAGCACCCCGGGCCGCACCCAGTCGATCAACGTGTTCGACATTGCCGACCGCCTCCGCCTCGTGGACCTCCCCGGGTACGGCTACGCGAAGGTCTCCAAGTCGATGCGCGAGGACTGGAAGCACCTCATCGGCGGCTACCTCACCGATCGGACCACGATCAAGCTGGTGCTCGCGCTGATGGACGCCCGCCGCGAACCCCAAGACCTCGATCGCGCGCTGCTCGAACAGCTCGGCGCCCTGGGCCTGCCGGTGCTCGGGCTGGCCACCAAGGTGGACGATCTGCCGAAGCCGAAGCGCAACAGCACCGTGGCCGCGCTCGCCGCCGCCCACGGCCTGCCCGCCGACGCGGTGATCCCCTTCTCGGCGACCGAGAAGATCGGCCTCGAAGAAGCGCGCGAAGCGATCGCGTGGGCCATCGCGGACGGCTGAGCGTCCCGCGCCGGGGGGCTCCCCCGCGGCGCCGGCAGAAGGAGCGCTGACCGTGGATTGAAGCGCGGCCGTGCGCTCGTTGTCGGTCGGTTGAAGCGCCGACGGTGGGGATGCGCCCCGTCCCCTCCGCTCGGAAGCGGCCCGCCCGACCCCAAAAAAGCCGACGGCGGCGGGACCGGAGTCCACGCCGCCGCCACGTCGCCCGAGCTCAGTACTCGGTGCCGGGGACCACGACGATGATGTCGAGGGTGTCGAGGAGGATGCTCTGATCGCCGAGCACGTTGAGGGTGAGCTTGAAGAGCTGATCCTCGGTGAGCGCCGCGATGGTGCCCCGGAACGTGAGGGTGAAGGTGAGCACCTGGCCCTCGTCGTCCGCGCCGAGGCCCTCGTAGTACTCGGGATCGATGCTCTGGACGAACCCGTACACGTCGCCATCCACCGAGAGGTCCACGCGCTCGAACCGCACGCCGGAGACGAGCTGGGTGATCGCGTTGACGATGTCGGTACGGAAGGTGGCGCTGCTGCCCGTCCACACCTCGACCGGGGGCTCGGCGGCGACGCCGTCGCCGTCCATGTCGGCCAGGGAGCCGATGTCCGTCGCGAAGTCGACCATCTGCGGGTAGCCGGTGGAGCCGTTGACGCTCACGCCCACGAAGTAGGCGCCGAGGTCGGTGAACGCGGTGACCGCGTCCGACATGCCGGCGTCGTAGCAGCCGCCAGGCGACTGGTTGTACGCCGGGTTGCTGGACTCGGGGTCGCGCAGGTAGTTGTCGCCGGCGAGCACGACGACCGGGAGCGCGTACTCGCGGAAGCCCATGCCGCCGTTGATGCCCGGATCGGGCGTGGAGCTGTCGTAGGCTTCGCCGCCCGAACCGCCGAACACGTCGCCGGCCTCGGCGATGAAGGGCACCACGTCGGTGGACGCGTCGTAGGAACCGTCGCAGTCCTGGTCGTAGCCGTTGCCGGAGGCGGCCTGGAAGATGGCCTCCGTGCCGGACTCGGGACCGTCGGAGCCGCCGTGCGTGCTGAGCCCGGAGAACGCCGACTGCACCAGCGAGGTGTCGGTCGTCGCCTGCTGACGGAGGTAGAACGGCTTGTCCGTACCCGGAGAGCCGAAGCCGCCGTAGGCGTAGTCGTCGTGGCCGCTCACGGCGTAGGCCGCGTCGGGGAGGACCGCCGCGAGCTCGCCGACCATCGTGTTGAACTCGGTGGCCACCGCGGTGATCGTGCCGCCCATGGAGCACGTCGTGTCGATGATGAAGCCGATGTCGCCGCGATCGATGGTGAGCTCGAAGTCGAAGTCGTGCTCCACCGTGGTGCGCTCCGGCACCTCCACGTAGATGCCGTCGATGACGCTGGAGGGGTCGTTCGGGTCGGTGCCCGCGGTGATCTCGCCACCGTCGGAGTAGCCGTCGCCGTCGGAGTCGGAGTCGTAGGGGTCGGTGCCGATCTCGAGCTCGGTGGCGTCGGGGAGGGCGTCGCCGTCCGCGTCGACGTCGGCGTAGTCGTAGTTGCCGTCGTTGTCGGTGTCGCGCGGCTCGAGGTCAACGTCGCCGGAGGTGCCGCCCTCGGAGGAGTCGAGGATGCCGTCGTTGTCGGAGTCGGTGTCGAGGTAGTCGGCGGTGCCGTCGCCGTCGGAGTCGCGCGGCTCGCTGTTGAACTCGGTGGTGGCGCCTTCCCACTTGTCGCCGATGCCGTCGCCGTCGGAGTCCTTGTCCTTGTAGTCGGGCGTGCCGTCGCCATCGTTGTCGGGGATCACGCAGGCGCCGATCTCCTCGAGGTCGGAGATGCCATCGCCGTCGTTGTCCGCATCGGCGTAGTCGTCGAGCCCGTCGCCATCCTGATCGACCCCGGCGTTGCCGCCGGACTCATCGCCATCCGACACGCAGTTGTTGTCGGAATCGGTGTCCAGGAAGTCGGCCACGCCGTCGCCGTCGGAGTCGACCGGCATGGTCTCAAGGTTGGCATCGCCAGCCTCGGCCTTGTCGGGGAGGCCGTCGCCGTCGGCGTCCTTGTCGTCCATGTTCGGCTTGCCGTCGCCATCGGCGTCGTCCTCACCCTCGTGCACATCAAGGATGTTGTCGCCATCGGCGTCGTTCTGCTCGACGATGAAGGCATCGGGGCCCGTATCCCCGGTGTCGGTGGCCGTAGAGGTGCTCGAAGTCGAGCAACCGAGCGCGAGGAGAAGGCTGAGCGGGAGCGTGCGCGTCATGGTGTTCCTGAGGCCGGGGGAGGATAGCCGATCTGGCCCCCCTCCCACAAGGACTTCGTGCACAGAACGTCGTCGAGGGGTCGGGTGTGACAACGATCCTTATTTCGATCTGCGGCGCGCGCCGCCGAGGTCCGCGATGGCTGAGTACCGACGCCCCGACCACTTCACCAAGAAGGCCAAGGCCATGGGCTACGCGGCGCGGAGCGTGTTCAAGCTCGAGGAGCTGGACGAACGGTTCCGCCTGGTGCGGCGCGGCGGCACCGCCATCGATCTCGGCTGCTTCCCCGGGAGCTGGAGCCGCTACCTCCTGGAGCGCGGCATGAAGGTGGTGGGGGTGGACCTCAAGGCCCCCGAGCTCGCCGGCGGAACCTGGATCGCACGCTCGGTGATGGAGGTCGAAGCGCCCGAGCTGCTCGCGCCCCTCGGTGGCGCTCGTGTAGACCTCCTGGTGAGTGACATGGCACCGAACACCTCCGGCGACCGCTTCACCGACCACGTCCGGCAGATCGGCCTCGCGGAGCGCGCGCTCGCGCTCGCGGGCGAAGTGCTCAAGCCCGGCGGCGCCTTCGTGGCCAAGGTCTTCGAGGGGGGAGACGCTCCGGCCTACGTCAAGGCGGTCGAGGCCCGCTTCACCGCGACCAAGCGGGTGAAGCCCGACGCGACGCGGGACCGAAGCGTCGAGTTCTTCGTGGTGGCGACCGGCTTCCGGGGCTGATCGACGAAGAGGACGTTGGCGAAGGGATGGAGGCGCCCGACCGCCCTGCCCGGCGGCCACCGTCGTGGTCGAGGAACCGCTGCGGCGGGCCTGGAGAAACGGGCGATCCGCGCCGTCATACGGTCTGACCCTGATGAGGATCGTTCACCCGTCGCGGCGACGCGGAGCGAGCCCGTGCAGCACGCAACCGCGGGCTTCCCGGCGTCGCGTGACAAGCTTGCCGTTGTCCGCCGACGGTTCACGGTGAGGCGACCGTGCGGGTGACGTGACGGGCGAACCGGCCGAGCGCGGCGAGGGCCGGGCGCTCGTGCCGGCAGGACCCAGCGCCAACCCTCACGTTCGCCGAGGCAGCCGTTGCGCAACTCGCGACGCCGGGAATCCCGCCCCCCCCCAGCGCCGCGTGCTCGCCGGACGAGCGGCGATCGCGGCCGGTCGGTCTGACCCTGATGAAGATCGTTCGCTGGTCACGGCGACGCTGAGCGACTCCGTGAAACAAGCCCGGAGTGGGCCAGCCCGAAGTGGGCCAGCCCGAAGTGGGCCAGCCCGAAGTGGGCCAGC
>CAIXRH010000137.1 GCA_903921785.1 uncultured Pseudomonadota bacterium
GAAGGCGTGTCGACGGGCTTGGGCAGCCGCGTCGCCATCCGTGGCGCGCCGGAAGGCGTCGTGTGCGACGTCCGGCGCGAGGAGTTGGACCCGATCCAGGTAGGGGGTGAGCATCGGGCCGTTCATGGTGCCTTCCGTAGGTCGTGGGCGAGCTGGTCGTAGGGCCCGCTCCCCGAGGGTCGCGGACGAAGGAGACGGGTCTCGAGCTGGAGGAGATCGGCAACGGTCTGGCCTCCATGCCCCTGAGACGCGTGGGCGCGCATCTTTCGGACGGCGGCGAGCACGGGATCAGGCCCCCCGCTCGGCTTCGCCATCGGGCGAAAGGCGGTCTTCGCCACGCGCTCCCCCGTCGGGCGCTCCACCACGGCGATGAAGATTCCGCGAGGCCCCGTGCCGCATCGGCACGGAGCGCCGCCCTCATCCCGATAGTATACGAAGAAGGGACGTAACTCAGCGAATACCCAGTCCTGGTCCACCAGGGCGCGGTAGGGGACTGCGGCCTCGCGATGAGGGACCTCACAGGCGGCGGCCTGCCGGCACCGGGCCGGGTGTTCGTCGAAGCGACACCCCGCGTCCTCCGCCCGGCTGCGCCAGTCCTCCCAGGCCTCGAGGGGCGCCGCGCCGAGCTCGCGCCACCGCTCCTCCGGGCTCCCGACGTAGTGCTTCGCGGTGTGCGTGAGGAGGTTCCCCTCCCCCCAGGTGAGCGGCATCAGGGCTCCAGGATTCGGCGCAGACGATCGTGCTGCCGGGTGACGAACGGGGAGACGTCCTCATCGATTCGTGAGACGTGGCGCTGCAGAGTGTTAGCGTTGAAACTCGCACCGGGCGCTGCGTGCCCCGACCAGAGGGCGACTTCGGGCCACCCCGGGAAGCCCTCGAGGCGTTCGTGGTACGCGGCCGAGACCTCCAGACCCTCGCGCGGCACGGGGGGTGCCACCGCCACCTCCCACAGCCTCGCCAGCTCCGCCGCGAGCTGCGGGGAGAGTGAGACACCATGCCGTGCCTCGACCGCAGCGAGCAGCGGCACCGCGACGAGCTCTCGAGGAGTGTCAGCCCGCGGCGGCCACGCATGGTCAGGAAAGAGCTTTCGCAGGGCGTACGTCGTCACTCCATCATGCTCAGAGAGGTGCTCCACGATCCGAGACAGCAGCGTGCGGTACATGCCCGCGGCGGCGACCACGCGGCCGCCACATTCGGGGTCGGCCTCAGCGATATGGTCGAGCATGCCCGCCACCCGGTGCTGGCGGCCTCGCTCGGAGAAAGCCGGGTCTGGCGCTTCGGCGCCTTTCCCGCCAAGCCTCGTTCGACTCTGGACGCTGCGCGCGACGACCAGGGAGAGGAAAGACACGGGGTGCTGCGGCAAGGCAGCGACGACCTTCGCCCACGACCGCCGATCATCGAACGCCGTGGTCGCCAGGACCACGAGCTCCCCCAGCGGCCAGCGACCCAACTGCACATCCTGCACCTGGTCTTCAGTGTCCCGCGAGTCGTCGTCGGACTCGGCGCGCGCCTCGGCCTTCGCCGCTCGTCCGGGCGCTCCCGCCTCCATCTCCAGCAGGCGGCGGACGGCTCCCCGATCCTGCTTGAGGTGGCGCACCAGGGCGCC
>CAIXRH010000138.1 GCA_903921785.1 uncultured Pseudomonadota bacterium
CCGGCGGCCAGTCCGCCGCCCGCCGCCCCCGGTCCCCGCGCGCGCGGCGCGGGGACGGAGGCCGAAGGCCGACCGCGGAGGGAGGCCGACGGCGACCAACGGGAGCCGGCACGCCGATGGTTCTCGTCCCTCCAGCCTGCAGCCTCCTGCCTCCAGCCTCCCTCAAACGTGGATCAACCCCAGCCGCTCCCGGCACTCTGCCACCGTGGCGATCGGCCGGCCCACGTCGCGGAGCATCCGCGCGGCCTTCGCGACGAGGTCCCCGTTGGAGCGCGCCATCTCGCCGGGCGAAAGGTAGAAGTTGTCCTCCAGGCCCACCCGCACGTTGCCGCCCAGCGCGGCGCCGGCGGCGAGGAGTCGCCACTGATCCAGCGAGAGGCCGATGATCTCCCAGTCCGCGCCCGCCGGGAGCTGCGCAACCGCATGCGCCAGGTTCGCCACGGTGCCGGGGAGCCCGCCGATAACGCCGAGGATCAGCGAGACCTGGAACGGGGCGCGGAGCTCGCCGGTCTCCAGGAGCGGCGCGAGCGTGCCCACGTGGCCGAGGTCGAAACACTCACACTCCGGGCGGATCCCGGCCTCGTTCATCCCCCGGAGGAGCGCCCGGATCTCGGCGATCGGGTTGGCGAAGACGAAGTCGAACACGAAGTCGCGGCGCTTCTCCGAGAACTTCGCGTAGTTCATCGACCCCATGTTCAGCGCCGCCACCGCCGGCTTCACCGCCTGCAGGTACGCGAGCCGCTTCTCCACGGACACGCCCACCGCTCCCGTCGAGAAGTTGATGATCACCGGGCATGCGGCCACGATCGCGTCGCGGATCGCCTGGTAGTCGGCGATCTCGAACGACGGCCGCCCGTCCGGGCTGCGGGCGTGGATGTGCACGGCGGCGGCGCCCGCCTCGTACGCCCGCTTCGCCTCGGCCGCATACTCCTCGGGCGTGTACGGGATGGCCGGACACTGGCCCCGGTCGGCGACCACGCCCGAGAGCGCGCAGGTGATCATCGCGGGGCGGGACGGCTCTTCGGGGCGCATGCCCCCGCCTACCACGCCGGCGGGCGCTTCTGAAGGAACGCCGCGACGCCTTCCGCGGCTTCGGGGCCGATGGAGAGCACGTCCAACGCGTCGGCGAGGGCGTGAAGGCGCGGCCGGAGGTCCCCCGCTTCGAGCGACGCATGGTGCCGCCAGGCACGCCGCCCCGCCCGCACGGCGACCGGCCCCTGGCGCAGCACCCGCTCCACCAACGGCGCCGCCGCCACTTCAGCGGTGGTCCCCAGCGCGGTGGCGAAGCCGACCCGGAGGCACTCGGTCGCGTCCAGCGGCCGGGCCGTGAGCGCGAGCTCCATCGCCACCCGCGGCGGGACCACCCGCCCGAGGAGCGCGCCGACCATCATCGGCCACAACCCCAGGCCGGCTTCGGGGAGCGCCACCGAAGCGCCCGGGCCCATCGCCACGAGGTCCACCGCGCAGAGGAGGCCGACGCCGCCGCCGATCACCGCGCCGTCGACCAGGGCGAGGACCGGCACGGGCGCGTCGACGAGGTCCGCGAGGAGGTCCGCGAAGGCGTGGAGGGCGGCGGTGCGGGGGGCGGGCTCCGACAGCGCGGTCAGATCGGCGCCCGCGCACCAGGCCGTGCCCTCGGCGGCGAGCTCCGCCAGGCGCACCGACTCGTCGTGGGCGAGGGCGGCGAGCTCACCCCGGAGGGCGGCGATCGTGGCGGGATCGAGCGTGTTGCGGCGGGCGGGCCGGTCGAGGACCCAGCGCCGCACCCCCGCCCGCGCTTCGACGCGCATCAGACCGCGGCGTCCAGCACGGAGGGCAACATCGTGCGCCAGGTGGGCCAGTCGTGGCCGGCGGGGTCCCGCCAACGGAGCACGTTCACGGGCACGCGCTTCCGGTCGAGCACCGCCGCGGCGGCCTCGGTGTAGGTGGGATTCTCGTACCGCTCGCCCATGCCGAACACGAAGCGGACGCTGCGGAGGCGGTCGAGCAGCTCGCCCTCGAGGTTGGCGACGAACTGGCGGGGATCGTGGAAGTACCAGTCTTCATCCCAGTAGCCGGAGAGGCGACGGTCCATCAGGTAGGTGCCCGACATGCCCACGCAGAGGTCGATCTGCTCGGGGTGGCGGCTCGCGGCGGTCCACGCCTGGTAGGCGCCGAGCGACGCGCCGGCCACGGCGAAGCGCTGGTCGGTCCCCGCGCAGTCGTGGCGGATGAGCGGGAACAGCTCGTCGGTGAGCCAGCCGTCGTACGCCGCCTGCATCCTCACTTTCTCGCGCGGAGACACGTCGCCGAGCCAGCCCTGGCGGCACACGCTGTCCACCGCGTAGACCTTCAGGCGCCCCGCTTCGACCAGCGGACCGAGCGAGCGCACGAGGAGGAACCGCTCCACGTCGAGGAAGTCGGCCCCGCCGGTGGGGAAGAGGATCAGGGGCTTCCCGTAGTGCCCCCACCGGGCGACCCCCAGCTCGCGCCCGAGGGCGGGGGCGGAGGTCATCCACACGTTCCGCGCCGCGAGGCCGGTCATGGGTGCTCGTCGTCCACGGGCTCGAGGTCGGTGAACTCTTCGCTCACCAGGCGGGCATTGGCGGCGCGGAGCCGCTGCCCGAGCACCTGGAGCAGCTTCCAGAGGAGCTGGTTGCCGAGGCCCGGCTCCAGCACGCAGAACTCCCGAAGCGCATCCGCCGAGAGGCTCACCGCGCTGCCGAAGCTGACCGCCGTGACCGTGGCCGAACGCGGGAGCCGGTCGGTGAGCGTGAGCTCCCCGAAGTGTTCGTTCGTGCCGAGGCGCGCGAGGGAGACCCCGCCCGCGCTCACCGCCACCTGACCCTCGGTGACGACGTACATGCTCTCGCCCGGCTCGCCCTCGGAGACCAGCACATCCCCCGGGCTGAACCAGTGTTCCACCATGATGCGGGCGACCTGGAGGCGCGCGGCGTAGGGCATGTCCTCGAAGAGGAACAGCTTCTCCATCGTACGCGCGCGGACCACCGCTTCGTCGGTGCGCGGGCTGCCGAGCGGCTCGATCACCGTGACGGTGACGTTGTCCGGACCGCCGCGATCCAGCGCGGCCTGGATGAGCTGGTCGGTCGCCCCGGCCGGATCAAAGCCGGAGACGAGCTGGAGCATGCGCTCGGGCGCCACCACGTCGGAGAGGCCGTCGGAGCAGAGGAGGATGCGATCGCCAGGGAGCAGGTCGAACGAGCCGAGCGAGGGCTGCACGTTCGGGTAGAGGCCGATCGCCCGGGTGATCACGTGGCGGTGGCGGGAGGCGCGGGCTTCCGGCCACGTCATCTTCCCGGAGCGCACCAGCTCGTTGACCATCGAGTGGTCTTCCGTGAGCTGCCGCACCTCGCCATCGCGGAACAGGTAGGCGCGAGAATCGCCGACGTGGGCCACGAACGCCGATCCCCCGCCGACGGCGATGGAGACGAGGGTGGTCGTCATCCCCTTGCGGTCTTCGCCCTCGGCCGTCTCGTAGATTCGCCGGGTTGCGAGCTGACAAGCCGCATCGAGCGACGCGAGCACGGCGTTGCGCCGCTCGCTCGTACGATCCGCGGCGAAGGCCTCCATGGCCGCGTGGATCGCCACCGAGGCCTCCTCGAACGCCTCCACGCACATGGCGCTGGCGATCTCCCCGGCCGCGCGGCCGCCCACTCCGTCGGCGACGAGGAACAGGCCCCGATCCGGCAAAGAGAGGAGGTTGTCCTCGTTGTGCTCACGCTTCTTGCCGACGTCGGTTCGGGCAGCCCAACGGATCATCCCGGGGGCTTAACACCCGAGAGGAAAAGATGGACGACACCTTCGAGCACGGGTCCCAAGGGGAGCCCCGGATTCGCGCTCCACGCCAGGAGTCCGGTGAAGGTGTTGAGCAGGAACATGTCGGCGAGCAGCTCGGCCGGCAGCGGTGTCACCAGCTCTCCGCGTTCCAAAACCAGGGCGAAGCGAGCGGCGAGGAGCTGGCGCAGGCTGTCGCGTTCGGCGGCCAGCGGCGTGCCGGCCACGGAGCGCAGCGCATGCATGCCCACCAGCGCGAACAACGCCGGGTCCTCCCGCCATCGTTCGGCAGTGTCGGTGACAACCGCGTGGAGGAGCGCGGCGATCGGCGTGGCCTCCGGGATCGCGTGGATGAGGGCCTCGGTACGTTCGCGGGCGTGTGCGTAGGCGAGCACCAGCACGTCTTCCTTCGTCGGAAAGTGGAAGTAGAAGCTTCCGCGGCTCACGCCGACTTGCGCCACCACGTCCTCGATCCGCGCGCCCTCCACCCCGTCCCGGCGAAACACCGCCAGTGCCGCCTCGTAGAGTCGGCGACGCGTGTCCTCGCGCTGGAGCACCCGACGGTTCGCCATTCCAGGGACTTAGTCGGTTTGGAGGCGCGTGGCGACGGGGGGCGGGGCGAGGAGCCGGGCAATGGCGAGGGGCCGCGGCGCCACGAGGGCGTGCCTCCCGGCCGACGTCGGCGGTCGAGGAGCCGCGGAGGGGAGAAGGGCGCGGCCGGACCCCGGGGCCGCCGGCGCGGCACCGACGCCGATCGCGTTTCTGTTCGCCTTCGCCGGGCGGAATCCCCAGGGGGCGGAGGACGCCGACGCCCCCGGGGTCAGGTCGCCGATCGCGTTTCTGATCGCGTTCGCCGGGCGGAATCTGTGGTTGGCAGCGGGCGCAACGGCCCCGGGGTCGCCCCGGGGCCCCGGGGTCAGGCCGATCGTATTCGATTTCCGTGCCGGTTCGCGGGCATCCGGCCCGATTCCGGCCCCGGTTCGGGGGGTCGGCGAGGGGAAATTAAACGCGATCGGCCTGACCCCCCTCCGGAAGTCGTACCGGCGCCCACCCGCGTTCACCGCGAACCACCCGCACTTTCGTCCGCGGCGCACAGGTCCCCGCGGCCGCCGATCCGGCCCCTGACCGATCGCATTTCCGGCGGCCGCGAGCCCCAGCCACCGCCGTCTGACCTCCCGGCCCCCGGCGAAACGTGCGCCGCGCCTCCTCACACCCCCGCGTACGCCGGCGCCGGCCCCGAACGCGCCGGGATCGCGTCCTCCAACTCGGCGCGGAACGTGAGGTGGCGACGTCGCGTCCACTCCACGAGCGGTCCCCAGGCCTTCGCAACGGTGCGCGTGCGGATCATCGTCTCCCAAAGCGGGTTGCTGCGTTTGTAGAGCGCGCTCATCGCCAGGTACGGCACGACCGCGCGTGGGTCTTCGGGGCGGCGCGCCCAGATGGACGCCGGGCTGGTGAGCCGTTGGTAGAGCCACGCGTAGCCCTGCTCCAGCTCCTCGGGGGTGAGGTGCTTCGGGGAGAACACGCAGTGGGCAGTGTCGTAGCGGCTCCAGTCGCGGGTGAGGATACGCCCCGCTGAATCCAGCTCCCGGAAGAGCGGGGTTTTCGGGTAGGGGGTGAGGATGTGGTAGGTCGCCGACTCGAGGCGGTTGTCCTCGACCCACTGCGCGAGGGTGGCGAAGACGTCGCGGCGGTCGTGGTCGAAGCCGAGGACGAAGCTCCCGTTGACCTGGATGCCCGCCTCGTGGAGCACCCGCACGCGCCGGGCGTAGTCGGCGGGGCGGGGGGTGCGCTTGTGGGCGTCGTCGAGATTGTCGGCGGTCAAGGACTCAAAGCCGATGAAGACGCCGGTGCACCCGGCGCGGGCCATCTCGCGGACGAGGCCGGGGTCGTCGGTCACGTCGATCGTCACGGCGGCGGACCAGATCTTCTCCAGCGGGCGCAACGCCGCGCAGAGCCGGCGGAGGTAGGGCTTGGAAGAGCCCAGGTTGTTGTCGGTGAAGACGGCGTAGGGTGTGCCCTCGGCGGCCCACTCTCGGGCCACCTGCTCGGGGTCCCGCATGCGGTACGGCATCTTCACGCCCTCGGTGCTCAGGTAGCAGAACCCGCATCGGTTGTGACAGCCGCGGGTGGCGTTGATCGAGGTGGTGGTGAGGAACGCCTCGCGGTCGAGGAGCGCGCGTCGGGGCGCGGGTTCGAGGCGGTAGTCGCCGTCGAAGTCAGCGTGGTAGCGAGGCTTCAGGGTGCCGGCCTCCACGTCGGCGAGGATGCGGGGCCAGAGGGCGACGCCGTCACCGAGCGCGAGGGCGTCGGCGTGCGGGGCGCACTCGTCGGGGCAGCTCACGACGTGGAGGCCGCCGAGGATCACGCGGGCGCCGAGGGCGCGGTAGGCGTGGGCGAGCGCGAACGCACGGGCCGCGAACGTCAGGTGTACGGTGATCCCGACCACCTCGGGCACCGGCGCCCAGGGCGGCGGGCCCTGGAGCAAGTTCTCGTCCCAGTAGCGGACGTTCCAGCCGGCGGGCGTCGCGGCGGCGAGGCTGGTGAGGGCGAGGGTCGGGGTGAGCACGTGCTTGCCGAAGGACGCGTGAGGGTCCTTGGCGTAGAACGGGTTGATCAACAGCGCCGTACGCCGCGCGAGCGGCGCGTGGGCGGGCGGGCGCAACGGCGGGGCCTCGGTCATCGCGGCGGTGGTGCGAACAGGGGCAGCGGGGCGGCGAAACGGGGCGTCGGGGTGGAACATCTTGGCCTCCACCGCACCGTTATGGGGCGAGGTGGGCGCCGCCGTGGCCAGGGTGTGCACGTTCGGTGCAAGCGTACCCCTGGCCGCCTGCCCGCCTCCGCACGACACCGGGCGACCGGGAGGGAGCAGACTGGGTGCCCGAGCCGGCTTGCCCGTACAAAATATTGTCTTTGTCCCCCCTCCCAGCCCAGCTCAACCGTCGCGAGCCAGACCCACGTCGGCCCGGCGCGATCGGAGCGCGGACCGGGCCCGGGCGACCGCGGCCGCCGCGCGCGCTCACGCCCTCAGTTCTTGTTCTTCTTCTTGCCCTTCTTGTCGTCGTCCCCGCCGCCCTTGTTGCGGAAGTTCCCGAAGTACACCGTGATCTCGGCGCCGACCGCGACGTACAGGGCGGCGTCGGACTTGGTGGTGTCCCCGCCGAACGGGTCGGAGACGGCGGTGCCGGTCTCTTCGTCTGCCACGTCGCCGGTCTTGCTGAAGCGCTGATCGCCGGCGATGTGCCACGTGCCGAAAAGATTGGCCTCGTACGCCCGGGTACGGTCCCGCCAGAGGACGCCGACCTGCCCGCGGAGGGGGAAGTAGGTCACGTCGAGGTACGGGTTGTTGTCGCCGGAGGGCTCCGCGGCCCCGAAGCGGTCGTGCCCGAAGCCGAGGCCGGCGCCCGCGAGGACCTGGAAGTTGTCCTGCTTGTGGAGGATCCACTCGTACTCGACGGTGAGCTCCTGCGAGCTCCACGTGGCGAAGTTGGCGCCGTAGTACGCACGGGCGCCCACGCGCCCGCCGCCGCCTACGTAGTACACCGCGTGACCACCGATGCGGAGGTCGAACTTCACGGGATCCACGAGGTTGTTCCCGTTGGCGTTCTGGGCCAGCGCCGGCATGATCGCCGGGTACTCCACCGGGAAGCCCATGGTGCCGATGGAGGGACCCACGCCCCACCAGTGATCAGCGTGGGCGGCAGAAACGAGCAGCAGAACGGTCATCATGGGGCGATCCTCTCGCCGGTGGCGGCGTCGTGGAGGGTGATGGCGCAGACAGGGCAGGCCCGGGCGCCGGCGACCAGGGTTTCCCGGGAGGCGCCGGGTACGGCGCGGGGGTGGTTGTCGTCGTCCATCTCGAAGGCTTCGGGGGCCTCCTCGGCGCAGTTCGACGTGCCCACACACCGGCGGGCGTCGATCACCACGCGGAGGCCGGCGCCGGCGGCGCTCACTTCTGCGGGGGGGTGGCCGGGGTGCCGGACTGCTCTTCGGCGCCGGAGCCCCAGGTGGGGGTGGTCTGCACGTTCACCACGATGCCGTTGGTCTTCTTCATGCGCGGGCTCACCTCGATGCGCACCGCGATGCCGGGCTGCACCTGGAACGGCTGCCCGCAGAAGGTGTAGCTCCCGCGCGGGAGGAGGCCGGAGAAGAGCCCGTTCTCCCCCACCGAGGCCACGGCGTGCTCCACCGCCGCGCGCTGGTCGGGATCGAAGGGCATGGCCTCGATCGAGAGCACATCCGCGTGTTTGGGGTTGCGCACCAGCTCCACGCTGCCGAAGTTGCTGTCGATGGCGTAGAGCCAGTCGATCACTTCCTTCGTACTGTCGAGCTTGGCGGCGCGCTTGAGGCGCTGGTAGGCGTCGTTGATGTTGCCGAGGGCGCGGGCCGCGTAGGCGCCATGGAGCAGGTCCTCGTAGGTGAGCTCCACGCCGAGCTTCTCCAGGTCGGCGAACTTCCGATCCACCCCAGACCAGAGCTGCCGCTGCGAGAGCTGATCGAGCTCGCCGCTCAACCGCAGGTGCTCGGCCTCGGCACGTTCATCCGCCACCGCGGGGCGGACGAGGCTGAGGGAGAGCAGGAGGGCGACGACCATCGGGGGCTCCGGGCGCCGATGTCCTATTCCGCGCGAGTCGCGTCGGACAGGGGGGCGGCGCGCACGGGGAACCCGCAACCGCCGCTGAACCATCCGGCGGGCGTCGTTCGCGGGTTATGCGGCGCGCGTGATTCACCTCAGCCCGCCGGTGCCGTGGACCACGGCGTTCGTCTACGCCCTGCCCCACGGCGTGGTCGTGGGCTGCCACCTCCCCTCGGGTCCCGATCCGGTCTCGGCCGAGGTGCTCTCGCGCCTGGTCCCCGCCGAGCGCACGTTCGCGATGTCGCTGCGCGCGTACCGGCAGGTGCAGTTCGTGGGCGGTCGCCTCGCGTTGTCCGTGGCCTTCGCCGAGCTCGGCTGCCGTAGGGCGGCGGTGCTCTCCGACAGCTTCGGGGCGCCGATCCTGCCCGAGAGCCTCGTCGGCTCGATCACCCACAAGCAGGACCTCGCGGTGGGCCTGGTGGCGCGCGGTCGGGTGGGCGTGGGGGTCGACCTGGAGGACACCGACCGGGTGCGCCCCGGCGTGGCCGAGCGGGTGCTCACCCCCTCCGAGTTGGCGGCGGTGAAGGCGCTCGTGCCCAGCCGCCAGTGGGTGGACACGGTGGTGCGCTTCTCCGTGAAGGAGTCGGTCTACAAGGCCATCCACCCCGCGCTCCGCCGCTACGTCGGCTTCGGCGAGGTGGAGGTGTGGCCGGGCACCGACGGCTGCGACCGCGTGGAGCCGCTGGTGCCCGACGTCGCGGCGTTCCGTTTCGAAGCCCGCCACACCTGGATCGGCGAGCGGGTGCTCTCCACCGTGCGGGCGGAGCCTCGTTGAACGGCGACGTCACCGGGGTGCACCTGCTCACCGGCGGCGCGCGCTCCGGGAAGAGCCGCGAGGCGCTGCGCCGGGCGGAGTCCGTCCCGGGGATCATCGACTTCGTGGCCACCGCCGAGGCGGGGGACGAGGAGATGGCCGAGCGCATCGTGCGCCATCGCGCCGAGCGCGGCCCCCGCTACCGCACGCACGAGGCCCCGCTGGCCCTCGAAGCGGCGCTGGGGGGGCTCCCTTCCGGGGGCGCCGTGGTGGTGGACTGTCTCACCCTCTGGTGCGCCAACCTGCTCTTCTCCGGGCTCGACGACGAGGCGATATACGCCCGCTTCGCCGCCCTCCCCGACGCCCTCGCCGCCACCGGCCGCCCCACGCTGGTGGTGACCAACGAGGTGGGCCTGGGCATCGTCCCCGGGGATCCCCTGAGCCGTCGTTACCGCGATCTCCTCGGGCGGCTCAACCAGCAGGTCGCCGCGCGGGCCGACGGGGTAGTCTTCATGGTCGCAGGTCTCCCGATGGTCGTCCGGTGAACGAGCTCCGCCTCGCGTTCGCGTTCCTCACCCGTCTCCCCGTGGGCGCGCCCAAGGGCGGCGCGAGGGAGAACGCCATCGCCACCCGCTTCTTTCCGCTGGTCGGGGTCGCGCTCGCGCTGCTCGTCTTCGGGGTGCACACGCTCGGGGCGCGGCTGTTCGACGAGCCGGTCGCCGCGATCCTTGCGCTCCTCACGTGGTCGGCGGTGACGGGCGGGCTGCACCTGGACGGCCTCGCCGATTGTGTGGACGGGCTCGCGGTCACCGGGACCGCTTCGCGGCGGCTCCAGGTGATGCACGACCCGCGCATCGGCGGGCTGGGGGCCGCGGCGGTGGCCGGATGGATGATGCTGAAGGCGGCGCTCCTCGTCGACTGCGCCGCCGAGGGCACGATCGTTCCGGCGCTTTGGACCGCGCTCATCCTCGCGCGCACCCCGCTGGGGTTCGAGCTGGCCGAGGGCGAGCCGGCCACGCCGGGGCATGGGCTGTTCGCCTGGTTGCACCCCGAGCTCCGCCGGGTGGACTGGGTCACGGCGATCGTGCTCGGCACCGCCCTGATGGCCCCGCTCGTATCCCTCGGCATGCCGATGGTCGTGCGGGCCGGCGTGGGGGCACTCCTCGCCGCCGTCTCCACCCTCGCGTGGCACCTCGGCTGGTACCGGCGCGTGGGCGGCCTCACCGGGGACATCCTCGGCGCGGCCGTAGAGCTCCGCGAGGTGGTGATCCTCGCCGCGATGGGCGCGCACCTCCACGGGTAGGATAGGATGGCCGGGATGAGCGACCTCTCCCAGACGCCGACGGCCACCCTGTTCAAGCAGTGGAAGAGCGGCGATGCCCCGTCCGGCCAGGCCATGGCCCAGCGGTTCTCCGATTGGTACTACGCCGTCACCACCTGCCGCCTCGGCGATGCCCACGGCCGCCAGCCGCTCCAGCGCGCGTGCGTGCGGTTCCAGCAGGGGATCCTCTCGGTCACCACCGCGGCCGAGCTCACCAATTGGGCGCACGGGCTCCTCCTCGAAGAGCTGCGCATGGCCGGCGGGCGCATCCCCGGCGGCGACTTCCCAAACCAGCTCACCACCGGCCGCAGCCCGACCGAGCTCCTGCGCCTGGTGGCCGGCAAGCTCGATGCCGCGCAGCTGCGCCTCCTCGCCGACGCGTACGACGCTTCCGTGGAGCTCGAGGTCGTCTCCAGCGCGGCCGAGGCGATGGGCGGGTACCCGTTCGCGGTGCTCCACGCCCGCTTGCTCCTCAAGCGCGCGCTCCGCGACCACGCCGGGGTGGCCTTCACCGAAGTGCCCGACGCCCCGAACCTCGACCTCGCGCCGCTGCCGCTCTACGAAGCCG
>CAIXRH010000139.1 GCA_903921785.1 uncultured Pseudomonadota bacterium
GAGTGGGTGCGCCCTCCCCAGAAGTTCACCTACACCGCCGAACAAGTCCTACGGCACCTCTCCATCCCCGCGTCGGTGTTCTGGACGCCTCCGAAGGAGAAAATCGGAGGATTGCGCTTATAGACCCGAGGAATGTGGGATCTGACCGGGCGTCGCCGACGTTTGTCCCGGCTCGCGACCGTGTAGGAGGGCCGGGAGGGGGGACCCCCCTCGTCCCTCCCTACGTGGGATTCCGCGGTGTCAAGCTCGCCAGTCGCTCGCGGTTGGCGGTGACCGCCTCCAGCACCAGCGGCGAGAGCCCGGCCCCGCCGGTCTCCGCCACGTGGGCGAGCAGGCCTGCTCGCATCCGGGGTTCCCACATACGCCGAATGTGGCTGGTGACCGACTCCACCGCCACCGCGTGGTCGGGCTCCGTCGCGAAGAACGCGCCGATCTGATTGGCCATCCGCACGAGCTTGTCGGTGTTCATGCTACTTCCCCGCCGCGGCTGCGGCCGATTCTGCCCGCTCGGCGGCGCGGGCGAGCCGCACCTGCACCGCGGTGACCTTGTATTCGGGACAGTTGGTCGCCCAGTCGGAATAATCGGTGGTGACGAGGTTCGCGCCCGACTCCGGGTGGTGGAACGTGGTGTAGACCACCCCAGGGGCGACGCGCTCGGTCACGTCGGCATGCAGCCGGGTGTCGCCCTTGCGGCTGGCTACGACCACGAGGTCCCCGTGCTTGATGCCCCGCTGTTCGGCGTCGTGCGGGTGAATCTCCAGCACGTCCTCCGGGTGCCACTGGCTGTTGTGCGTACGCCGCGTCTGGGCCCCGACGTTGTATTGGGAGAGGACGCGGCCGGTGGTGAGCAGCAGCGGGAACCGGTCGGTAGAACGTTCGTCGGTGGCCACGTACTCGGTCAGCGCGAACTTGCCCTTTCCGCGTACGAACCGCTCGATGTGCATGATCGGCGTGCCCTCGGGCGCCGCGTCGTTGCACGGCCACTGGATGCTCCCGAGGCGCTCCAGTTTCTCGTAGGAGACCCCGGTGAAGGTCGGCATCAGGCCGGCGATCTCGTCCATGATGTCGGACGGGTGGGCGTAGTCCATCTCGTAGCCGAGGGCCTTGGCGAACGCGACAGTGACCTCCCAGTCGGCCTTGCCGGCGAGCGGCGGCATCACCTTGCGTACGCGGCCGATGCGCCGCTCGGCGTTGGTGAAGGTGCCGTCCTTCTCCAAGAAGCTCGAGCCCGGGAAGAAGACATGCGCGAATTTGGCCGTCTCGTTGAGGAACAGGTCCTGCACGATCACACACTCCATCGCCGACAGAGCGGCGTGGACGTGGTGGAGGTCGGGGTCGGACTGGGCGGGGTCTTCGCCTTGGATGTAGATCGCCTTGAAGCTGCCGTCGAGCGCGGCGTCGAGCATGTTCGGCAGGCGGAGGCCGGGCTCGGGGTCGAGGTTGACGGCCCAGTTGGTCTCGAACGCGGCGCGCACCGCCGGGTCGGACACATGGCGGTAGCCGGGGAGCTCGTGGGGGAAGGAGCCCATGTCGCAGCTGCCCTGCACGTTGTTCTGTCCGCGAAGCGGGTTGACGCCCACGCCGGGCCGGCCGACGTTCCCGGTGGCCATGGCGAGGTTGGCGATGGCCATGACCATCGTGCTGCCCTGGCTGTGCTCCGTCACGCCGAGGCCGTAGTAGATCGCGCCGTTCTTGGCGGTGGCGTACAGCCGGGCGGCGCCGCGGATCGCGGCGGCGGGCACGCCCGTGATGGACTCCGTGGCCTCGGGTGAATTGCGGGCCTCGCTCACGAAGGTGCGCCAATTCTCGTAGTCGCCGACCTCGCACCGGGCCCGGGCGAACGCGTCATCCGCGAGACCCTCGGTCACGATCACGTGCGCGAGGGCGTTGGCCACCGCCACGTTGGTGCCGGGACGCAGCTGCAGGTGGTACTTCGCTTCGATGTGCGGGGAGCGCACGAGGTCGGTGGCGCGCGGGTCCACCACGATGAGCTGTGCCCCCTCCCGGAGCCGCTTCTTGAGCCGGCTTCCGAAGACGGGGTGGCCTTCGGTGGGGTTGGCGCCGATCACGATGATCACGTCGGCGTCTTCGACGGAGATGAAGTCCTGCGTACCGGCCGACTCGCCGAGGGTGACCTTCAGGCCATACCCGGTGGGAGAGTGACATACGCGGGCGCAGGTGTCGACGTTGTTGTTGCCAAAGCCGGCACGGATGAGCTTCTGCACCAGCCAGGTCTCTTCGTTGGTGCAGCGGGACGACGTGATGCCGCCAACCGCGCCGCGCCCATAGGCGGCCTGGATGCGCTTGACTTCACTCGCGGCGTGCGCCATCGCCACTTCCCAGCTCACCGGCTGCCACGGGTCGTGGATGGACTTGCGGATGAGCGGCGTCTTCACCCGATCGGGGTGGGTGGCGTAGCCCCAAGCGAAACGGCCCTTCACGCACGAGTGCCCTTCGTTGGACTTGGAGTCCTTCTCCGGCACCATCCGCACCACCTCGCTCCCCTTCATCTCCGCCCGGAAGCCGCAGCCGACCCCACAGTAGGCGCAGATGGTGTTCACCACGTGGTCGGGCTGGCCCTTGTCTTCGATCGTCTTCTCGACCAGCGTCGCGGTGGGACAGGCCTGCACACACGCGCCGCACGACACACACTCGGACGACATGAAGTCGTTGGTGCCGGTGGCGACGAGCGAGGCGAACCCGCGCCCGTCGATGGTGAGCGCGAAGGTGCCCTGGACCTCCTCGCACGCCCGCACGCATCGTGAACACACGATGCACTTGGCGGGATCGAGGGTGAAATATGGGTTCGAGGAGTCCTTTTTGGCCTTGAGGTGGTTGAGGCCCTCGTAGCCGTAGCGGACCTGCCGCAATCCCACGACGCCCGCCATCTCCTGCAGCTCACAGTTGCCATTGGCGGAGCAGGTGAGGCAATCGAGCGGGTGGTCGGAGATGTAGAGCTCCATCACCCCCCGGCGCAGTTCGGCCAGCTTGGGCGTCTGCGTCTTCACCTTCATGCCGGGCGCGACGAGCGTGGTGCAGCTCGCCGGGTAGCCCTTGCGACCGTCGATCTCGACGAGGCACAAGCGGCAGCTCCCGAACGCTTCGAGCATCTCGGTGGCGCAGAGCTTGGGGATGCGCACGCCGGCCTCGGTGGCGGCGCGCATCACCGAGGTGCCTTCCGGCACGGCGATGAGCGTGCCGTCGATCTCGACGGTGACGAGCGCGGGGCCGGCGGAGGGCTTCGTCCCCGCGTCGGGGACCTTCAGGGAGTACATGTCAGTTTCCCTCCGCGGCCGCGCCGGGGGACCCGAAGTCTTCGGGGAAGTGGTCGAGCGCGCTGAGCACCGGCCAGGCGGTCATCCCGCCAAGGGCGCAGAGCGAAGCGTGGGTCATCGTGTCACAGAGTTCGCGGAGCAGCGCGGTGTCCTTCTCGCGGTCCTCGCCAGCGCGCACCCGGTCGATCACCTCGACACCACGGGTGGAGCCGATCCGGCACGGCGTACACTTGCCACAGGACTCGATGGCGCAGAATTCCATGGCGTAGCGCGCCATGCCCGCCATGTTCACGGTGTCGTCGAACACCACGATCCCGCCGTGGCCGACGATCGCGCCCTTCGCGGCGAACGCTTCGTAGTCGAGCGGGAGCACCAACGCGTCGTTGGGCAAGAACGCGCCGAGGGGGCCGCCCACCTGGACAGCGCGGAGCGGCCGCCCCGACGCGGTGCCGCCGCCGTACTCGTTCACCAACTCCGAAAGCGACACGCCGAACGGCAGCTCGACGAGGCCGCCCTGCTTGAGGTTGCCCGCGAGCTGGAACGGCAGTGTTCCCTTGGAGCGCCCCACACCACGCGCCGCGTAGGCTTCCGGCCCGTCGGCCAGGATCGCCGGCACCGAGCCGAAGGTGACCACGTTGTTGAGCGCGGTGGGCTTGCCGAACAGGCCCGCGACTGCGGGGAGCGGCGGACGGAAACGCACCTCGCCGCGTTTGCCCTCCAGGCTCTCCAGCAGCGCGGTCTCTTCGCCGCACACGTACGCGCCAGCACCACGGCGCAGCGTCACGTCGAAGGCCTTGCCGCTGCCGAGCACGTTCGGCCCGAGCAGCCCGGCCGCGCGCGCGTTGGCGATCGCCGCGGTGAGCACCCGCTCGGCGTCGGGGTACTCGCTACGCAGGTAGATGTAGCCGTGGTCGGCGCCGACCCCGAGGCCACAGATCAGCATGCCCTCGAGGAAGGAGAGCGGGTCGCCCTCCATGAGCATCCGGTCGGAGAAGGTGCCCGAGTCGCCCTCGTCGGCGTTGGCGACGACGAACTTCTGCTCGCCCGGGGTGTCGAGCACCGTCTGCCACTTGATGCCCGTGGGGAAGCCGGCACCCCCCCGGCCGCGGAGGCCGGACTTCGTGATCGCCGCGACGATCTCGGCCGGCGCCATCCCCAGCGCCTTCCGGAGCCCGCGTCCGCCGCCGTGGGCCTGCCAGTCCGCCACGGAGAGCGGGTCGATGACGCCCACGCGCGCGAAGACCAGCCGGTCCTGCTTCGCCAACCAGGGGAGCTGCTCCGTGACGCCATGGCCGAGCGGGTGCGCGCCGCCGGTGAGGAAGCCGGCGTCGAACAAGGAGGCGACGTCCTCGGGCGCGACCGGCCCGTAGGCCACGCGCCCGGCGCCCGTCACCACCTCCACCAGCGTCTCCAGCCAGAGCATGCCCCGGGAGCCGTTGCGGACGAGCTCGATCGCCACACCCCGCCGCGAGGCCTCGGCGACGATGGCCTCCGCCACCACGTCTGCGCCCACGGAGCGCGCCGCGGCGTCGGCCGGCACGTAGATGCGGGTGTTCATGCGCCCTCCTTCGTGACGCTGGCGACCAGCGCGTCGAAACGGGCGGGGCTGACGCGGCCCGCCAGCTCGCCGTTGACGGTGACGTTCGGTCCGAGCGCGCAGTTGCCGAGGCAGTACACCGGCTCCAGGGTGACGGCACCGTCGGCCCGCGTGTGGTGCATCCCCACGCCGAGGTGAGCCTCGGCGTGGGCGACCAGCGCGTCGGAGCCGCGGGCCTGACAGGCCTCCGCCCGGCACACCTTCACCACCGCCCGACCCGGAGGGGCGGTGCGGAAGTCGTGGTAGAAGGAGATCACGCCCCGAACCTCAGCCTTTGAGAGGTTCAGCGCGTGGGCCACGGCGGGGGTCACCTCGGGGGGGAGCCACCCGAGCGTGTCTTGGATGTCGTGGAGGATGGGGAGGAGTGCGCCGGCTTCGCCCGCATGCGCGGCGATCGCCCGGACGACCGCTGCGTCCACGCGGACGGAGGCGGAGTTTGTCGAGGACGCGGTCATTGGACCCCGGAAGATAGCACGCGCGGGCGAGGGCGCCGGGGGGCCCGACGGAGCCTTGACCGAGGCGCCGGCCCGACGCCGGTCGTGGCTGGTCCACCTCGGGCTCGCGACGTTCCCGTCGGGCTGGGAAGGGCAGCTGCCCGTTGGACCTACATCCGGAAGGTCCCGAACGTGGTGACGAAGCCGGGGTCCGGGGCGCGGTCGCACACGGCGAGGCAGAGGCCGAGGGTGTCGCGGGTGTGGACGGGCTCGAGGATT
Source organism: uncultured Pseudomonadota bacterium (assembly GCA_903921785.1). GTDB lineage: Bacteria > Myxococcota_A > UBA796 > UBA796 > SXON01 > SXON01. The sequence goes on from CAIXRH010000139.1 coordinate 5,586, forward strand.
CCATCGTCCCAGAGGTTGGCCGTGGAATACCAGGCGTCTCCTTCGCGGGCCTGGGCCTCGAGCACCGGCTCGCGGATGATCGCCTCTTCCTCGGCGGTGAGCGGCGGCAATCCGGCACGTTCGCGCTGCCCGTTCGCCACCGAGACCAGCACGCCGGCCGCCTGCGTCGCCCCCATCACGCCGATGCGCGCATTGGGCCACATCCACAAGAAGCGGGGGCCGTACGCCCGCCCGCACATCGCGTAATTCCCCGCCCCGAAGCTGCCTCCGACCACTACCGTGAGCTTCGGCACGGTGGCCGTGGCGACCGCGCTCACCATCTGGTGGCCGTGCTTGGTGATGCCGCCGCGCTCGTATGCGCGCCCGACCATGAACCCGGGCACGTTCTGGAGAAAGACCAGCGGAACCCGGCGCTTCTCGCAGAGCTGGATGAACTGCGTCGCCTTCTGCGCACACTCGGCGAAGAGCACGCCATTGTTGGCGAGGATCCCTACCTTGTACCCATGGATCCGCGCCCACCCGACGACGAGCGTGGGTCCATAGTCCGGCTTGAACTCGGCGAAGACGCTCTCGTCCACCACGCGGGCGATCACCTCGCGGATGTCGAATGGCTCCGTGAGCTCGGGCGGCACCACGCCGTCGAGCTCCGCGGGGGCGTAGAGCGGCGGGCGGGCGGCGACGTGGTCCATCCAGCCGGCGCGTGTGGGCGGGAGGTTCCCCACGATCTCGCGGACCTTTCGGATCGCCTCGTCGTCGTTGTCGGCGACGTGGTCGGACACGCCGGAGTGGCGCGTGTGCACGTCGGCTCCGCCCAGGTCCTCCGCCGAGACCTCTTCGCCGGTTGCAGCCTTCACCAGCGGGGGCCCGGCCAGGAAGATCGCGCCAGTGCCGCGCACATGCACGACCTCGTCGCTCATCGCGGGGATGTACGCCGCGCCTGCCGTACACAGCCCCATCACCGCGGTGACCTGGGGGATGCCCATGCGCGAGAGGTGGGCCTGGTTGTAGAAGATGCGTCCGCCGTCGTCCGCATCGGGGAAAACCTCAGATTGGAGCGGGAGGAACGCGCCGCCGGAGTCCACGAGCGAGACGAACGGCAGGTGGTTCTCCATGGCGATGGCCTGGAGCCGCAGGACCTTCTTCACGCCCATCGGGTAGATCGTGCCGCCCTTCACCATCGCGTCGTTCGCGGAGATGACGCATTCGCGGCCCGCGATCACCCCGATCCCTCCGAAGGTGCCCGCCTTGTGCACCCCGCCCTCGTACATCCCCTGCGCGGCCAGCGCGCCGACCTCGAGCCAGGGGGTGCCCGGGTCGAGAAGGCGAGACAGCCGTTCGGAGGCGGGGAGTTTGCCCTGTTCGCGGTGGCGGGCGAGCGCCTTGGGGCTCCGGTCGTCGCGCGCGGCGGTGAGGTCCGCCCGGAGCTTCGCCACCTTCTCGGCCATGGCCGAGGCGCGGGCGCGGAATTCGGGGGACGCGGGGTCGACGGTGGTGGCGAGCGGGTCCATGGGTCCCGGTATCTCGGCAGGGGGTCGCGGCCGCGGGCGGGAGCGCGGGGCGGGCCGCGGCGGCCGTCGGGACGACGCGGTGGGCGGGCGAGGCGGCGGGCGGCCTCGGGGGGAACGGGGCGCCCGCCGGGCGGTGGACGGGCCGGTGGTCGGAACGGCGCGGTGGGCGGACCGCGGCCGTCACGGGTTTTCCGCCGTACGATCGGCGCGGTGGAGGCAAACCGGGCGTTCGTCGGTGGATGGTGGGTGGCACGGCGCTTGCGGAGAGGGGCGTGTCCCCCGGAGACCGCATGGACCACGACGCGCTGCAGACCCTCGCCGACCTCGCCCGCCAGTTCGGAGCCGCGGGCGTCGCCTGGGGACTCCTCGCGGTCTCGCTGCTCGCCCGGGGCACGCCGGCGGTGGGTTCGGCCCGCGGCTGACCGGCGGGGGCGGCTGCGGCCGGCATCGGCGTCGGGGGCGCCAGACTGGCGTCGGCGCAGCGGAGGACCGCCCGGCGGCGCCGGCGGGC
>CAIXRH010000140.1 GCA_903921785.1 uncultured Pseudomonadota bacterium
CGGCGGCCGCTGCCACCCCGACACCGGGGACACCGGCACGCCGGACACTCCCCCGTGCGGCTGTGAGACCGCGCCGAACGCCGGGATCAGCTTGCTCGCGGCGGGCCTGGCCTGGGTCGCGCGACGACGAACCTGACCAGGGGGTGGAGGCGCTCCACCGCCTTGCCCGGCCAGCCGCGCCGAGGTTGAGGGGCCACCGTCCGCGAGAATGGCCGGGCGGGCGACCGGGCCGCGGGGACGCCCCGCAGCGCCTGCGCCGAATCACGCCGAGCGCAGGTTCTTCGTGAAGATCGCCCGCATCGTGGCGCCGTTGATCGGCGCGCGGAGGAGCTCACCCCAGGTCGGGCCCTTGGCGGGGGTCGAGTCGTTCGCTGGCGGCAGCGAGTCGCGCTGCGCCACCCGCACGGCGCGCTGCTGGGCATCCACCATCGCGACGAGGTCCAGCGCGTCGGGCGGGGCGGGCAAGACCCGGTCGACCCCGAAGGCGGTGGCGGCTTCCCGGCCGAGCTTGGTGCCGCCGGTGGGGCGCCCGTAGACCACCACGTGGGCGGCGGGCCAGCGCTTCTTCAGCTCGCGCCCGAGCTCCAGCCCGTGGCCCTCGGCCTGGGTGAGCGAGAGCATCGCCACGTCGAACGCGGGGGCGGCCTCCGGCTTGAGCTCGGCGGTAGCGTGCACCACGGCCCCCGCCAGCACTCGCTGGTACTCGGCGCGGCGCGCGGGGTTGGGGTCGACCACCACGATGCGAAGCGGCATGCAGGCATCATAGCCGGCGCCCGCGACCCGTAGTCGTATAAATCCAAAAAAACATAATAGGGTCGGCTACGTACGCATACCTGGGGTGTTCGGCCGACCTCGGGATGCAGGCGTGGTGGGCAGGGGGAACGGATCGCGGCCGGCAAGGAGCCCGACCGGAGCGTGTGCCGTGGACGGCGCTCGCGGGGATGGCCGGGACACCGTCACGGGGCGGTCGTGCGACGGGCCGGCATTCAGCCGGTTCCAAGCCTACGAAGGGTGGGTTCACCTCCCGGCCCGGCCCCACCCTCGCGAGCCCAACCGGCGTCGGTGGTCGAGGGGCAGCCGGGGCGGCGTGACCGGCGTGGCGCGGTGCCGCCGCGAAGCGTCGATCGTGGTGCAGACGGTCGAGGCTGCGTCGATCGCGCCGGACGTGGCGCCGTGCCTGGGGAAGCGCGGCGCTCCAGACGACGTGGTGCGGGCGGCGCGGACCGCCGGCGAGGCGGCCCGCGCCCTCATCGCCAGAGACCCGCTCGCCGCGCGCCGGGCGCTCGGCCCTGTCGGCCCGGAGGCGCCGGCCGACCGCCGCTCCCTCGCCGGCCGCGCGCTGCTGACGGAGGGCGGCAGCATACCGGCGTCGCAGGCGGCGCGGGAGGCGCGGGTCCAGGCCGCGAAGGCGCTCATCGCGGTGGCCCCGGAGTCGCCGCTGCACCGCTCGGCCTGGTACGTCGGCGGCGTGTGCCTCGCAGCGGCGTCGCCCACCGCGCGGCTGGAGGCGCGCCACGCGTTCCGGGCGCTCCTCGACGACGTCGCGTCCCAGGCCGGTCGCCGCGTGACCCGCCGCGAAGCCGCCACGCTCGACGCCGACCACGAGTTGGCGCTGATCGCCGTGGCTCAGGCGGCGTACACGCTGGGCTTGCTCGACCCCGCGGTGGGCCAAGCGAAACAGCGAGGCGCGCCAGGGACGCGCCCCACCCCCCACGCGTGAGGGGGAACGGAGCGCGGCCGCGGCTTTGGACGCCCCGGCGGTCACGCCGAACCGCCGCGGCCGGTCGCCGCGCGCACGGCGCGGCGACCGGGTAGGACCGGCTGGCTCGGGCCTC
>CAIXRH010000141.1 GCA_903921785.1 uncultured Pseudomonadota bacterium
GGACCGGCTCCGCCGGGCCCCGACCGAGCGCGGAGCGCGAGCCTGGAGGGTGCCGACGGCGGCCTCGGGCCGCCGGGCCGCCCGGGGTCGCCGGATCGGACCTGAAGCCGAAAGCCTAAGGTCTAAAGCCTGATCCCTAAAAACGCGCCCGCATCATCAGGTTGAACCCCAGCGCGTTGCGGACGTTGTCCGCCTCGGGGACGAACTGGTTGGTCCCATCCTCGTTGGTCTGGAAGTCGGAGAGGTTGTTGTCCAGCGTGTAGAGGACCTCGCCGACAATCACCGTCGAAGGCGAGACATCCCACTGGAGACCGGCGACCGTGCTCAGGATTGCGGTGGGCTCCTGGCCGTCGGGCACGTGCGCCTTGTTGCGCTCATCGTACTGCACGAAGCTGGTGCCGCCCGTGGTGTAGGTGGCCGGCAACTCCCAGCCCGCGCCGAGGCTCGGAGTGAGGTGCGCCTTGGGGAACCAGTGGCCGACGCGGCCGCGGACGTAGAGCTGCGGGGTGGCGTTCAGGTCGGGGTCCAACGCGTAGCCCGAGGTGATGCCCGGGATGTTGAACACGATGAACGGCAGGTCCTTGTAGACGAAGTCGAGGTTGAGCTCGGTGGTGCCGGTGACGGCGAGGGCCTGCACGTCGCCCGCGATGGCGCGCTCCACCGTGGTGCTCTCGACCGACTGCGGATCGATGAGGTTGTGGAACAGCATCGTCGCCTCGCCCTGCACCAGGAGGCCGAAGCCGTCGATCTGGCGGTGGGAGATGTAGCTGTCCTTCATGAACTCCGGCGCGTTGCGATAGAGCTTCAGCTCGCTGGAGCTGATGTAGTCGAGGTCCGGGTTGGTACGGACGCTGATCTGCGTGGAGGCGCCCATCGCGTTGATCGGCGCGTTGTAGAGCGGGGACTCCACGTCGCCCACGTTGGTGAGCTGGCCCTGCTGGAAGCTGCCGACGCCGAGCTCCCAGCGGAAGTGTTTGCCGAGCTCGATGCCGCCGCCGGCGAGGCCGCCCCAGTAGGCCTCGTTGTTCTTGTTCCCATCAGCATCCGTGTAGTCGCCGACCGCGGTCTTGGCGCCGGCAAACACGTAGTTGGGACCGGCCTGGTACTGCACGCGGATGCCGGGGGCGGCGTAGGGATCGAACGCGTAGATGTCGCGGCCGCCCCAGGTGATGTCGTAGGAGTAGCCGAGGCGGAAGCGGTTCGCGTCCACCGCGTAGCCGGTGAAGGAGAGCGACTGCTTCTCGGAGAAGTTCTTGATGATCCGGACGTAGCTGCCGTCGTCGGCCACCGTGACGCCGGGCTTGGAGCTCGCGACGTCGAGGTACGGCTGCATGCGGATCACGAACGCGGCCTCCGTGGTCACGCCCTTGATGAAGCCGTCGTCCTTCTTGTAGAGGACGAGGTGGGTCTGGCTGATGTCGTCGGTGAAGCGGGTCTCGTAGTTCTCGAAGAACGTGGAGTTTCCGCGCTGCACGAAGTTGGCCGCGGGGCTGTACGCCTCGGGGCCCGCGAGGACGTTGCTGTCCTCGAGCGAGGTGGTGACCCAGGTGTCGACGAAGTCGCTGGCGTGGGCGGCGGAGAAGGCGAGGAGGAGGATCATTTCGCACCCTTGCGCGCCGCTACGGCGTCGCCGATGTCACTGGGGTCGAGGACGGTGAGGATCCACTTGCCGTAGACCTCCTTGAGCATCCCCTCGACGTGGTCGAGCGTCTCCCCGGCGTGATCCGGGGGGTAGTAGTCGGGAACCGTGCTCCCGGACTCCGCGTAGATCGTGCAGTTGCCGACGGTGATCGGCCACTGCCCGTAGTCGGTGAAGTCCGCGAAGGCTTCGGAGTCGGGGGTGAACGTGCTGGGCACGCCCACCGCCGCGCCGCGCACCCGGCTGCCTTCGAGCTTCTCCATCGCGTTGTCGTCGCAGGCGGTGACCTCGTCGAGCACGAACGCGTCGGGCGGGGTGAGGGTGGCGCCCTCCGCCACGGTGAGCGTGGGGAAGTTGAGCTGGGTGGAGGCGAGGTACTCGCTGTCCTGGCCGTTGAGCGAGGTCAGCTTCGCGCCGACCACCACCTCGGGGGCCGGCTTGGAGAACGTGTAGACGTAGAGCCCGGCGTAGTTGCCCGGCGCCGCCCCGAGGTCGCTCACGTAGAACCCCGCGGGGTCGAGCGCGGTGACGACCACCTCCCGATCCGCGAGGCGAAGCTCGGCGAATTCCCCTTCGAGCTGGTTGGTCTCGTGGTTGTCGGTCGCCTGCATCTCGGGGATGGAGGGCGTGGCGTAGGTGAGCGCCTGGCTCACCCCGGCGGACCACGACGGCGTCCGATCGTCGGTGACATCCTCGTCCTTCGCCCAGATGCGGGTGGGGCCGAAGCCGGCCTCGATCGTGACCGCGCCGCTCCACGTGCCGTCTGCGAGGGTGACGCGGGCCGGATCGGTGAGCCGACCGGGCCGCACGTCCAGCGCGAGCTGCCCGTTGAACGGGTAGGGCTCGCCCTTGACGTCGTACGTCGTGACGGTGATGGCGACCGTGGTCGGGGTCGACGAGAACGGCAACGGCGCCTCGACGGTGCCCGCCGAGGCGGGATCCGCGAGGTCCACATGGATGAAGCTGGGCTCCACCCGGACCCGCTCGGTGCCGGTGGAACACGCCGCGGCGAGGAGGAGGAGCATCAGTACACCGTCTTGATGCGTTCGTCTTCGGAGGCGATGCCCGGCTGCGGCAGGCTGCCGGCCGAGCTGATCGCCTGCTTGACGATGTCGCGGATGGAGACGCCGGTGTCGACCTGGGTCGTGTTGCGCTCGAGCACCTCGAAGCCGGACCCGCCGTGGGCGATGTAGTTGTTCGTGGCGAGCTCGTACGTGCCGTTCTCTTCGAGGGGCACGCCGTTGATGAGGATGTCCTTGGCCTTCGCCTCGGCGCAGTCCATCGTGAAGCGGATGCCGGCCACCTGGATCTGGCTCTCACACCCGCGCTCGGTGCTGCGCTCGGTGGAGTAGTCGAGCAGCTCCTGCACCTCGCGGCCCGACAAGAACATCGTCGTGACCGTGTTGTCGAACGGCATGGAGTTGTAGAGCGTGTCGAGCGTGATGTCGCCCGCGGGGATGTCCGAGCGGATGCCGAGCGTGTTGGTGAGAGCGATCTCGGTCTCGACGCCGGGGTAGAACCGCATCGCCTCCGCGGTGAGGTTGCCGAGCATGCTGTCGCCGCCCGTGGAGCCGTACCGGGTGAGCTCGGACTCGGCGTACCCGATCTTCTGGGTGAGGTTCAGGTCGTAGTCGAGCTGCTCCTTGTACTCGATGAGCAGCTCGGCCACCTCAGGGTCTTGCGGGACCGTGTCGTCCACCGGGAAGAGCTGGTAGTCGGTGCTGAGAATCTCGCCGTCCTGCACCACGAGATCGAGCCGGCCGACGAACTTCGCGAACGCGCCGCTGTGCACGATCGGGATGCGCTTGCCGGTCTCCTCGTTCTCGACGACCAGCGGTGGGTCGAGCGCGATGTGGTTGTGGCCGCCGAGGATGATGTCGATGTCCTTGTAGAGCTTCGCGTTCTCGATGTCGGTCTCGAGGCCGAGGTGCGAGAGCACAACGATGAGATCGGCCCCTTCGCCGCGGAGCTTCGCCGCTTCGTCGGGGATTGCCTCGCCGGGTTCGATCACCCGGATGCCCATGCTGTTGGACTGGTCGTAGATCGAGTTGAGCGAGCTGATATTGCCCATCCCGATCACGCCGACGCGCAGGCCATCGAGGTCGAAGAGGGCGCTGGGGAGGACGATGTCCTCCAGCTCGGAGGCGTAGGGGAGGTCGGCGTCGGCGAAGTCGTAGTTCGCCGCCAGCAGATCGAAGTTCGCCCAGGTGGCGCCCTGCACCGCGAGGTTGGCGGCGCCCTTGTCGAACTCGTGGTTGGCGACGACCGCGGCATCGAGCCCGGTGAGGCTCATGCCCCGGAACTCCGCTTCGCCGGAGAACTGGTTGAAGACCACGGCGCCCTGGAAGCAGTCGCCCGAGTCCAGGTGCAGCGTGCGCGCCGACTTCGCGCGCTCGCGCTTGAGGATGTACGCCATCTCCGCCAGCCCGCCGTACGGGCCCATCCCGTCCTGCAACCCGAGCGAATTGTCGGTGAAGCTCGGGGTGAAGTCGTACTCGTAGAGCCGACTGTGGATGTCGGAGGTGTGCAGCAGCGTGAGCCGCACGGGCTGACCGGAGATATCCGCGGCCTCCCCGTCTTCCGGGGTGGGGACGCAGCCGAACAGCACGCTGAGGAAGACTGCGACCATGGGGGGGTACCCCGGGGGAGGGGCGGCGCCCTACCGCATCCCGCGTCGGCCCGCAAGCCGCTGCGCAAGTCGTCACCAGGGCGTCAAGGCGGTTGACAGCGCCCCGCCGTCCGTGTTCTATGGCGCCGTTTCCAAAGGTACGGTCACGATGTGGCTGCTCTCCCTCCTCGCCGTGCTCTCGCACGCCGACGCCGCTGGTTTTGAGATCAAGACCATGCGCGCTCCTCTCTCGGCCGTCGAGGTCGAGCGTCCGCTCGTCATCGGCAAGGGCTGGCTGGAAGCTTCCCTGGGCTACGACCAGAAGATGGCCGATGGGGCCTGGTCCAGCACCGGTGAGGCCACCCAGTGGAAGAGCGCCCAGTGGCTCTACACCACCGAGCGCCTGGGCATCCGGTACGGCATCAGCCGCTCCGGAGAGTTCTACTGGGACATCCCCTTCCACTACGTGCGCCTGAGGAACGATGCGCTCGGCACCGACACCGAGGGCTTCGGCATCGGTGAGCCGGTCTTCGGGTGGAAGTGGGAGCTGTTCAACCGCACGATCCCCACCAGCTCCGTGGCGCTCGATCTGCGCTACAAGATGCCCACCGGGCAGGAGACGGCGGGCACCTACATCGGCGGCCCGAACACCGTCTCCACCTTCCCCATGAGCACCGGTCAGGCCGATATCTCGGCCTTCATCCGGGGTAAGCAGCAGTTCGGCCCCTTCGCGGTCGAAGGCGCGATCGGGTACATCGACCGGCTGTCCGGCGTGTCCCAGTTCGTGGTGGAGGTCGATCAGTACCAGTTCTCCGGGCGCTTCAAGCCGGGCAGCGAGGTGCGCGCCGAGCTCTCCCCGATGCTCCAGCTCGGTCCGGTCGCCATCCACGGCGACGCGGTGTACCGCCGCTGGTTCGAGGGCGCGGTGGGCACCACCGCCGGCGGCGCCTTCTGGGACGAGAACCTCGATCCCATCGCGGGCTCCGACGGCTGGTCGCTCGACGCCGGTGGCGGTGTCGTCGTCAACGCAAGTCGCGGGGTGGACGTGCTGGCCTCCGCCAGTGTGCCCATCCGGGGCGAAGACCTGACGTTCTTCCCGCTGGAGAGCATCTCGCCCACCCGCGGAATCACCCTCAGCACCAGCGTGGAGCTCCGGTACTAAGATGTGGCGCTCCCTCCTACTGTCTGCCGCCCTCCTCGCGCCCTCGGTCGCGTTCGCCAAGAACGTCTTCGAGTACAACCACCCCGATCTCGACTGGTACTCGATCGAGACCGAGCACTTCGTGGTGCACTACCCGCAGAGCCGCGATCCCGAGAAGAACCAGCACTACCTCACCGCCAAGTGGACCGCGCAGAAGTCCGCCAAGGTGGCCGAGGAGATGTACCCGCGTGAGTGCGCGGAGTTCAACTACTTCATCAAGGAGAAGGTCCACATCGTCATCCTCAACCAGGGCGACGATCTGGAGGGCTTCACCGTCCCCCAGTGGGACTGGATCGAGATCAGCGCGAACCCCGGCGCGGACTTCTACCGCTGGCGCTCCCGCATGGACTGGCTGCCGGACGTGCTCGTGCACGAGTTCGCGCACGTGGTGTCCTTGAAGGCCAACGGCTCGTTCGCGGAGGGCATGCAGGGCATCAGCGTCGGCGGGCTGTACACCGAAGGTGTCGGCAACACGATGACCGGCGGCGAGGTCCTGATCGGGAACAACGAACCCTGGTACTGGACCGAGGGCGGCGCCGAATACTGGTCCGACCAGTCCGGCTACAACTGGTGGACCCCCGCGCGCGACCGCACGATCCGCATGAGCGTGCTCGAAGATCGGCTCCTCTCCTGGGAAGAGTGGCAGACGGTGCAGCAGAGCCACGGCTGGTGGGACGGCGAGCGTGGCTACCAGCAGGGCTACAGCTTCGGCCTGTACCTGCGCGAGCGCTTCGGAAGCGAGACCTACAACAAGTTCGCCACCCAGAACGCCGAGGCGTTCCTCTTCGACTGGAACGACCACCTCGAGAAGATCACCGGCGTGAAGGGACCGCAGCTGTACAAGGACTGGCGGGCCTGGGTCACCGAGCGCTACACCGGCCAGTACGCCGCGATGAAGGCGGAGGGCGAGACCGCCCACCGCGAGCTCTCGCTGGAAGCCTACGACTGGGAGTACACCGATCCCGACGCACGGGACGCGTTCTTCGACCCTCATTGGAAGCGGAAGGGCGTCACGGGCACGGACATGGCGCGCCGCGAGCGGGAGAAGGCCAAGGAGGCCACCGGGCGTTGGCAGATGAACCCCAAGTTCTCGGACGACGGGAAGTGGTTCGGCGTCAACAACACGGGCTCGTTCGAGATCAACCCGATGACGGAGGACAGCCTCGCAGCGCTCAGCGGCGTGGTGCACACCGACGCCGCGGTGGACGCGAAGCTCGCCCGCCAGACCGTGGTGGTGGACTCTGGGATGGGCTTCGGCCACGACTTCGACTTCGTGCCCGGGCAGGACGCGGTGGTGGTCGTCGGCAGCGAACACCTCAAGCAGGACGCGGACGACCAACTCCTCCACGCCCGCTGGGAGCGAGACGGCTACGACTGGAAGAACCTCTGGTATTTCCCCTTCGACGCCGCGGAGCGCAAGGAAGGCAATCTCACCTACGTCGGCCAGAAGGACGTCGACCTGCTGGGGGTCAAGCACTCGCGCTGGCCCAAGGGCGCCTACAAGATTCCCAACACCGCTCGCGGTGTGGACCCGAGCGTGTCTCCGGACGGCAAGAAGGTCGCGTACTTCGAGTACACCGACGCCACGCTCAACCTGGTGACGATCAACATCGACGGGTCGGACAAGAAGTACCTGACCTCGTTCAACGACGGCACGTGGATGCAGCGGGTGGACTGGTCGCCGGACGGCCAGACCCTCGCGCTCTCGATGTTCCGCAACTACCAGGAAGACATCTACCTGATGAACGCGGACGGCTCGAACGTCCACGCGTTGATGTTCGACCGGTGGGAGGACAACGACCCCGAGTTCACCAAGAACGGGGACATCCTCTTCGCCTCGGATCGCACGGGCACCATGCAGATCCACCGCTGGGACCACACCACCGGCAAGATCTACCAGGTGACCAACACCATCGGCGGCGCCGAAGCCCCGGCCGAGACCCCCGACGGCAACATCGTGTACCTCGCGTACCACGCGAACGGCAACAAGGTCGAGGGCATGCAGAAGGCGGACTTCCTGGAGAAGGACGTGACCGCCGACTTCGGGCTCAACCCGGACCCCGAGGCCGTGAAGGCCGGCTGGGACTTCCGTGAAGACCTGAGCATGTACAAGGAAGAGCCGTACAAGTTCCCGATCATGGCGCCCACCGGCGTGCCGGTGATCCGGCTCACCAACGACTCGCGCGACGACCTCACGCTCCAGGCCGGTGGCCAGATCTACGTTCAGGACTACGCGGAGAAGAACACGGCGTTCGCCTACGCGCTCCTCGGTGAGGACTGGGTCGCCCAGGCCGGGTACACCTACGCCGGATGGTACCCGAACTTGAGCATCCTGGCGTACGGCGGGGAGGCGAAGATCCCCTTCGGCTACCTGCTCGATGATGACAACGACCTGAGCACCACCGGCGACCAGGGCACCTACGAGGGGAAGAACCAGCAGTACTTCTTGTACGGGATGGCGTCGGTGGACTACCCGTGGAACCCCTATTGGCGGACCAGCTTGACCGCCCTGGGGCGGACCTTCGGGTTCCGGCAGACCGGGGACGCCGACTACGCGCCTTACTCGGTCGGCGGGGACATTACCCTCGACGAGAACTTCTCGAGCTTTGGAACGACCTACGCGACGGGAGCGAACCTCCGTGGCGGTCGGACGATCGACCTGAACTACACCTACGGCTACACCGACATCGTCTACCCGGCGTACGGCGGCAAGTCCGTGGACGACGGCGAGCTGCTCGACAACTACGGCTACAACAAGGTGGAGCTGCGCTGGGTCGAGGCCATCCCCGTCCCGGCGTGGGGCGGCATCCTCACCGAGGCCAACAAGTACCAGCACACGATCCAGATCGACGTGGACGCGGGCTTCGTCGACCGGAACGTCGATCGGAACGACGAGTTCATCGGCGGCGGCCAGCATCCGTTCTACTGGGGTAGCAACACGCTGCGTCCGAACACGCTGTTCGCCGGCTACCCGGCCCAGAGCCTCTCGGGCGAGACGATGGCGATGGTGAACCTCGCCTACCGCTTCCCGATCCGCCGTGAGCTCAACGCCCACGTCGGCCCGCTGTATATCTACAACATCACCGCCCAGATCATGGGCACGGCCGGAAACATCTGGTCGTACACTCCGCCCGACGACGCCACAAAGTTCTACCGGAACGACTACGGGGAGCGGGTGGCGTACAACCCCGCCGATGTGCGCCGGGAGATCCCCTTCGTGGACATCGCCCACAAGAACGGGAACTACCTGCTCTACGACGCGGGCGCGGAAGTGCGGGTCACCAGCACGCTGTTCAACAATTACGGCTGGAACAGCTTCTTCCGGGTATCGTACGGCTTCAACCAGATCCATGGCTACAACGACGTCAACGGCGACGACGTGTCGGACACCACCGACAGCGCCGTCGGCGATGAGCTGAGCAACGAGGTCGAAGCGCCGGGGTTCCGGTTCTACGTCGGCCTGGGAACGGGGTGGTAATCATGACGCTCTTCTTCGCGCTCCTGGCCTGCGCCCCCGACTACAAGGACGTCCCGGTGAAGACCGTGGGCGTCGGGTACGATCCCGAGGAGATCGGGCCCTCGCCCACGCCGTACGGCGGCGTCGTCGAGTACACCTGGGTGAACTTCGCCGGCGGCGGCTTGAGCCTCGCGCTCATGCAGCTCGGCTCCTTCGACGAGGTGGGCCCGGGGCTGTCCGGCTTCGCTCCGCCGTACGCCGCGGTCTACGGCTTCTCCTACATCTTCACCGAGAAGTTGGCCGCGGCCGACTCGATGGGGGGGGTCACGTCGGTGCCGCCCGCGGCGGAGAACACCTGCTACACCACCTTCGAAGCGACCGGCCCGATCGGCTCCTTCAAGACGGTGGACGTGGGCGACTACATGGAGTTCGTGACGGAAGACGGCACGGGCGGGCTCCGGCTGGATCGCAACCCGGCGCAGTACCTGAGCGACCCGGAAGGGGCGTTCGCGTACTACAACGCCGTCGAGCTCTGGCACCCGACGCCGATGTACGGCCTCGTGCCCGGGGACAACACCCGGGTGGAGAACATGAGCCAGACGTTGCTCAGCCGTGCGACGTTCCCCTCGGGGGAGCGGGTCACCTACAAGTTCCCCGGCGGAGTGGTCCCGAAGTACGCGCCTCTCGGCTCGATCCCGGCGCCGTCGAGCGTCGTGGAAGAGACCAGCATGAAGGTGCCCTCGCTCCCCGGCGGGGTGCAGATGGAGTGGAACGGTCCTCGTTACGACGCCCACGGGTTCGTGACCACATCTTCGGGTGACCAGAGCACGTGCCTCGCCTTCGGGGCCGACGCGGTGGAGAATCCGCAGGGCCCGGCCGAGTGCGTCGCGGCCATGAGCACCGACAGTCAGAACGGGAACATGTACACCGGCCCCTGGGACACCAAGGACGGTCAGGTGCTGTTCCGGTGGGAGCCGGGCACCGACCCCGACGAGGTGGTGAGCCTCTCCGTGCGGTTCCTCGGCCCCGTGGATCGGGCGGACCCGAACTTCATGCGCCAGGTCGTGGAGGAGCCGACGGCGAAGTCCACCAAGCAGGAGTGGAACATCGCGCGGGGTGACACCGTGCCCGACGAAGAAGTGGGCACCGCCACCCGGGCCCCGACCGCTTGTGAGGCGGGGGCCGAGTACGCCTTCGACACCAACTACCTCACGGCTGCTGGCGAGCTGGTGCCCTCGCTCCGCGGGGACCCGTTCCACAACATGTCCGAGGTCACCTGCCGGTTGGAGGACGACGGAGAGTTCGCGCTGACCAACGACATCGTGGCCGACGCGCTGCTGTATGCGCAGAGCCACGGCGGAGAGGGCGCGGTGTTCTACTTCGCCCGGTCCACCGAGGCGGAGGTCGAAGTGCCCGACGCCATGGACAACTATGGTGCCCGAAAGGTCATCAGCCCGATCGCCGTCGCCTCCCGCGCCGTCGACATCGGTCGCTTCTGGTTCGAGGAGTGAGCCCCATGAAGATGCTCTCCATCCCGCTGCTCCTTGCGCTCGGCGCCTGCTCGCTCACCGAAGCCCCGGTGGACTACTACCAGGGGCGGTGGGACCCCCCGACCGTCTCGTCCGTGGATGCCGCGAAGCAAGGCGGCAACGTCGGCGGGCGCACCGTGACCATCAACGGGTCGAACTTCGGTGACGACCCGGCGAAGTTGATGGTGCAGTTCGGCAATCACAACGCCGAGATCGTCTCCGCAACCGACAGCGCCATCGTCGTGGAGGTGCCCGCGGGCCCCCTCGGCGGGGGCGTGGTGCCGGTGACCGTAGCCACCTACGACGGCTACGCCACGGGCGAGTACGACTACTCGATCGCCGACACCCTGTCGGGGGAAGGCGACGGGACGACCGGCCAGGTCGGCTACGTGCTCGTGAGCAACTACTGGGAGAGCTGCCTCGGTGGGCGCTCGGGGCGGATGTCCGACGACTACGGCGCCACCTTCGACCAGTGCATGGACATCGCGTATGTCGGGGCCTCGGGCACGAGCGCGAGCGCCGAGGCGATCGAGTTCGCGGTGGAGCGCCTGCACGCCCCCACGCAGGGCTGGTCCGGCGCGGCGGACGTCGCAGCCGAGGGGGAGTGGGCGGTGGAGCGGCCCAGCGAGAGCCCCTACATCGGCGGCACCGACGACTTCCACGTGGACCTCGGCTCCGTCACGCTCACCAACGAATACTGGTCCAAAGAAGTGCCCGACGGCTACTGCGTCGACTTCTCCCCGACCGCGACCGTCCACTACGGCGGCGGAGACGAAGCCTACCCGGACGCCCAGACCTTCGGCGGCGCTCAGTTCCCCGACGAGTCGGAAGCTGGGCAGGACCGCAGCTGTGAGTCTCCGGCTCGCTGGTACGCTTCGGACACCCTCGCGATGTGCTCGCGCCCCGATTCCGCCGGGATCGACGGCTTCGTCTATGATGGAGACTGGCCGATCAACGCCAACTTCTTCCAGGCGAACGACCGGAACTCCGTGCCGGTGGACGTGAAGCTGAGCATGTCGAACGTCGGCGTCTCGGGCGTGGCGCTCACGCTGCCGGAGCCCATGGTCGTGTACAACACCGAGGGCTACGACGAGATCATCACGGACATGCCCGGCGCCCAGGACGCCTGGGGTGCGTTCGGCACCATGCAGCACTGCTTCGATGACAGCTCCAACGGCGAGCGGCTCGACGACGTGGCGCTACGCTTCGAGTGGGCGCCGTCGGTGGTGGAGTACCCGGCCCCCAGCGGCCAGGTGCTCGGCGTGCACACCTACGTGCGAGCCTCCATCACGGAGATGACGGTGGGGTGGTTCGGTGGGTTGAACAACCCGATCCGCGCCACGATCACCGTGCCCGACGACAATGACGCCTTCAACACCACCGACGTCAACGGCAAGCGCGTGACCCACGCGCAGCTAGAGGTGCCGGCTTCGGTGATGTACCAGTTCCCCTCTGTGAAGTTCCCCGGTGGTGGGGCTCTCGGCGCCGATATCGTGAACGATGGCGCCACCCACTACGGGTACATGTTCATCGAGCTTCAGCGGGTCACGGAGTACACGGTCCAGAGTGACGCGGGACCGGTGGTCTTGGCGTACGTCACCGGCGACTTTGGCTTCACGGAATGGGTGAACCCCACCGACGACGCCTGCCATGATTGTCTCGACAACGACGACGACGGCTGGACCGACGACAAGGACCCGGACTGCGCCGCGCCGGGGATCGAGGAGTCCGGGAAGGGCGACACCGCCTGCAACGACGGCATCGACAACGACGGGGACGGCGACATCGACAGCGAGGACGAGCTCTGCGACTCCGCCACGGACAAGGACGAGTCCAACTGCAGCGACAAGCTCGACAACGACGGCGACGGCTTCAAAGACGCCGCTGACGCCGACTGCGCGCGCGGGGACAACGAGACCACGGCGGACGGGTGCCTCGACGGCTCCGACAACGACGGGGACGGCTGGGTCGACAGCGCCGACCCCGACTGCCTCACCGGCGCCAAGGAGGCCGGCTACGGCACGACCAGCTGCAACGACGGTGTGGACGACGACGGCGACGGGCTCACCGACATGGACGACCCCGAGTGCGCCACCGCGGGTTCGGACGAGGCGGGGATTCCCTCTTGCTTGGACGGCGCGGACGACGACCTGGACGGGTGGATCGACGCGGACGACCCCGACTGCACCACCGGCACCTCGGAGGCCGGCCTCGGCACCACCGGGTGCAACGACGGCGTGGACAACGACCTCGACGGGATGACCGACGTGGACGACGCCGACTGCGTGGACGCGTCCGCGAGCGAGAGCACCGCGCTCCCATGCGAGAACGGCCTCGACGACGACAGCGACGGGTGGGTCGACAGCCTCGACCCTGACTGCACGACCGGCTCCTCCGAGCTCGGCACCGGCAGCACCCAGTGCAACGACGGCACCGACAATGACGGGAACGGGGATGTGGACGCCGCGGATCCCGACTGCGTCGACGCCGCGGACGACGACGAATCGATCTGATCGCACGATCGGGCTTGACGCCCGGTGGCGATCGTGTGACATGGTGGGGCGCCGGCGAGGTCAGCTTCTCCGACGCACCCCGCGGAACAAGTTCGAAAATAAACTTGACGCCGCACCGCCCCGCAGATAAATGCGCGGGGCTCCGGAAAGAGAAGTCCTCGCGACTTCGAAACCCGGTTCGGTCTTTGAAAAATTGGTAGCAGTTTCGTACGTTCAAATAGAGATTTGAGTTCGAACCCCGTTTAGCCACGGGGAGCGGACCAGGATACCAAACTGGAGAGTTTGATCCTGGCTCAGAGCGAACGCTAGCGGCGGGCCTA
>CAIXRH010000142.1 GCA_903921785.1 uncultured Pseudomonadota bacterium
CGCGCCCAGCGCGCCGGCCCCGCGGCCGCGGCTGCTCTCGCCCGCCCTCGGCGGCGGCCTCCTCGCCGCCGGCGTCCTCCTCGGCGTGGCGGCGGACCGCCTGATCCCCCCGATGCTCGCGCCGATCTCCCTGCCGGTGCCGGTCGTGGTGCAGGGGACGGTTCCGGCGCCGACGCCGGTCGTCGCGCCGGAGGCGGCGCCCGCGCTCCCGGGCGACGGGAGCGAAGCCGCGCCTGCGGCGGCGCCCGTCGTGGCGGAACGCGGGACCGCGAGCGGCGACGATGGCCCGTCCGCGAATCCGCGCGTCGTCGGGGGAGGGGAGGGGGGCCGTGGTGGCGCTTCCTCGCCTCGTTCGGCCGGCGGCGTTCGCGGTGCAGGCGCTCCCGGCGCGTCGGGGGACGCGGTGGAGGCACCGTCCACGGCGCCCGGCGGACGGGCGGCGGCGGGCGGAAGGCCCGGCGCCCTGGCCGACGCCACGGCGGGCGGGAGCGCGGCGACGGTGGCCCCGGGCGCCTCGTGTCCGACGGGCGTGGCGGTGGCCGATGGCGCTTCGGAGGCTTCTACGCCCCGGACGGCGGACAGCGTGGCGGCGGTGGCTCGGGCCGGCGACGGCGCGGCCTCGCCGTCGCGCAAGGGGGCGAACGACCCGGCCGGCACGGCAGACCCTTCGCGGTCCGCGGTCGACCCGTCGCGCGCCGCGGCCGACGCGGAGCTCGCGGCGCTGCTCGACGAGGAGCTGCCGGAGCGGATCGGCCCGGTGGAGGCGCTCGACGCCCGACCCACGATGCCGACGGCCGCCGATCGCCGCCTTCCCGGCCGCGAGAGCACGCCGAGGGAGCCCACGGAGCTCCCGGCCGAGGCGCTCGCGGCGGCGGAAGCGCCGGCGGCCACGGTGCCCAGCCGCACGTCGTTGCCGCTGGACCTGCGGGTCGTGGCGGCGGGGGGAGGAGGGGCGTCGCCGGGGCAGGACCCGCACGGCGGCGGCGAGGCGATGCTCGGCGTGGCGTGGCGCCCGGCGCTGGCCGGGGCGTCGCGGCCGGAGGTCGCGCTCGACGCGGGCGTCAGCGCGTGGGACGGGCCCGAGCGCCTCGACTGGCGGTTCGAGACGCGCGCTTCGGCGGGCCTGGTCCTCGGGACCGGCCTCTTCCGCCCGGCGGTGGACTGGACCGTCTCCGCGAGCGTGCCGCTCGGCGACGCGGCGCTGCCCGATGCCCGCCGCTCCGAGGACGAGCAGCTGCACGCGCCGTTCGCCACCGGACCGGCGTTGGCGCTGGTGATCGGCCGCGACGAAGGCCTGCGCGGCCGCCTCGGCGCGCGGGTGGATCTCTCCCCGGGCGTCCCCGCCGGCGGCTGGCAGCTCGTGCCCGAGGGCTTCGTGGCGTTGGAGCTCCCGCTCGGAAGGAAGGACACCGACTGAGCGGCGTCGAGGGGCTGGAGGCGCTCCACCGCCCTGCCCCCCGGACCCGTCGGCGGTCGAGGTGCCCCGGTCGGCGAGAATGGCGGTACGGGCGGGCGTTCCCGCCGGGGCCCCGGCGCGCCTCGCCCCCCGGCCTCCCCCGGGGTCAGGCCGATCGTATTGGATTGTGCGTCAGAAACGGCGGTCCGGCGGCGGCGACGGGCCCCGCGGTGCGCGATCCCGTCCGGAAATCGAATGCGATCGGCCTGACCCCCCTGCCCCTCTCGGCCGGTGCCGGACCCCGCCGCGGCACCTCAGCCCAAGGATCGTCCTGGGTGACCCCGTCACCCTCGGCGTTCCTTGGCCTCCGCGGCGCTTTCGCGCCCCCCGGCCCCCGGGGTCAGGCCGATCGTATTGGATTGTGGGTCACGAAGTGCGCTCCAGCGGCGACCACCGGCCCCGCGGTGCGCGATCCCGTCCGGAAATCGAATGCGATCGGCCTGACCCCTCGGCGGATTCCCGCGCACCTGCTCGCCGGCACCGCCCCGAAGGCGGGCTGACGGGAAGCAACCCCGCGTCGCGGTGGGTTAGGGCGGCCGCTCTGGAGGAAGCATGCTCATCGTCGCGCTCTCGTCCGCCTTCGCGGCCCCGTCCGGGTACAAGGTCTCGGTCGCCAACCACGACGGGTGCGAGCTCTCGCTCGGCCCGGCGGCGAGCGACGGCGTGGTGCCGATGCACGCGGAGTGCGACTGGCCCGACGCGAGCCTGGAGAAGTTCCGGGCGGTGATGGGCGACTGGGCGAAGCACGCCGACGTGTTCACGGTGATCGTGAAGTCCGAAGTGCGCAAGGCGGGCGACCGCGCGTTGGTCTACCAGCTACAGCGTACGTCGGGCATCTCCGACCGTGAGGCGCTCCAGTGGATGTGGCACTCGGTGGAGGGCGGGGCCGACCGCTATAGTTGGACCGCCGCCAAGGACGAGCCGCTCACCGTCACCAGCGGTGATGTCCGCCCGACCCGCACCGACGGCTACTGGCAGGCCGCGGCGCTCCCCTCCGGAGGAATTCACGTCGTCCACCACCTCGAGTACGACCCCGGCGGCTACGTCCCCGGCTTCGTGGTGCGGGCGTTCCAGGTGGGCGGGCTGCAGACCAACGTGTCTGAGGTGCATGCGGCGGTGAAGTAGGGCCGCCTACCCCAGTCGGTCCCCCACCTTGATCCGCGCCCCGTTGAGGAAGTCCGCGCCGCTGACCGCCCGTTTGCCGGGCGCCTGCACCTGCACCAACTCCAGCGCGCCTTCGCCGCACGCGAGCCGCGCGCCCGGGAGCACCGTCCCCGGCGCCGCCGATCCCTCCGCGACCCGCACCTCCAGCACCTTCAGGGCGTCGTCGCCCCACGCGAGGGTCGTCCCCGGCCACGGTGAGAGCCCGCGCACCCGACGATGCAGCTCCACCGCCGGCTTCGTGACGTCGAGCCGCCCCATCTCCTTCTCGAGCATCGCGGCGTGGGTGACCCCCGCTTCGTCCTGGATCTGCGGCACGAGGCCGTCGAGCTCGGCGAGCGTGCGCACGAGGAGCTGCGCACCGAACGGGGCGAGGCGTTCGAACAGCTGACCGGCGGTCTCCTCGGGGCCGATGGGCGTGGTGGCTTGGAGGAGGATGTCCCCCGTGTCGAGGCCCTCGGCCATCTGCATGGTGGTCACGCCGGTCACGGCGTCGCCCGCGAGGACGGACCACTGGATCGGCGCGGCGCCCCGCCAGCGCGGGAGCAGCGACGCGTGGACGTTGATGCACCCGCGCTTCGGGGTCTGGAGCAGCGCGAGCGGGAGGATGCGCCCGTAGGCGACCACCACCGCGACCTCCGGGGCCAGCGCCGCGAAGGCCGGGGGGAAGTCCCCGGACTTGAGCTTCGTCGGCTGGAAGACCGGGATCCCGAGCCGCCGGGCGAGCTCCACCGTGGGCGGGGAGACCAGCTGCTGTCCGCGCCCCGCCGGGCGGTCGGGTTGGGCGACCACGGCGAGCACGTCGTGCCCCGCGTCCACGAGGGCCTGGAGGGTGGGGACGGCGAAGGCGGGGGTGCCGAAGAAGACGACGCGCATCGGGGGCGGCTATCCGGGCGGGAGGGGGGCGGGCACGGAGCGCGGCGGCTGCGGGCGGCGGTCGTCGTCGGCCCTCGACCGGTTACATCCGTCGCAACCCGATGGTCGCGCCTCCCCCATTCAGCCGTCGGCTCGCGCTCACCGGGGCCCTGGTGCTCGCGGCGCTGGCCGTGGGGGCCATTCGCCTCGTCGTCGCGTACGGGGGCCCGCCGGTCACCACGGGATCGCTTTTGGGGACCGTCTGCACCACCACCGGCACCTACGCCTGGGGGTTCGGGCTGCTCATCCCGCCCCTCGCACGTCTGCGCTGGGGCGCTTCCCGCGACCGTCTCGCCATCGGGCTGGACCTGGGCGCGCTCGCCGTCCTCGCCCTCCAGGCGGTGGTGATGGTCGCCATCCCCTACGAGTCGCTGTACGGGGACGACGGGGTGGCCGTGGTGAGCGAGCCGGGCTGGGGCTGGCGGCTGCAGGTGGCCGCGACGGCGGTGGCGGCCGGGGCGGCCTTCTTCGCGGCCCTCCGGCTCATCGGCCGGCGAGGCGTGGGCCCCGGTTCGGCGTGGCTCGCCTTGGCGTTCGGGTTCCGGACCCTGGCCGAGCCGCTCTGGGACCTCATCGAGGCGCACCCCGACCTCCTGGCGCCCCTCGGCGCCACGTCCGCCCTGGCCCTCTGGGCGGGCCACCGGCTCACGTACGGGGCTCGCCCCGGCCCCAGCGACCCCGGCTGGACCGCCGCGGGGCTCCCACCCGTCGCGGGGGTGGCCCTGGCGCTCGGCGTCATCGGGTTGATCGCGGAGCGGGACGGGGTGTCCTTGGGCCCGTTCGCGCTCCCCGTGGCGACCGTGGTCTTCGCCTGGACGCTCGCCGTGATCCTCCGGCGTCCAGCGGCGGTGGTCGCGGCGGCGGTCCGCTACACGTCTGAGCGCAGCGGGGAGATCGCGGCGGAGGAGGCGGTGGCTCGCCCGGGGGGCCGAGCGCGCGCCGCGGTGCTGGCCGCGGTCGGCCTCGGCCTGTGGGTTGGCCTCCCCGCGGTGTCGCTGTCCGGCGGCGTGGAGCCGGCGGTGCCGTTCCAGGTCGTCGGTTGGTTCGCGTATGTCGGGGCGCTGGTGGCGGAGGTGCGCGAAGCGCGCGCCCACGCGGACTGCACGGTCCCGGTCTGGACGACGCACAAGGTCTACGAAGCGGCTGCGGCCCTGGCGTTCTTCGAAGCCGCCGGCCTGCGGGGGTACGCGCGCGGTCTCGCCTGGCGCGGCCTCGTCCCGTTCGACCTCTACGCGCCCATCACCCTGGAGGTGCCGGTCGAGGAAGAAGCGCGCGCCCTGGAGCTGCTCGCCAAGGTCGGCCCGCCCGAGCCCGGGAAACGCCGCCTCGCGGCGGCCTCGGGGGACTCCGTGTGGAGCGGCCCCCGCTTCGAAGGCTGATCAGTACAGCCCCGGCACTAGCCGCCCGCCTACATACAGGTCCCGGAGATGCACTCCTGCCCGGTGTCGCAGCCGTCCTTGTCCCGGCAGCCGTTCTTGCAGGTGAGCAGCGTGGTGTCGCAGAACTGCTCGTCCGCACACTCGGCGTTCTCGCGGCAGCCGGTCTGGCACTCGGAGAGGGTGTCGTTGCAGATCTGACCGGAGTCGCAGTTGTCGTCGGCGTGGCAGCCGCTCACGCAGACCCGGGGCGAATCGTCGCAGATTTCCCCGTAGTTGCAGTCGTAGTCGGTCTGGCAGGCGGTGCCGAAGAGGTCGCAGCCGGAGACAAGGAGGAAGAAGGCGGGGAGCAGCTTGTTCATGGCGACGCGGCTAACGACGGCGGTGGGCCGTGGCTACCGGTGCGGACGGGGTTTCCGAATCGAGGTGGGGTGCCCGCGGGCGGCGCGAGCGCGCGGTCGTTCCGGGCTGAACCGTCGGCGGTCGAGGAGCCACGGTCGGCGAGAATGGCGAGGCGGGGGAGGGGACGGCGACGGGAGCGGGCTGCGGCGCGACCGCGGGGATGCCCTGCGGGTGGCGCACCCCACCCCCCGTCGACCCGATCCAGGCGGCGCTCGACACGCTGGAAGGAGCCCTCGCCCACCGGGACGAAGCGCGGGTGATCGAGCTGCGCGCGAGCACCGAGCGGACCGCCGCCCTCGACACGGCCCGCCGCGCCGACAACCAGACGGCCCCGATGCTCGAGCTGCTGCTGCCCGACAACCCTGGCCGCGTGGAGTCGTGCTTCAAGGACCTCAACGGCTCCCCGGCCACGACGGCGGAGGCGGCGGCCAAGTAGTCCCCGGGCTGCGGCCCGGCGGGGGTCGCGGAGGAGACGCCGCGGCCCCCTACGCCAACGTCTTCCGGAACCGCATCGACGACACCCACAGGATGATCACCCCCATCCCCGCCAGGGCCACGAACTGCGGCCACATCTCGGCCCAGCCGGCGCCGCGAAGGAGCGAGCCGCGGAGCACCTGGATGTAGTAGCGGAGCGGGTTGAGGTAGGTGAACGGGCGGAGCCAGTCGGGCATCGCCGCGAGCGGGGTCATGTTTCCGCTCAGCAGCATCGCCGGCATCATGAACAAGAAGGCGCCCATGAACGCCTGCTGCTGGGAGTTGCTCATCGTGGAGATGAACAGCCCCGCCCCGAGGGTGGACATCAGGTAGGCGAGCGTGGCGGCGAGCAGGAACGTGGGCTCCCCGTGCAGCGGCACCCCGAAGAGCCACGCGCCCGCGGCCATGGAGGTGAGCACGTTGAACATGCCGATGAGCACGAACGGCAGGGTCTTGCCGAGCATGAGCACCCAGGTGGGGATCGGGCTCACGAGCACCTGCTCAAGGGTTCCCAGCTCTTTCTCCCGCGCGAGGCCCATCGCGGCGAGCATCGCCGTGGCCATCAGGAGCTGCATCGCGGCGGTGCCGGGCACGATGTAGAACTGGGTCTTCATCTGCGGGTTGTAGAGCACCCGCGGCTGGAAGCTCACCGAGCCCTTCTTCCCGACGGCCTGCCCGCCCATCGGGTTCCCGAGCTCCATCCCGGCCATCGCGAAGTACCGCCCCACCGTGCCGCCGACGATGCCGGAGCGGGTGGGGTTGCTGCCGTCGAGGACCACCTGCACCATCGCGGTGCGGCCGCCGTCGATGTCCCGCGCGAAGCCGGGCGGGATGATGACCGCGGCGTTCGCCCGCCCGTCGTCGATCATCTCGTTGGCGGTGGGCTCATCCGCGGTGCCGGCGTCGTCGAGCGTGCCGTCGGCGAGGAGCCGCTGCACGTGGTGGCGGCTCACGGAGGACTGGTCCTGGTCCACGATCACGGTGGGCACGTGGTCCACCGTGAAGTCGGCCGCGTACCCGAAGATCAGGAGCTGCACGATCGGCATGATCAAGAGCTGCCCGCGCATCCGCGGGTCGCGGAGCGCCTGACGGAGCTCCTTGATGATGATCGACCAGAGCTGGATGGCGTGCATGCGCATGTTCACACCAGTCGACGCTGGAAGCGCCGGGTCGAGGCGACGATCATCGCGACGGCGAAGGCCGTCATCGCGAGCACGTCGGGCCAGAGCTCGACGATGCCGTTGTCTTTGAGGAGGATGCCCCGCATGATCGTGACCATGTGCCGCGCCGGGAGCACGTAGGAGAGGCCGCGGATGAGCAGCGGCATGTTCTCGATGGGCAGGAGGAAGCCCGAGAGCATCATCACCGGCAACATCGTGGACATCATCGCGACCTGCGTCGCCACCATCTGGTTTCGGGTGACGACGGAGATGAGCAGCCCTTGCCCGAGCATCGCGAGCAGGAAGATGAGCGCGCACACCGCGAGGAGCAGGAAGTCGCCGCGGAGCGGGAGGCCGAACGCGAACGCGCCGGCGGTGAGCACGGTGAGGAACTGCAGGATGCCCATGCCGAGGTACGGGAGGAGCTTCCCGATGACGATCTCCAGGCGCCCCACCGGGGTGGCGAACAGCTGCTCCATCGACCCGCGCTCCCACTCCCGCGCCACCGTGAGCGCGGTGAGCAGCACTGCCCCCAGGGCGAGCACGTAGGTGGCGAGGCCGGGCACGATGTAGAGCGCCGACTTCGCCGAGGGGTTGAAGCGGGTCCAGGTGCGGGCCGCGATGCGTGGGGCTCGGGTCATCGCGCCGCCGCTGAGGTTCGCCCCGATGGCGATGGTGTCGCCCTTGGTGAGGATCTGCCCGGCGGAGTTGCCATCCACCCCGTCGACGAGGAACTGCACGGAGACACGCTCGCCGCGGTCGAGGTCGGCGGCGAAGCGGTCGGGGATGATGAGCGCGGCCGACGCTTCGCCGGCGCGGAACATTCGCTCGGCCGCGGGCTCGTCGTCGGCCATCCCGGCGAGGCGGAAGGTGTCGTCGGCGACGAACGCCTCAATGAGCGCGCGGGAGGCGACGCTGTGGTCGCGGTCGACCACGACGAGGGGGATCTTGTCGAGGTCGAAGCTGATGCCGGCGCCCATGAGCACCAGCAGCAGGAGCGGCATGCCGAGGCCGAGGTACAACGAGCGCGGGTCGCGCTGGATGTGGAACAGCTCCTTGGTGGCCAGCGCCTTCACGCGGAGGAAGAAGCGGCGGAACTTGTTCATGTCGGCTCCGGCTGGCGGGCGACGACCGCGAGGAACACGTCTTCGAGGGTGGCCTCGGCGGGCTCGACCTGGCTCACCGTGGCGCCCGCGGCGGACCAGGCGGCGGCCACCCGGTTGGCGGAGAGCCGGGCTTCGTCGAAGCGCACGTGCCAGGCGGTGCCGAACGGCTCCACCGCGCGCACGCCCGGGAGCTCCCGGATCGCGGGGACGGCCGGGGTCAGGTCGGTGCCGGCGTAGGAGAGGATCGTGCCCGGGACCCACGAGCGCTTCAGCCCGGCCGGGGTGTCCAGCGCGCGGAGCTGCCCGTCCGCCATCAGCCCGATACGGGCGCAATACTCGGCTTCGTCCATGTAGTGGGTGGTCACGAACACGGTGACCCCCTCGCGGGAGAGCGAGCGGATGAGCGACCAGAACTCCCGGCGTACCGCGGGGTCCACTCCCGCGGTGGGCTCGTCCAGGAAGACGATCTTGGGCCGGTGCAGGAGCGAGCACATCAGCGCGAGGCGCTGCCGGATGCCGCCGGGGAGCTCCGACGTCTTGGTCTTGAGGAAGGCCTTGAGGTCGACCAGCTTCAACAGCTCGTCGCGGCGGTCGCGGAGCGGCTTGCCGGCGAGGCCGTAGGCGCCGCCGAAGAAGGCGATGTTCTCCTCCACCGGGAGGTCCATGTAGAGCGAGAACCGCTGGGACATGTACCCGATCGACCGCTTCACCAGCTCCGGGCTCTGGCTGATGCGGTGCCCGGCCACCACGGCGTCCCCCGACGTGGGGTCGAGCAGCCCGCACAGCATGCGGATCGTCGTGGACTTTCCCGCGCCGTTGGCCCCGAGGTAGCCGAAGATCTCTCCGGCCTCCACGTGGAAGTTCACGTCGTCCACTGCCTTGAAGGTGCCGAAGTGTCGGCTGAGGTGGGTGACGTCGATGACGTGGGGGGGGCTCATGCGACGGCCCCGGTGCGCGCGAGGAAGACGTCCTCGAAGTCGGGGACCGCGGGGTTGAGCACGGCGCCGAGCGGCGTGAGCTGCGCCCGCACCGACTCCAGCTCCCCGGGGGCGATGACCAGCCGCAGGCGGGTGCCGACGGGGTGGGTGCCGCGGATGGCGGGCATCGTGAGGAGCAGCTCCTCGATGGCGTGGCGATCGCCGCCTTCCACCTCCACGACCGGGTGGTCGAAGTCGCGCACGAGGTCCCGCGGGGCGCCCTCGGCCACCAGCCGCCCCTGGCTGATGAGGCCCACGCGGTGGCAGCGGGAGGCTTCGTCCATGTACGGGGTGCTCACCAGGATCGCCATCCCGTCGCCGATGAACTCGTAGAGCAGCGCCCAGAGCTCCCGACGGCTCACCGGATCCACGCCGTTGGTGGGCTCGTCGAGCATCAGCACCTTGGGCTGGTGCAGGAGCGAGCAGGCGAGGGCGAGCTTCTTGTACATGCCGCCGGAGAGCGAGTCGGCGCGGCGGTCGGTGAAGCGGGCGAGGCGGGTGATGTCGAGCAGGCGCTCCCGCCGGGCCATGAAGACGTCCTTCGGGATGCAGAACAGGTCCCCGAAGAAGGTGAGGTTCTCGGCGATGGTGAGGTCGCCGTAGAGGCTGTATTGCTGGGGCATGAGCCCCATCTGCTCCCGCACGTCGCCGCCGGCGCCGGGGTCCTGCCCGAGGATGCGGGCGGTGCCGCCGTGGGGGTCCACGAGGCCGGTGAGCACCCGGATCGCCGTGGTCTTTCCGGCGCCGTCGGGGCCCACCAGCCCGTAGATCTCACCCGCGTCCACGGAGAAGCTGAGGCCGCGCAGCGCCTCCACGGCGCCGAAGCGCCGCACCAGCCCGTCCGCGACGACGGCGTGCATGGCTCAGCGCCCCGTGCCGGGGAGCGTCACCTGCACGGGCATCCCGGGGCGGAGCTTCCCGTCCGCGTTGGGGACGGTGACCTCCACCGGGTACACCAAGCGGTCGCGGTCGGAGCGGGTCTGGATGTTGCGGGGGGTGAACTCGGCCTTCAGCGAGACGGTGGTGACGGTGCCCTTGAACACCTGGCCCTCGTAGGCGTCGGCGACGACCTCGGCGGCCGCGCCAGGCTTCACCGCGGAGACCTCGGCGTTGGGGAGGTAGAAGGTGGCCTTGACCTCGCGGATGTCCACCAGCCGGGCGAGGATCGCCCCGGGGGAGACCAGCTCGCCGACGTGCCAGGGCAGCGTCTCGACGTAGCCGGGGCTCGGGGCGGTGACGGTGCACTCCTTCACCAGGATCTCCGCCTTGGCCACGGCGGCTTCGGCGGCGCGCACCGCGTCGGACGCGGCCTGCGCCTGGGCGCTCGCGGCGAGCCCCTGGTCCTGCGCGGCGGCGGCCTGGGCGGCGCTCGCTTCCTTGGTGGCGACGGCCCCGCTGGCCTGCTGCTCGAGGCCCACGGCCTGGGTGCGCGCGGCCTCGCGGCGGTCGGTGGCCACGTCCTCCCCGAGGGACTCCAGGCGGGTGGCGGTGCGCTGCGCCTGGTCGCGCTGGGCGGCGAGGGCGGCGGCCTGCGCTTCGGCGGCCTTGCTGCTCGAACGGGTGGCCACGCCGGAGCGCTTGGTCGCGTCGGCCTGGTGGCCGGCGGCCTCGGCCTGGGACTGCGCCATGGCGAGCCGGGCCTGCGCCTCGGCGAGCGTCGCGTCCGGCTCGGAGCAGTCGAGCGTGGCGAGGACCGTCCCGGCTTCGACGCTGGTTCCTTCCGCCACCGGCACGGTGAGCACGCGGGCCGAGATCCGCGAGGAGATCACCGTCTCGGTGCCTTCGACCGTGCCGGCGCCGCCGGCAGGACCGTGAAGCTCGGCGTTCTGCCACCAGAGGCGGACGCCGAGGAGCGCCACGAGGACGAAGGCGAGGACGATGAAGGGGGCGACTTGACGCATGGGCAGGCTCCGGAGGCCGGGGGCGGGGAGGTAGCAACGCCCGTGCCAGAATCAAGGGGGGCCGGAGAGGTTGTTTTTGGGGCCCACGGGGTGGGGAGCGTCGGTTTTCCGACGATCGGCGTCGGGGAGCCGACGGGGGAGGGGAGGTGCCGGGGGGCGAGGTTGTGGGTGCGCATCCCCACCGTCGGCGCTCCGAGCGACCCTCGGCAAGCGCACGGTCGCGCTTCGAGCCCCCGTCGGCGCTCCGGTGGAGTCGGCCGCCGCGGCGATGTCCGCCCGCCCTCCCCCTTCTCGCCCCGGCGGCTCCTCGACCGCCGCCGCCGCGAGACGGGCGGGGCCGGGCCCGATCTCCACCCCTTGGGCACCCCTCCGAAGGGCCTCGGGTCGGCTGGTACGCCCCTTGCACGGCCGTCGCCCCTCGGAGTCCGTATGCTCTGCCTGCTCCTCGCCCACGCCTTCGCCGCCGAACCGGCCCACCTGAGCCTCGACGCCGCGCTCGCCGAGCTCGACGCCCACAACCCCTCGATCGCGCGGGCGGAGGCGGGAATCGCTTCGGCCAAGGGCACGCAGCTGGTGACCACGGCGGGCACGCTGCCCACCTTGAGCGTGGGCGGCGGCTACGTGCGCAACAACGAAGAGGTGAAGTTCGACCTCACCGAGCTCTTCGACACCCTCGGCGAGTTCGCGGCGATGGCCGGGAAGGACGTGCCCGAGGCGCCGGACGCGATGGTGCTGCAGCCGCTGGACGCCTGGACCGGCAGCGCGAGCGTGCGCGTGCCGCTGCTGGTCCCGAGCACCTGGGCGTCGATCGCGGCGACGGGGCACGCGGTGAAGGCCGCGTCGGCGAACGCCGAGGCCACGCGGGACACGCTCCACGGGGCGGCGGTCCAGGGGGTGTGGGGCGAAGCGAGCGCGGAGAGCTTCGTCTCGGCGCAGGAAGGGTCGGTGGAGCGGGCGAAGAAGCTGGTGTCCACCGCGGAGAAGGCGCTCGCGTCCGGCACGGGCACCCGGCTCGGCCTCCTCCAGGCGCAGACGGACCTCGCCCGCCGCGAAGGCGACCTCCTCACCGCGCGCGCGGCGCTGACCAAGGCGCGCCTCAGCGTCGGCGCGCTCCTCGGGGAGGACGGTCCGGTGGCGGTGGACCTCCCGCCCGCGCCGAACGTGGCCACGGCGGACGAAGACGGGCTGGTCGCCCAGGCGCTCAAGGCCCGCGGCGAGGTGCGCGCCGCGGGCGAGCAGCTCGAAGCCGCCCGCGAGCAGGTCCTCGCGGTGCAGCTGGGCGCGGCGCCGACGGTGTCCGGCAGCTTCACCGGCATGGCGTCCACCCAGCCGTTCACCACCGGCGAGACCACCGCGTGGAAGGCGACGGTGGACCTGAGCTGGCCGATCCTCCAGGGCGGCCTCCGCGCCGGCAACGAGCAGAAGGCGCGGGCGGCCGTGGCCGACGCGGAGGCGTCGCTCTCAGCCGCAAAGCTCCAGGTCTCCCAGCAGGTGCGGTCCGCAGCGACCGACCTCGGCGTCGCGGCTGAACGGGTGGAGGTGACCGGCCGGCAGCGGGCGCTCGCCGAGGAGGCGGCCGGGGTGGCGCAGCGCGGCTTCGAGAACGGCGTCAACGACGTGAGCACGGTGCTGGACGCGCTGGATCGCCTCGATCTCGCCCGCGCGTCGGAGATCGACGCCCGCTCCCGGCTCGGCATGGCCGACGCCGCCCTCCGTGCCGCCACCGGGAGGTGGTAGCCTCCGTGGACATGGCGTCGACGAACCCGAGGTTGCAGGGGAGCGAGGCGCTCCGCGCGGAGCTCACGCGGCTCTTCAGCGTGCTCGTCGAGGTGCGCTGGTCGCGGGTGCCCTTGCCGGTCCTGGGGTTCGTCGTCCTGGCGCTCTTCGATCCCACGCTGGTGCGGTGCCTGGTCGCGGCCGTGGCGGCCACCGTGGTGGTGGCGGTGTCGTGGATCGAACACCGACGCTTCCGCCTGAGCGGCCTCGATCCCCGCTTCATCGCGCGCAACGCGGCGGAGATGGCGATCTGGCACCTCTCCGTCTTCTTGCTCACCGGCGCGCTCCTGAGCCCGCTCCTCCCGATCTTCGTGGTCTTCACCCTCGCGGCGAACCTGATGATCGGCGCCGATCCCGCCGGCCGGCTGTTCCGCGGGACGCAGCTCACGGTCCTGCTCATCCTCACGGCCGTGCAGCTCGCGGGGTGGGACCAGGCGCTCACCCCGGCGTGGCTCCACGCGCCCAGCTCCACCGCGCATACCCTGCTCCGCGCGGGCTTCCTGGTGCTCTTCCTCCGCGGCGCCCGCACGATCGGCCTCACGATCCGCGGGCTGTTCGACGCCGCGCTCACCCGCACCGCCGAGGCGCGCGAGGACCTCCTCGACGCCCACCGCGACCAGAACGAAGCGCTCACCGCGCTCTCCGGGGCCATCGCCCACGAGCTGAAGAACCCGCTCGCGAGCATCAAGGGCCTCGGCGGCCTCCTCGCCCGCGACCTCCCCGAGGGCAAGCCCGCCGAGCGCCTCGGCGTGCTCCGGGCCGAGGTGGACCGCATGCAGGGGATCCTCGACGGCTTCCTCAACTTCTCGCGCCCGGCCGTGCCGGTGGTGGCGACGGTCGTCGACGTGCGCGCGCTCTGCGACGACGTCGCGGGGCTGCACGAAGGGATGGCGCGCGCGGCCGGGGTGCGTCTCGGGGTGGCCGGCGGCGGGACCGCCCGGTTGGACGCGCGTAAGACCCGCGAGGTGCTCATCAACCTCGTCCAGAACGCCCTGGACGCGTCGGCGCCGGGGGCAGCCGTGGTCGTCGCGGTGGAGCTGCGCGGGGACCGCCTCCTCCTCACGGTCGACGACGAGGGGCTGGGGCTGGATCCCGGGCTTGGGGCACGGGTCTTCGAGGCCGGGGTCACCACCAAGCCGTCGGGGAGCGGGCTCGGGCTGACCGTGGCGCGAGCGCTCGCCCGTCAGCAGGGCGGCGAGCTCACGCTCACGAACCGTTCGCCGCGGGGCTGCCGCGCTACGCTCACGCTTCCGGCGGGGGGCGTGGCGTGAAGGCGCGGGTCTTGGTGGTCGACGACGACGCGGGCGTCCGGTACACGGTCCGGGAGATCCTGGAGTCTGCGGGCCTGGAGGTCGACGCGGTGGAGAGCGCCGAACAGGGGCTCGGCCGCATGGCGCTCACCCGCTACGACCTGGTGATCACCGACCTCCTCATGCCCGGGATGGACGGACTCGCGCTGCTCCGTGCCATCCAGAAGGAGGGCCGCCCGCCCCGGGTGATCCTCATCACCGCGCACGGCAACGAGCGTACGGCCGTCGAGGCGATGAAGGCGGGCGCCTGGGACTACTTCAAGAAGCCGTTTGAGGTGGAGGAGCTGCTGGCGGTGGTGGAGCGCGCGGTCGAGGCCGTGCGGCTCACCCGGGACAACGAGCGCCTCGCCGGGGAGCGGAGCCTCGGCCGCACGATGGTCTTCGCGTCGCCCTCGATGAGCCAGCTCGCGGTGCTGGTGCAGCGCGTTGCGCCCCGGAACGTCACGGTGCTCATCGCCGGGGAGAGCGGCACCGGGAAGGAGCGGGTGGCGGAGGCGATCGTCGCCGCATCGGCCCGGGCGGACCGCCCGTTCGTGAAGTTCAACTGCGCCGCGCTCACGCCGGAGCTCGCCGAGGCGGAGCTCTTCGGCCACAGCCGCGGGGCGTTCACCGGGGCGGTGCGCGCGCGCCCGGGGCTCTTCGGCGAGGCGGACGGGGGCACGCTCCTCCTGGACGAGATCGGCGAGCTCGACCTGGGCACCCAGGCGCGGCTCCTCCGGGTGCTCCAGGAGGGGGAGGTGCGGCCCGTCGGGGAGGAGCGGCCGCGGAAGGTGGACGTGCGCATCCTCGCGGCCACCCACCGCGATCTGAAGGAGATGGTCGCCCGGGGGCAGTTCCGGGAGGACCTCTACTATCGGCTGAACGTGGTGAACCTCCGGGTGCCGCCGCTGCGCGAGCGCCCGGAGGACGTGCCCGTGCTCTTCCGGGCGTTCCTCACCCGCTTCGCCGAGCGCTTCGGCACCGGGCCGATCCGCGTGGGTCCCGAGCTGGTCGACCGCCTGCGCGGCTACCCCTGGCCCGGCAACGTCCGCGAGCTCCTCAACACGGTCGAGAGCCTCGTGGCGCTGTCCGTGGACGGCGAGCTCGACGTGGCCTTGTTCCCCGGCGAGTCGGGCGGGCCGCCCCCGCTCGGCCTCCGCGAGCGGGTGGACGCCTACGAGCGCGGGCTCCTGGTGGAGGCGATGCGCGCGGCAGGCGGCAACCAGGCCGAGGCCGCGCGGCAGCTCGGGGTGCCGCGGGTCACCCTGCACGACAAGCTGAAGAAGTACGGGATGGGGGCGGGGGACTGACCCCGACCGAACGAGGTTCGGTACGGTGGGCCGGGCCGCACGCGGCGCCCTCGGCGGCGGAGCGCCGCACGGGAGCGGAGCGGCCGGTCAGACGGGACCAGCGCACCACGGAGGACACCGAGAACGCGGAGGAAACCAGGGCAGCGGAGGCTCATACGGTCCGTGCCTGATGAGGACCGTTGGCACCCCACGCCGACGCGGAGCGAGCCCGTGCAGCAGGCAACAGCGGGATTCCCGGCGTCGCGTGAAACCCTTGCCCTTGTTCGCCGACGGTTCAGGGTGAGGTGACGGGCCCGAAGGTGGGCCAGCCCGAAAGTGGGCCAGCCCGAAAGTGGGCCAGCCCGAAAGTGGGCCAGCCCGAAAGTGGGCCAGGCGTGTGACGTCACGGGCGAACCGGCCGGGGCGCTCGTGGCGGCAGGACCCAGCGCCACCCCCCACGTTCGCCGAGGCAATGGCGGCGCAACTCGCGACGCCGGGAACCCCGCCCCCCCGGCGCCGCGTCCTCGCCGGGCGAGCGGTGCGCACGGCCGGTCGGTATCCGCCTTCTCTCCGTGCCCTCCGGGTGCTCTTCGGTGCCGTCGTCCTCGACCATCGGCGCGGCGGGGCATGCGACGCGCCCGTCGGCGGCAGTTCAGCCCAGGGATCGGCCCGGGTGAACGCGTCAACCATCGCGTACCGGGGCCTCGGCCGAGCCACGCCGGACGCCGGGGTCAACGGATGGGGTCCCTGGGATGACCGGTCGTCGGGCCCGGCTCGTCGCGGCGCCGGTCGGTTCGCTCAGTAGTAGAAGTAGTAGTACGCCAACGTGCCCGTCGTCTGGTTCATCAGCGGGCGCTCGAAGGTGGCGTCGTACTTGTCGCCCGCCACGTTGTAGGAGGCCGACGACGGGAAGTTGTACCCGTAGAGGAACCAGCCGTTGTAGCGGGAGCCGTTCACGTGGCCCCACACGACGTCGGTGAGCAGGTAGTTGATCGTCGTGTAGGTGTAGATGTACTCCTGGCTCCAGCCGAAGCCGTCGAGCTCCGTGCCGAAGTAGAAGTCGGTGTAGTTGTAGTACGAGAAGATGGTCGGGCGGAGGAAGTCGCGGCAGCCATCGCCGCGGCGATCGCCGCCGGTGAGCTGAACCGTGAAGGAATATTCGCAGTCCGGGCAGCCGTGGGCGCCGGGGCCGACGCTGGTGTATTCCGCGTAGATGTCGCAGAGGTACTGCTTGTCGCTCAGGGTGCGCGCGCCCAGCCCGCGCTCGGCGGTGAGCGACTCCGCGTCGGCGTCGTACTTGAGGCTGCCGTGCCACATGATGAACGCCGTGCCGGTGTCGGGGCCCGGATCGGTGACGACCTGCGTGTCGCCCGTGTCGGTCGTGCCGGTCGAAGGGCCGGTGTAGCAGCCGAAGAGCAGCAGTAGCGGGGAGGCGCGGAGGGTCACGTTTCTACGGTACCCGTGTCCGGCCGTGCACGCCAGCCTTTCGAGCCCGTGGCGGCGGCCCGAGGCCGGTGCTAAGGTCCGGCCCGACTCCGATGCTCATCTTCCTCATCAGCGTGGCCCGTGCGGGAGACGACTTCGAGGACAGCCGGTTCTTCTATGGCGACATCCATAGCCACACCGGCGCGTCGGGCGATGGCGGCAGCGCCGACCTCGGCAGCTGCATCAACTTCAGCACGGGGGCGCCTGCGTCCTGCGGGAACGTGGCCGACATCGGCACCACGGCGCGCGCCAACGGGCTGGACTTCTTGTCCACGGTGGATCACGTCACGTCGGCGCAGGCCACCACCACCGAGGCCGACTTCCTCCAGGTCTTCCACCTGGTGGACTCGCTCAACGACCCGGCCCACGAGTTCATCACCCTCCCCGGCGCGGAGGACTTCGTCGAGCTCCCCGACGGCTCGGACGTGGGCCACCGCAGCCTGATCTTCTTCGGGGACTCCGCCAGCCTGACCGGGCTCACCCGTGTGGACGCCGAGCCGAGCGGCTCGATCAGCAACGACGTGGCCGACTGCTCGGCGCTCACCACGTTCATGGATGGGCTCACCGCCCGCTTCGGCCCCGCGCTCCTCCTCCCGCACCACCCCGGCGTGAAGAAGCCGATGGCGACGGACTGGGCGTGCTTCGACCCCACGTACGAGCCGCTCGTCGAGGTGTACTCCGAGCATGGCAGCTCCATGTCCGCCGGCTCCACGTTCGACATCCCGTGGAGCGGCTACCAGCCGAGCGGCACCGTGCAGACCGCGCTCGATCCCGCCGGGTTCAGCCTCCGCTTCGGCTTCGGCGCGGGGAGCGACAACCACGACACCCACCCGGGGCAGACCTGCGGCATCGACACGGTGCAGGACCAGCCCTACGGCTCGGGCATCACCGTCGTCTTCCAGCCGAGCACCGCCAGCTTCGACCGCACCGCCATCTACGACGCCTTCATGGAGCGGCGCACCTACGCCTCCACCGGGCCTCACGTGCCGCTGGTGGTCGAAGCGCGGCTCACGGACGGGACGGTCCTCGGCGGGATGGGCGAGGCGGTCGAGTTCGCCACCGGGCAGGACCTCGTGGTCGAAGCGCGAATGCCGGCGAGCACCTTCCCCGACGTCGTCGAGGTCGTGGCGGTGGGGCCGGCCGGCAGCTGGCCGCTCGTCGCGGGGGTGAAGGGCACGTGGACGGCGACCATCCCCGCGCTGGAGGTGCCCGAACACCTCTTCGTGGACGTGGAGCTCGACGCCTCGGTGCTCTGGCCCGACGGCTGCGAAGACGGCGGCGCCGACACCTTCGATCACCTCTGGAGCTCCCCCATCTGGTTCGACCCCACCGGCACCGACGCCGACGGCGACGGGTGGACCGTGGAGGAGGGCGACTGCGACGACAAGAACGACAAGGTGAACCCGGGCGCGATGGAGGCTTGCGGGCGGGACGTCGCCGATCAGGACTGCGACGGGATCCCCGCCAGTGAGGACCCCGACTGCATCGACGACACCGGCGTGGACACCGGCACGGACACCGCGGAGACCGGCGGCGACACCGCGGAGGACTCTGCTCCGCCCGTGGTGATCCCGGACGACACCGGCTCGGGGCTCACCGGGCCCCTGGCGACGCACCGGTGTGCGTGTGATGCCGGCGGGGCGGGCGCGTTCGGCCTGGCGGCGGCGGGGGCGGCGCTTTTGGTGACGATGCGACGGAGGCGGCCGTGATCCTGTTCTTCTTCGCGTGCGCGACCGACGACGACTTCCCCATGCCCGACTTCGGGGGTGACAGCGGCACCGCCGACCTTGGGCCGATCGCGTTGACCGCCGCCGGCCCCAAGGCGCCCGTCGACGAGTGCGAAGAAGCGTGTTTCCACGTGGCGGCGACGCGCGGCGGGCTCGCGCAACGCGGCGTGAGCGTGGATGTGTGGATGGGGGACACCGTGATCGCCGCCGATCTGGTGACCCGCGAGGACGGCACGGCCGACGCCTGCGTCGCCGGCCTCCCGGTCGGCCAGTACGGCGTCACCGCCCTCGCGGAGTACGGGGAGCTCCGCGCCAGCGCGAGCACGTCCGTGGATATCCGCGAATTCGGCTGGGTCGACGGGTTCGTCCGCGACGACACCCCCGTCACCGAGATGCCGTGGACGCCGGAGTTCACCCGCACGTCTCCCGATCCGGTGCTGCCGGCGGGGGAAGCTGGCACCTGGGACTCCATCGGGACGCTCCTGCCGTCCGTTGCGCGCACCAACTCCGGCTACGTCATGTGGTACGCCGGCACCGCCGCGGACGACTACATCGTCGGCGCCGCGACCTCTCCGGACGGCGTGGAGTGGACGAAGGACCCACGGAACCCGCTGTTCACCGGCGACGGCATCGAGGGGAGCTGGCGCCGCTACAGCACGAACTCCCCGATGATCGTCGAACACGACGGCACCTGGTACATGTACTACACCGGCCGTGCCGAAGAGACCGGCAACCTCACCCTCGGTCTGGCCACCGGCACCGACCCGGTGCACCTCACGGACGTCGCCACCAACCCTGTCTTCAGCTGGAACGACGACGAGTCGTCGTGGGCGGGTCAGGCGGCGGCGCACCCCGCGGTCATCTACAACCCCGCCGGCTGGTGGGAGCTCTGGTATTCCACGGGGTACCACAAGATTGGGTACGCCTACTCCCCGGACGGGCTCTCCTGGTCGCGCTACTGCAAGAACCCGGTGTTCGAGGGGGATCCGGAGAACCTCGACTGGGAGACCAACCAGGTGAAGGCCAACGAGGTGATCCTCTGGCACGACTGGTACTTCATGACCTATTCGGCGGGGGACACCGGGGCGTTCACCATCGGGTGGGCCGCGAGCCGCGACGGTTTGCACTGGCTGCGCAACCCGGAGCCGGTCTTCCTCCCCCCCGAGGAACCGGGCACCTGGGAGAGTAATTCGGTCCTCTCGGCGCCGATCATGCCGGTGGGGGACGAGCTCTGGATGTGGTACTCCGGCACCGGCATGACCGGCTCCGCGATCGGCCTCGCCACCGCGTCGATGGACGACGCGCCATGATCGTGCTGCTCCTCCTCGCGAGCTGTCGCCACGGAGCGCCGGCGCCCGACGACACCGCCGTGGCCACGGACACCGACACCGGCGGCGACACCGCCGCCGTCCACTATGGCCTCGAGGAGGTCGCCAGCGGCACCCTCCCCGGGCAGACGGACGTCCTCGCTTCCGTGGTCAACCCGCTCACCGGCGTCACCTATGCGGTCGACGCCGACGGGATGATGATCCGCTACATCCTCGACACCTACGTGGTGCCCAGCGGGGATTTCTGCGCCGGCGGCACGGTGGACGAGAATGGGGTCTGCCGCGGCGGCATCACCTGGACCAGCGGGCGCATCGAGAGCCCGAACCGCACCGTCTCGATGTGCCTCGACCGGGTGCACGGGGAGCTCTACCAGCTGAAAGCCGGCGGCGAGAACGTCGAGGTGGTGGACGTGTCCCTGGAGGGGCTCGACCCGTACACCTACGAGCGTGCGGTTCGGAACCCCAAGTTCCCCGAGCCGATCGCCGCCGCGGTGAACTGGACCGGCCCCTGCGACTACGACCCCAACGGCGACCTGCTGATCCTCACCTCGGGCCCCCAGATGGCGCTCGCCGAGCTCACCACGGGGGACACGCCCGAGGTGCAGAAGACGGTGCCGCTCGGCTTCGCCCCCGGCAAGCTGTTCGTGGTGGACGAGCGCATCTACGTCGCGGACCTCTCGGGGCAGCGCATCGTCGCGCTCGACGAGGTGTCGATGCACGAGGCGGCGAGCTGGGCTGCGCCGGCGCCGATCGAAGACTTCGCGGCGGGCCGCGCTTCGGGGGACACCTGGGCCGCGCTCGGCACCTCCGGCGTGGCGCACGTCACCTTCAGCGCCGACGGAACGCCGCTCCCCAGCCTGATCGCCATCGATGGGGACACCCACTCGATCGTGGCCGACCCTGGCCGCGGCGTGGCCTGGGCGCTCACCACCACCGCCACCGGGGACGTCGTGGAGCTCCTCCAGGGCGGTGAGGTCCGCGCGACCTACGTGGTCCCCGGAGAGGGGCTCTCCCTCGCCGAGCCCAGCGCCACCGGCGACATGAGCGTGTTCTACGCGCCGACGACGGGTGGCGATGTCGCGTGGACCACCCTGGCGCCGGTGGAGGACGCGCAGACGGAGGACCCGCTCCGGATCTTCCTCTTTACGACGATCGAAGAGCCGTCGGACGCCAACATGGCGGAGCCGTGCGTCGGCGGGAGCGCCTCGTTCGCCACCGAGCTGGCGCTGGTGCGCAACAACGCCCGCGTCTTGTCGACCCTCGGGGTGCCCATCGCGATGGCGATCACCGACAACTTCGCCGAGAAGGCGGAGGAGTGCGGGGAGACCGCCATCTACCAGGAGCTCTCCGACTACGGCTTTGAGCTCGGTGCGATGCTCCACAACCGCCCCTGCTACAACTGCACCAGCGGCGGCGCGGACTACAACCCCGATCTCTGCACCCCGGACGACCCCAACTACATCGCGGCCGCCAGCGGCGCGGCCTGCTTCCCCGACGACCCCGACTACTGCGGCTGGGGCGACTACGACTGCTACTACGCCTTCCTCGCCCCCCGGGTGGACATCGCGGACCGCAACATCCCCGGTGGCGCGTCGTTCATCGTCGGCGGAGACCGCCACGGCATGTGGAGCTACGACTGGATCCGCCTCTATCGGGAGGTGGAGCGGCCGAGCATCGGGCTCACCGGCTTCGACCTCACGATGTTCGCGGGGACCTGGGCCTACAACGTCATCGACTACGACGACCCGCGCGGCAAGAACCCTTCGCCGTGGCATGTGGACCGCCGGGACCCGGCGTGGCACCTCGCCGACATCGACGCCTGGGACCAGGACAGCCCCACCTCGAACCTGCTCTACCTCTCGGGCAACAACTCTGCGACGGTGAAGATCGCCGAGCAGCAGCAGTCCGGCTTGTACATGCTCGACTTCTTCGAAGTGGCGAGCGAGGTGGCCTACCGCCCCGACGACTACGAGGTGCAGTGGCAGCTCCTCCGGAGCGCCGTGCAGAACCGCAAGCCGGGCGCGATCAACACCTGGTACTTCCACATCCACGACACCGGCACGCTCAACCTCCGCGACGCGGCGGACCTCCCCGTGCTGTGGGACGCCGATGGCGATGGGGGAGAGGAGGCGATCTCGGCCGAGCAGATGCTCACCGACTTCATCGCCCGGATCAACGGTCGGTATGGCGGCACGGGCGCGGTGAGCTGGAGCTACCCCTCTGAGATCCGTGCGCTCGACCCGCAGCGGCCCTGACGGCGGGGTAGGAGGGGGGCCGTGATCGCCGCGCTGTTCGCCCTCGCCGTCCCCGCTGCCTACGCGGCGGACACCCTCTATGACTACCGCGGCCCGTTCCCGGCGGGGCAATACACCGCCACGCAGATCGGCGCGTTCATGCGGAAGGATCAGAGCGCGCCGCACGAGGTGCGCCTGCCCGGCTCCGACGCGTGGGTTCCCGCGGCCCACGTGCCGGAGATCGCCGCCGCCTGGCTGCGCGATCCGGTGAGCGGCCCGGGCGCGGTGCCGATGCCCGCGGCGCCGGAGAAGGCCGCCGCCGAGGCCATCCCGGAGCACGGCCCGTTCCAGGTCGGCGCGCACACCCGCGGCGGCGTGAACCCCGGCCTCAAGGACGACGACTCCGAGGCGGCGCTCCAGCCCGTCGAGGGGAGGGAGTCCCCCGAGGAAGCGGCGAAGGACGGCCTCCACGGCCTCGGCGAGGTCTGGGCCGGCGTGGACTTCCCGTTGGGCGATGGCGCGGGCGATCCGGCGCCGGAGTTGCGGCGGCTGGCGGGCGGCGCCGAGTGGCGCGGCGGTCCGGTGGTCGGCCGGGTGTACCTGCGGTTCGACGCCGCCTCCGACGCAGGCGTACACCTCGAGGACGCGTGGGTGCGCGCGGGCGCGCACGACGGCAAGGGCGGCTTCGGTCGGATCGGCGTGGCCCGGCCCGCGTTCGCCGCGATGGACCGGTTCGAAGAAGGGCGTCGCTACTGGGTGCCCGGCGCCTCGGCCGACCTGGAGCGCACCGCCGGCTTCGAGCCCGACGCGACGCTCGGCCTCGGCGGCGGCTACGTCGGCGCGCACGTCACCGCGTCCGCCGAGCTGGCCGACGGGGCGGATGGCGGGGAGGCCGGTACACCCGGCGACCAGGTCGACTTCGGGTCGTTGGAGGCGCGCGGCCGGGTGGAGCTGGCGCTCGGCGGGGAAGGGGAAGAAGCCCCCGGGCAGCTCGGCCTGAGCGTGGGCTACCGGGCCCCCGCGCTGGGGGACACCACGCCGCGCCTCCTCGGGGCGCTCCATGCCGAGCTCAACCTCCGCCGGGTGCACCTCTTCGTGGAGGGCCTCGGCGGGATGCAGGGCGAAGCGGCCGATCAGGTGCCCCTCGTGGGCGGGATGGCCACGCTCTCGGCGGACGTGCCGTTCTCGGGCGACGTGGTGCAGCAGCTCTCCTTCGTGGTCGGCGGCCTCGCCTGGGACCCCGCGATCAGCGGCCTCCCCGAGGAGAAGGACGTGCCCGACGCGGAATACCGCGCCCGTGCGGCCGCGAACCTCGCCTGGGCGGTCGGCCCCTCGGACCTGATCACGGGCGTGGGCTGGGAGCTCACGGTGCCCCAGGACCTCGCGGTGCCGGTGAGCCAGGCCCTGGTGGTCGAGGCGGCGTGGCGGTACTGACGCCGATCTTCGTGCTCCTCACCGGCTGCGGGCTCCGGGACGTGATGCCCGGCCCGCCGGTGATGGGCCAGAAGGAGCGCCTGGAGTACGACGGAGGGGGGCCGGCCGCCGCGTCGAACGGCGCGCCCATCGTCTACACCGGAACCCCAAAGGTGGACTTCCCAGTGTTGCCCCTGCAGGTCTGGGGCCTCCGCTACGCGCTCGACGTGGTCCTGGTCTCCGACCACCCGGACTGGGTGATGCACGAATATGCCAGGATCGATCTTCCTGGGCGCACGCTGTGGATGGCGAAGGACGCGGGGCGGGACCGCGAGCAGACCATCACCACCGACCTGCCGGACCTCGCCTCCTGGGTGGCCGAGGTGCCCGTGCGCCGCCATCCG
This sequence comes from uncultured Pseudomonadota bacterium, assembly GCA_903921785.1. Lineage (GTDB taxonomy): Bacteria > Myxococcota_A > UBA796 > UBA796 > SXON01 > SXON01. Next base: position 23,874 of record CAIXRH010000142.1, read on the forward strand.
GGCGCGCTCACGGTGACCGACCACTCCACGGCGACCACGGCGGACCTCCGGTTCCAATACGTGAACCCGCTGGGCCAGCCCGTGGACGTGGCGTACACCGGGCCGCTGCCCACCGCCCCGTCGAACCCCCGCAACGGCAACACGATGGGGCACAGCCGGGGCACGGTGGCCGCGCTGCTCGATCTGTACCTGTTCCGCATCGGCGGCCGCGCGGTCGTGGACATTGCGGGGCCGCGAAAGCTCCACAACCTCCTCGGCCTCGTGCCCGAGGCGTACCTGCTCGCCCAGGTGCAGGCCGGCGTCGCGGTGACGGACCTCTGCGAGCACCCCGACGGCGCCGGCGGCTTCACGGTGGAGCGCCCTTGCAAGGCCGAAGACTGGCCAACCCGCGCCACCGAGGCCTGGACCGTCTCCGGCGGCTCCGCCTCCCGCGCCGGCCCCGTCGTCTCCCTCGACTACCACTTCGCCGAAGGCGGCCTCGACCGCGCCACCGCCGTGCAAGCCGGGAGCGACACGCCCCTGGCCGTCCTCACCTTCGCCCCGGCCCTCCCCGACATCCGCCGCCCGTTCGTGGGCGAGGCGTTCAGCCGCTTCGTCGTGGACGTGGACGGTCAGATCGGCCACGGCGAAGGCTGCGTGAAGACCCGCTGGGCCGAGGGCGCCGTGCATGTCGACTTCGTGCCCACCGCGCCCCATTGGTTCGCCAACCGACCGATTCGAACGACCATTTCCTACCTCCCCAGCGCCGACGGGACCCTCACTCCCTGGGTCCACGCCGAGCGCCGGGACGACCTCCTGGAGCCCGCATGTGGACCCTCGCTGACCGCACCTTCTCCTCCCGCCTCGTCCTCGGCACCGGAAAATACCCCTCCTTCGGGGTGATGCGGGACTGTCACCTCGCCAGCGGCACCGAGATGGTGACCCTGGCGATCCGTCGTGTCGACCTCTCCGCGCCGCGCGGGGAGAACATCCTCGACTTCATCGACCGGGAGAAGATCCACGTCCTCCCGAACACCGCCGGCTGCTACACCGCCGAGGACGCGGTGCTCACCTCCAAGCTCGCCCGGGAGCTGCTCGGGACGAACTGGATCAAGCTCGAGGTGATCGGCGACCCCGACACGCTCTTCCCCGACGTGGAGGGCACGATCGAGGCGGCGCGGGTGCTGGTGCGCGAGGGCTTCGTGGTGCTCCCCTACATCACGGATGACCCGGTGGCCTGCAAGCGCCTCGCCGAGATCGGCTGCGCCGCGGTCATGCCGCTGGCGGCGCCGATCGGCTCCGGCCTCGGCATCCGCAATCCGTGGAACCTCCAGATCATCCTCGAGCAGGCGAAGGTGCCGGTCATCGTGGACGCCGGCGTGGGCACCGCGAGCGACGTGGCGCTGGCGATGGAGATGGGGGTGTCGGGCGTGCTCCTGAACACGGCGGTCGCCGGGGCGAAGGACCCGGTGAAGATGGCGGGGGCGATGCGCCACGGCGTCGAGGGCGGCCGGCTGGCGTTCGAAGCCGGGCGCATCGGGCGAAAGCTCTACGCCACCGCGTCGAGCCCGATCGAGGGGATCATCGGGCGGTGAGCTTCCGCGTCCTCGCGGTCACCGCCGGCGGCCCGGACCTCGTGGCCCGGGTCTACGGCCTCCTCGACGCGGGCGTAGAGGTGCTGGTGCGCGAGCCGACGCTGCCGGAGGGGTTGCCGCTCGGCCGGGTGATCCTCCACGCGCGGATGCCCGGCGCGCTCGCCGTGGCGCAGGCGTTGCACCTGCCTTCCGGCGCGGATGTGGCCGTCCTCCGCCGCACGTTCGAAGGGCCCCTCGGGGTGAGCTGCCACGACCCGGAGGAGGCCGCGGCGGCGCGCACGGCGGGCGCGACGTACACCTTCCTCTCGCCCATCTTCGCGCCGCGGCACGGGCGACCCGCGCGTGGGGTGGCGGGCCTGGCGGGAAACGTGGCGTTGGGCGGGGTGTCGCTGGAGCGGCTGGCCGCGTGTCGGGCGGCGGGCGCGGCCGGGGTGGCAGTGCTCGGGGCGATCTGGGAGGCGCCGGACCCGGTGGCGGCGGCGCGGGCGTTTGTGGAGGCGGCCCGCGGTTGGTGAGCGGGCGGCGGTTCAGCCCCCTGCTTCGCGGAAGATCCGGTAGGCGGCCTCGACGAGGGCGCCGAGCGCGGCCTCGTCCACCGGGTGACCGGGGCGCAGCTTCACGTGCCGCATGAACCGGCCGGTGCCTTCCAGGAGCCCCGCGGGGTCGGGGAGCTCGTCCGCCACGAAGAACCCCACGTTCACGTGCGCGCGGAAGGCGGCCACATACGCGAACGCGACGTCGCCGACGCAGGCGGTCGGCTGCCCGTCGTGCAGCAGCACGCGGACGTCGTCGCCGCAGGCGCGCATGCGGGCGAACCACGGGCGGGCGAGCGCGGCGAGGGCGGGATCACGGGGGGCGAACCATGCGTCGACGGCGGGGTCGTCGCGGGTGGCGCCGGGGAGGCGGAAGCAGCGGATCATGGGGTGGCGGGTCCGGTGAAGGCGGGGATCACCCGGGGACGCGCGACCGCCAGCCAGTCCGCCGTCGCCATCCGCACCGACCGCGTGGACGAAGCGGCCGCGAACGCGATCTCCGGGCGCGCGGCCACGTCCTCGCCGACCACGAGCTCCGCGTCGAACAGCGGCCGGGCGAACGCCGGAACGGCCCCGGGACGCAGCCCGGTGAGCGCGAGCAGCTCCTCCGGGGAGGCGAAACGGTACCGCTGCACGCCGAGCGCCTTGCGGAGGAGCTTCCCTTCCACGCGCCGGTCGCTCCCGACGACCAGCACCACGAAGCCAAGCTTCTCCACCGACATCAGCACCGACTTGCCGCCGATCTCCAGGGGCGTCCCGCGCGCGGCGGCGGCGGCCTCGGCGCTCACCGCCTCGGGGTGATCCAGGAGGGCGTAGGGGCGCCCGGAGGCGGCGAGGAGGTCGAGGAGGGCGGCGGCGGTCGACACCTTGCCGAGGTATCCGCGCGCGCCCAGACTGGCTTGGGGCGTCAGGTTCATGTCGTTCGCGACAGCCTTTTCTTGTCCTTCCCTCCCGACCCTCCTCCACCCTCGCGAGCCAGGACGAACGTCGGTGGGCGCGGCGGGCGGCGCCGTCGCCTCCACGCACGCGTCCCGCGCGGTTCGCGGTGGCCCCGCGAGCCAGGACCTCGGGGGAGCGGGAGCGACCGGGAGGGTGGCGTGTGCCCGGATGGTGCATCCCTCCTTGTCTTTCGCTCCGTCCTGGCCTCAGTGAGGCGGCGGATCGGGGCGGCGAAGCTGGATCGGGGGGTGGGCGGCCACGCGGTCGGCGAGGGCCCGGAGCGCCGCCTGCCGATCGGGGGCGTCGAACCAGTCCGCGCCGATGCTCCCGTCGGTCCAGCGTTCTTCGCCGTCGTACTCCCAGGCGAGGAACATGCCGCAGCTCGGCACGTCGGCGAGCACGGCGCCGTAGCGGGTGATCTCGGCGGCGGTCATCGGGGAGTGGTCGGCGCGCCAGCCGGCGTGGGCCGCGGAGCCGTCGCCGCCGTCCGCGATGTTCAGCCCGTTGATCACCCCGAGATCGAGGGCGTGCGCCGCGGCCGCCTCCCGCCGGGCGTACGCGACCACGTCCCCTTCGGCGGCTTCGTACTGGTTCACCTGGGCGTCCAGGTGGTGGTAGCGACCATCCGCCGGCTTGGGCAGCTTCGTGGCCTGCTCTCGCACGTAGGTGAGCAGGCCGGGCAGCCGGGACTGGCTGTAGCGGGCCAGCTCGTCGAGGGTGGCGGCATCGGGCGCGCGGCCGGGGAAGGTGCGGACGTCGTCGAGCAGCATGTGCCCGGCGAGGGTGCCGTCGGCGATGAACAGGGCGAGCGCGGCGGGGTCCCAGCGGTCGAGCTCGGCCTTCCAGGCCGCGAGATCGAAGTCGCCATCGGGAGTCGTGTACCGTTCGTGATCGCCGGTGAGGCGGAGGGTCACCTGGAGGCCCGCCGCGCGGACCATCGGCAGGAGCGTGCCCACGGTCCAGCCCGGGTCTTCGCTGGCGACCTGGAAGATCCCCAGACCGAAGCGGGCGCGGAGGTCGGCGAAGCCCTCCGGCGTGACGTGCCCGTTGAGCCCCCAGAAGCCGAAACGCGGCGGCGAACCCGGCCCCGTGGCCCAGGCGGGGAGGTCGCTGCGGAGCACGACCGAGGGGAGGGCGGCGTCCGTGGACGGAGCCCCTACCGCCCCGCACGCGGAGAGCAGCAGCAGAACGGCGGCTCCGCGGCCGAGGTTCACCCGCGGGACCCCTTAGCCCCGTACCCTTCGGGGTTCGCCCGGGCCCATCGCCACGCCGACTCGACCATCTCGTGGAGCTGCCGCGTCGCCACAAACCCCGTCGCCCCGTGGAACCGGGCGGGGTCTGCCACCGCCACTGCCATGTCCCCCTCCCGACGAGGTGCGGCGTCGACCGGCACGCGCCAGCCGGCGGCCTCGTCGCACGCCGCGATCACCTCGCGCACGCTGTGCGGCCGGCCGGTGCCCACGTTGAAGACCTGGTGCCCCGGGCGCTCCAGGCACTCCATCGCGAGGAGGTGCGCGCGGCTCAGATCGCTGATGTGTACGTAGTCCCGCAGGCAGGTGCCGTCGGCGGTGGGCCAGTCGGTGCCGAAGATCTTGACGCGGGCACCGGGCGTGGCGAGGGCGGCGAGCACCCGGGGCACGAGGGCGACGGCGGCCTCCGGCGGCTGCCCGATCTGACCGCTGGCATGGGCGCCGACCGGGTTGAAGTAGCGAAGGGAGACGGCGCGCCAACCCCGCCGCGCCACCATCCAGTCGAGCATCTGTTCGCCGTGCACCTTGGTGAGGCCGTAGGGGCTCTCGGGCTGCACCGGCGCGTCTTCGCGGATGAGCACGGCAGCGGCGTGGCCCTCCGGACCCGTGACGAAGTTCAGCATCCGGTGGAGGCCGTAGCAGAGGTACACGTAAGCGTGGCCCGGCGGGCCCCACATCGGGGCATTGCGGGGGGTGCGGCCCATGCGTGCGTGGTTGGCGGTATCCCCGGGAAACCGGTATGCCTCGACCTCCGTGATGCGCAGGGTGACGCCGTTGGCGGTGACCTGGGCGCCGAGGAGCTCGGCGGCGACGTCCAGGGCGTCTCGGGCGTAGAAGGTGGCGGGGAGGGGAGGGGCCACGCGCCCGGCTAACGCGGGTGGGGCAGAAGTCCGAAGGGGACGTCGCGCCCGTCGGGGTACGTTGCCGGGATGAACGCCGTCGACACCGCCCGCACCGCCTTCGACGCCTGGCGCGCCGAGCTGAGCCTCTCTGCCTGGGAGGCCGATCCGCACCTCCGCACGCTGCTCGCCCACTATGGGCGCGACGGCGCCGGGCTCGCGGCGTTCGGCGCCGAGGTGTCCGGATGTATCGACGCCTGGGCGAAGGAGACCAACCGCGACGAAAACCTCCCCCACCTCCGCCGCTACGACGACGTCGGGCATCGGACCGAGCGCATCGTCTTCCATCCGGACTACCACGAGATCGGCCGGCGGGTGTACCGCACCGGGCTCATGCGCCGCTACGCCACCCCGGGGCAGGAACTCGACACGTTGGCCGTGGCCTATCTCCTCGGTCAGGACGGCGAGGCGGGCCACGCCTGCCCCCTCGCGTGCACCGCCGGGATGATCAAGAGCGTGCAGGCCGCCGGGCGGGACGCCGCGGGCGCCGACGTTCCCCCGGGGAGCGTGAGCGCCGAGCAGGCGGCCGCCTGGCTGGAGCGGCTGTACGATCCCGACTACGATCGCCACGCCCACGCGTCGCAGTTCCTCACCGAGGTGCAGGGGGGGAGCGACGTGGGGAGCAACGCCGTGGTCGCGCGGCTCGACGGCGATCGCTGGCGAATCAGCGGGGAGAAGTGGTTCTGCTCGGTGATCGACGCGCAGCTCTTCCTGGTGACGGCCCGCCCCGACGGCGCGGGCGCGGGCACGGGTGGTCTCGGGGCCTTCGTGGTGCCGCGGACCAAGGCGGACGGCACGGTGAACGACTTCGTGGTGCGCCGGATGAAGGCGAAGCTCGGCACCCGCTCCATGGCGAGCGCCGAAGTGGACTTCTGCGGAGCGGAAGGCTGGCGCGTCGGCGACTTCCGGCGGACGGTCGAGATCGTGCTGAACACGTCGCGCGTGTACAACGCGATCGTGGCGGCGGGGATGCTCCAGCGCGCCTGGCGGGAGGCTCGCGCCTACGCGCGGCACCGCACCGCGTTCGGCACGCCGATCGCCGACTTCCCGCTGGTCGCACGGATCCTCGCCCGGCTGCAGACCGAGGCTCACGCCGCCCGCGCGAGCACCTTCTGGATCGCGGACATGGCCGACCGCGCCGCCACCGGCCGCTCCCGCGACCTCGAAGCCGGCGCCTGGCGGATGTTGGTGAACCTCAACAAGATCTGGACCGCCCTCGCGTGCCCGGCCGGCGTGCGCGACGCGATCGAGATCTTCGGCGGCAACGGCGCGATCGAGGAGTTCAGCGTGCTGCCGCGGCTGCTCCGGGACAGCCTGGTCATCGAAGCGTGGGAGGGCGGCCACGGGGTGCTCTGTGCGCAGCTCCTCCGGGACAGCCAGCGGCTGAAGCTGCACGAGTCGCTCTTCGCGCTCCTGCGAGCGGCGCTGCCGCACGGCGAGTTCGCGGCGGTGGAAGCGCGGTGGCGGGCCGTCGTCGCGAAGCCGGAGGCGGAGGCCCGCTGGCACGTCCGCGACGTGGTGGAGGAGCTGCGCGTCGAGGTGCAGAGCGCGCTCCTGCTCGGTGAGGTCGGCGAGGTGGCGCGCGCGGCCGGGGCGCACCTGCGGGCGACGCTGCGGAGGGGGGCGGACCCGCTCGCGGACGACGGGCTGGCGGAGCGGGTTACGGCGCTGGTCCAATGACCACGCCTCTCCGAATCGGCACCTGGAACGTCGAGTACGCTACGGTCGCGAAGAACCCGGCGCGACTCGCCCGGCTCATGCAGGCCGACGCGGACGTGTGGGTGCTCACCGAGACGCACGACGCGCTCAGCCTCGCCTCACCGTACGCTGCGGCCTCCACGTGCGAACAGCGGTCGACCGGGCGACCCGGCGCGCGGTGGACGACGATCTGGTCCCGGTGGCCGATGGTCGCCGTGACGACCGACGACACGCAGCGCACCGTGGCGGCGCGGATCCAGGCGCCGGGCGGCGATCTCCTCGTCTTCGGCACGGTGCTGCCCTGGGGCACCGACCCGGGACCGGACCCTGCCGCACCCGCACGCGGCTGGACGGAGATGGACCGGGTGCTCCCGTTGCAGCTCGCCGAGTGGCGGCGGCTCCGCGAAGCGCACGGCGTGCCGCTCGTCGTGGCCGGCGACCTCAACATGGACCTCGGCGGCGCGCCCTACTACGGCACCAAACGCTGCAGGGCTGCGCTCTCCGCGGGGCTCGCGGAGCTGCAGATGCGCTGCGCGACGAGCACCGACCAGGTGCCGCCGGGGAAGCTGGAGCACCCGCCGATCGACCACGTCCTCGTCCCGGCGGGATGGACGACCCGGGTCGCCGAAGCGTGGGAAGGTACCCAGGACGGCGTGCGCCTGAGCGACCACAGCGGGCTGGTGGTCGAGGTGAGCGCCCGCCGTTGAGCCCGGACGGCGACCTGGACCGCCCGCCTCGGCTGGTCCTCGCCGGCGGCACCTCGACCGCCGACAGTTGTCCTGGCTCGCGACGGTTGAGGAGGGCCGGGAGGTCAGCGCAAAACCGAGGCCGTCCGCGTCGGCGCGATTGCTGCGCCCCGCGCATCAGCATCGTGTCATCGTTGCGGCTTGCGTGACGGCCGGACGCGCGTACCTTGAGGCCGCGTCCGGACTGCACCGGGCGTGGAGGTCCGGATGTCGTCGACCGTGCGTATGCCCACCGCGTTCATCCCTCATGGCGGCGGCCCGTGGCCGTTCGTGGAGATGGGCCTCGATCGCCGCGAGCTCACCGCGTTGGCCGACTTCCTCCGCGCGCTCCCCGCGGTGCTCCCCGAGGCCCCCAAGGCGCTCCTGGTGATCTCCGCGCATTGGGAAGAGGCGAAGCCCACGGTACAGACGGGCGCCGCGCCCCCGCTGCTCTTCGACTATTACGGCTTCCCCGCCGAGTCCTACCGCCTCACCTGGCCCGCCCCAGGGAGCCCCGAGCTGGCCACGCGCGTGCGGGCGCTGCTGGCCGGCGCCGGCATCGCCTCCGGGGAAGACGGGCAGCGCGGCTTCGACCACGGCACCTTCGTCCCGTTGAAGCTGGCGTGGCCCAACGCGGAGGTGCCGGTGGTGCAGCTCTCGCTCCAGCGCGGGCTCGACCCCGCGGTGCACCTCGCCATCGGCCGCGCCCTGGCGCCGCTCCGCGACGAAGGCGTGTTCATCGTCGGCAGCGGCATGAGCTTCCACAACATGCGCGGCTTCGGGAACCCTCAGGCGAAGCTGATCTCCGAGGCGTTCGACGCGTGGCTCCAGGCCGCCGGCACCGCCCTGGCGCCCATCCGCGACGCGCAGCTCACCGCGTGGGCGAGCGCGCCCGGCGCCCGGCTCACCCACCCGCGTGAGGAACACCTCCTCCCGATGATGGTGATCGCCGGCGCTGCGGGGAACGACGTAGGTCGCGTCACCTGGACGGGCACGATGATGGGCGTGAAGCTCTCCGCCTACCAGTGGGGCTGAGCGGCGACCTCCGCTCGCCCGGCGGGGACGCGGCGCCCGGATTGACGGGTCGGCGACCTCAGCTCGGCGCGCACGCCCCAACGTCGTCGCCGCCATCCGTGATCGTGGCGCAGGCGTCGCAGCCGTCGGCGCCTTCGAACGTGGCCGTCACCCCGGAGCCCATGTCGGCCGTGCCGGAGGGCTCCACGGGGCAGCTCGCCGCGGCGCTGAGCTCGGCGGACCGAAGGAGGAAGCCCTTGGTTCCGCCGACGTCGGCGGCGAGGTCGATCCCGAAGGCTTCGCCGTCGCGCTCCACGGAGCCCGAGACGTTCCAGTCGGCCCGCGTCGGCACGTGGACGTCGTCGGGGACGCCCCGCGCTTCGTAGTAGCCGAGGAGCTCGGCGGCGAGGTTCACGTCCACGTGCTCGAGCTTGTCGCCATCGCTGGCGCGCTGGAGGCCCCCATGGAGCGCGAGCGAGGTGAAGCGCGGCGAGTCCACGTCGGCGACGACGTCCACGTCGAAGTCGTAGCGGGTGAAGCTCAGGTCTCCCTCGGTCCACTCCTGCTGGGTGACCGTGCCGCTCCACTCGTAGCCGTCCTGGGAGCGGCAGTCGGAGCGGAAATGTTGGTCGGCCCCCTCCAGCTCCACGTAGGGGCAGGCGCCCTCGTCGGCCACGAGGTTGTCCATGGCGATCGCCCAGATGGCGCTCGGGACGCTCCACGCCGGGGTGTCCTCGTTCCACCCGGGCATCACCTCGGGGAAGGCGGCGCCGAGGCCCTCGCCGTCGTCGGCGGCGAAGCCCGTGCCGTCGACTCGGGCATTTCCGAGGTCCGCAGGGGGAATCTGCCAATCCACCACGCTTTGGGCGGCGCCGCTGTCGCACGCGAGGACGAACCACAACCACATGCGGTACGGCTAGCTTGCGGGGCGACCGCAGGGGAGGGGGCTGACAGGCTTCTTGCGCGCGGCGAGGATAGCGGCGGGTCGTGGACGAACCGACGCCTCCTGACGCCGCCCCCGCCGAGCCCTCGGGCCCCACCTCCGACGCGCTGGACGCGCTCCTCGCCGGCCTCGGCCCGGGCTGGGTGCGCACCGCTCCGGGCGAAGCCTGGCGCTCCGAGCCGGGGTTGGTGGCGGCCGTCGGCCTCAACGTCGACGCGGAGGGGCGCGCGGCCGTGCGTATCGAGGTGCGGCCGATCGTGGGCTGGCCCTGGTACGCGGTTCCCGTGGTGGCGCCGTTGGTCTGCGTCATGGCCGGGATGGACTTCGTCCGCGCCGCGATCGTCGGCGGCATCTTCCTCGTCGGGGTGCGGGTGATCGTGGCGCGGCTCATCCTCCGGCCCACGGTGGTAGCGCGCCGTACCAGCCTCCAAGCCGACGTGGCGCGGGCGATGGCCGCGCTTGGTGGGGCCCCGGCCGGGCCTTAGCTTCGGGGGATGACCCTCCTGTTCACGTTGGCCCTCGCGTGCGTCGGCCCCCTCGCGACCGGCAGCACCCTCGCCCCGCCTGCCGCCGCCGCCCCGAACCCTACGTGGGACGCCGGTCTCGGCCTCATCCAGCTCGATGGCACCCCGCTGCCCCCTGAGACCGTCCGCGGGAAGGTGGTCCTGGTGGTCAACGTCGCCAGCAAGTGCGGCTTCACCCCGCAGTATGAGGGCCTGGAGAAGCTCTACGAAGCGCACAAGGACCAGGGGCTCGTGCTCCTCGGCGCCCCGTGCAACCAGTTCCTCTCCCAGGAGCCGGGGAAGCCCGAGGAGATCGCCAGCTTCTGCAAGCTCAACTATGGAGTCACGTTCCCGCTGCTCGAAAAGCAGGACGTCAACGGGGCGGGGCGCTCCAAACTCTACGACTGGCTCATCAAAAGCCCGGTCGGCGCGTCGTCGGACGTGAAGTGGAACTTCGAGAAGTTCCTCATCGGCCGGGACGGATCGGTGGTCGGGCGGTGGCGCAGCTCCACGACGCCCGAGGACGCCGAGCTGGTGCAGAAGGTCGAGGCGGAGCTCGCGAAGAAGTAGGCCGAAGGGGAAAAAAGATTGGTTCCCCCTCCCACCTCGGCAGGACCGTCGCGAGCCAGGACCGGCGTCGGCGCGCCCGCCGCAGACCGCTCCGCTCAGCCGGGCTCGGGATCGGCGGGGACCGTGTCCTCCGCCTCATGCGCCCGCTCGTGGCGCCACACCCGCGCCAACCACACGCCCACGAAGCCGGTCGCGGCGCCGAGGATCGGCCCCACGACCGCGCTGCCGAGCACCAGCTCGATCATGAGCCGCCCACCGCCCTTGGCGATCGCCTCCCAGCCTTCTTCCAGGTTCAGCGGGGGCAAGGCGAAGCCCCGCCCGAGGAGCCAGCTGCCCAACGCCGCCTCGAAGGCGAGGAGCGGCGGACCGAAGACGGGGTTGGAGACGCCCACCGTGAAGAGCACCAGCGGTTGATTCAGCCGCAAAACCCGGGCGAGGAAGATGCAGGTGACGACGTGGAGGCCCCAGAACGGGGTGCAGCCGATGAAGACGCCGAGGAAGCAGGCCCAGAAGATTTCGGACGGGGTGAGGTGCGCGCTGAGCTCGCGGCGGAGCCACGTCCGGAATCGCTGCCACCGCTGTCTCACCTGACCTCCGCGCGCCGACAGAGATAAGCTCTTCGGGCAACGTGTCGAGGTGCCTGTGGAGTTGCGCGAACAGTTGAAGGGGCTCATCGTCGAGGTGCTGAAGCTCGAGGGCGTCACGCCCGAGGAGATCGTCACCGACGCGCCCCTCTTCGGTGGCGCCCTCGGGCTCGATTCGGTGGACGCGCTGGAGCTGGCCATTCACATCGAGGAGCGCTTCGGCGTGAAGATGCCGGATGGAGAAGGGGCGAAGGAGGCGTGGCGGTCGGTGGAGTCGATCGCCAGCTTCATCGAGGCACGTCGGCCCGCGGGATGACCGTCGGGGAGCTCGGCGCCGGCGCCTGGTTCGCTGCGGCCGCGGCGGCGGCGGCCTCGGGCGCGCCGCCGGCGGTACCCTTGCTGCTCGGCGCTGGCGGAGTGGCCTGGGTGAGCGTGGGCGCGTCCCAACCGCAGAGCCGACTGTTCGGCGCGGCGCGGTGCCACGTTCGCGAGGGCATCGCCCTCACGATCGATGACGGCCCCCATCCCCGCACCACCCCCCGCTACCTGGAGGCCCTCGCGCGCGCGAACGCCCGGGCCACGTTCTTCTTCCTCTCCGACCGCGCTGCCCGGGAGCCCGCGCTCGTGCGGGAGGTCCTGGCCGCCGGCCACGAGATCGGGGTGCACGGGCTCACCCACAGCGCGCGGCTCACGTGGGTCTTGCCGGGGGAGGGGGCGCGGTGGCTGCGGGAGTCGGCCTCGGCCCTGGAAGCGTTGGGGGTCCCGAAGCCCCGGTGGTTCCGGCCCCCGTTCGGCGCCGTGAGCCCGCTTCTGTACCGCTCGGCGGCGCTGGCCGGGCTGGAGGTGGCCTGGGTCAGTGTCCGCACCGGGGACGGCGTGGCGATCCCCGCCGAGCGGCTGGAGCGACGGCTCCGCTCCGCCCGGCCCCGCGACATCGTGCTCCTCCACGATGGCAACGACCTATCGGCGGAGATGCTTCCGAAGGCGCTGGAGTGGTGGTCGGGCACGCGCGTGGGCACGCTCTCGGAGCTCGCGTGAACGTCGCCGTGACTCGGATGCACGCGTGGACGGCGGCCGGCCTCGGCGTGGAGCGACTGGTGGACGCGTTGGTGGCCGGGGTTCCGCTCGCGCGGGAAAACCCCGGGCTGCCTACGCCCATCGCGGCGCTCACCGACGCCCCGGACGTGGACACCCTCCTCGGCGAGGTCGTCGCCGCCGTGCTCCCCGGGGGGGTGCGTCGGGTGGGCCTGGTGGTGGGCACCACCTCCGGCACGATCTCGGACTCCTTTGACGCGTGGATGCGCAAGGGCGCGCCCGCGGAGGAGGAGCGGGCATGGCGCTCGGAGCCCGCCCGCCGGTGCGCCCGGCGGCTCCGCCTCGCGCCGGTCACCACCGTCTCGGTGGCGTGCGCATCCTCCACGGTGGCCTTCGAGATCGGGGCGGCCTGGCTCCGCGCCGGCCGGTGCGACGCGGTCGTCGTCGCCGGGGTGGAGAAGCACGGCACGTACATCCACGCGGGGTTCGCCGGGCTGGGCGCGCTCGGTCCCCGGGGGGCCCGGCCGTTTGCTCCCGATCGCGACGGCCTGCTCCTCGGCGAGGGCGCCGCCGCCTTCCTCCTCGAGCCGGAGGGCGCCACGAGCGGCCCACCGCTCGCGTGGCTCCTTGGCGCCGCCACCGCGCAGGACGCCCACCACCTCACCGCCCCCGACCCCTCCGGCGCCGGCCTCGCCGCCGCGGCCCGCGCCGCCCTGGCGAAGGCCGGCCTGCCCCCCGACGCGGTGGACGCCGTCAGCGCCCACGGCACCGGCACGCTGCTCAACGACGCGGCGGAGGCCGCAGCGCTGACCCACGTTTTCGGCGGTGCGCCCGTCCCGCTGCACGGGGTGAAGGCGGTGGTCGGGCACTGCCTGGGCGCGGCCGGCGCGGTGGAGGCCGCCGTGTGCATCGCGGCGTTGGGCGGGGCGGCGCTGCCAGCGCCCCCGGAGACGCCGCTGCTGCGGGTGCGCGCGCCCGGCCGTGTCGCCACCGCGCTGTCGGTGAACGCGGCGTTCGGCGGGCTCAACGCGGCGGTGGTTTTCGGCGCGCCGTCGTCGGGGAGCACGACGACGGCGGCGGGCGCGAACCCGGCGGCGGCCGAAGCCGGGCCCGCGAGCTCGGCCGCTGC
>CAIXRH010000143.1 GCA_903921785.1 uncultured Pseudomonadota bacterium
AGACCCGGAGGAGCCGCGCCATCGCGGCCTGGGTGAGGCCGAGGTCGGCACGGACGGTCGCGAGGCAGCGGCCGAAGAGGGTCGCGGAGTCGACGATGGGGCGGGGCGCGGGGTCGGAGGGCGGCATCAGGCTCCAGGGGTGGGATGATGTTAGTCTTACTAACGCATGATGTGATGTCAAGCCCGATGATGATGTTGCCCCCGCAGGATGGCGATGTCGTCCGCATCCATCGGGGGGCGATGCGGGAAGATGTGACCGTCATCGGCCGATTCTTTCGTCATCGTCATCGGCCACATCGCGCGGAGCCGCGGCGACATCGGCCGACATCGCCGGGGAGCACATCGCGGCCGGCCGCTCGGGGAGCGCGTTGCGCGACATCGGCCGTCGGGCTCGTCGCGGGCGCCTCGCTCGCGCCCGGCGGGGGCGGGCGAGGTCCGCTGACGGCGCGATGCGCGCTCCGCGCGGCGGTGCGGCACGCTACATCGGCCCGATGACGGTTTCGGAGTTCATCGCCCTCTGGTCCTCCTCCGGCGCTTCGGAGCGAGCCAACAAGGACAGCTTTGTGAAGGACCTCGCCGATGTGCTCGGCGTGCCCCACCCCGCCCCGTGCACCGGGGATCGGGCTCGCGATGTCTACGTGTTCGAGGCCGATGCCCTGGTCCGCCACGAGGGCTCGGTCGTCAGCATCGGCAAGATGGACCTGTACAAGGCCGGCTGCTTCGTGCTGGAGGCCAAGCAGGGCAGCGAGGCCGGGGCGCTCAAGCTCGGCACCGCCCGCCGAAACACGCCGTCCTGGGCCATCGCGATGCAGGACGCCTACGGCCAGGCGCTCAACTACGCCCGCACGCTCGACAAGCCGCCGCCGTTCCTCGTCGTCGTCGACATCGGCTACTGCTTCGACCTGTACGCGAGCTTTGACGGCAGCGGCCTGTACCGGCCATTCAAGGACGGCCAGTCGTCCCGCCTGTTCCTCGCCGACCTCCCTCGGCACCTCGACACGCTCCGCGCCATCTGGACCAACCCGCATGCGCTGGACCCGGCGAGGCAGAAGGCCCGCGTGACCCGCGAGATCGCCGGCCATCTCGCCGGCCTCGCATCGACGCTGGAAGCGGCCGGGCACGCGCCCGAGACGGTCGCCAAGTTCCTGATGCGGTCCTTGTTCACCATGTTCGCGGAGGACGTGGGCCTTTTGCGCGAGGACCTGTTCACCGAGGCGCTGGAGACGCGGTGGTGCCGCGATCCCGCGTCGTTCCCGCGCAAGGCCGAGGCGCTCTGGCGGACGATGAACACCGGCGGCGACCTCTTCATGGCCGGTCGGGTCCTGCGCTTCAACGGCGGGCTCTTCGCGGACCCGCAGGCCCTCCCGCTCGACGAGGCCCAACTCCGGACGCTCCTCGCGGCCGCCAAGTGCTCGTGGGCGGATGTGGAGCCGGCGATCTTCGGCACGCTGTTGGAGCGCGCGCTCAACCCCCGGGAGCGCCATTCGCTCGGCGCCCACTACACGCCGCGCGAGTACGTGGCGCGGCTCGTGAAGCCCACCATCGAAGACCCCTTGCGCGCGGAGTGGGACCTCGTTCGAGTGGAAGCCCGCCAACTCGTTGGCGGTGGGCAGGTGGCGGCGGCGCGGGATGTGGTCGGCGAGTTCCACCGTCAACTCTGCACGCTACGCGTCCTGGACCCGGCCTGCGGCACCGGGAACTTCCTCTATGTTGCGCTGGATGTGTTCAAGCGCCTGGAGTCGGAGGTGCTGGCCCTGCTCTCGGAGCTTGGGGACACGCAGGCGGCCTTCGGCCTGCGCGTGACGCCCGCCCAGTTCCTCGGGATCGAGGTGAAGCCGTGGGCCCGGGAGATCGCCGATCTCGTCTTGTGGCTCGGCTTCCTCTCGTGGAACGCCCGCATCACGGGGCGGGCCGCGGCCCGGGAGCCGGTGCTGGAGCGGTACGGCAACATCGAATGCCGGGACGCCCTGATGGAGTGGGACGGACTTGAGCCCGTGCTCGACGAAACGGGTCGCCCGGTCGTGCGCTGGGACGGGACGACGACGAAGCTCCACCCGGTGACGGGGAAGGCGGTGCCCGACGAGACCAAGACGGTGCCGATGATGCGGTACGTGAACCCGCGACCCGTGGCGTGGCCAGAGGCGGACTTCATCGTGGGCAACCCGCCCTTCATCGGGGGGTGGAAGATCCGTCAGGCCCGAGGGGACGGCTACGTGGAGGCG
The DNA here is from genome assembly GCA_903921785.1 of uncultured Pseudomonadota bacterium. Taxonomy (GTDB): domain Bacteria; phylum Myxococcota_A; class UBA796; order UBA796; family SXON01; genus SXON01. The sequence goes on from CAIXRH010000143.1 coordinate 2,223, forward strand.
CTCTGGTCGGTGTACCCGACCGTGCCGGAGAAGGCCGACTACGTCATGTACTGGGTCGAGAAGGCGGCGGCGATCACGCGAGCCCGGGGGGCGAGGCGGTTCGGCTTCATCACCACCAACAGCATCGGGCAGGTCTTCCAGCGACGGGTCCTGGCCGCGCACCTCGACGCGGAGCCGCCCCTGCGGCTCGTATTTGCCGTGCCTGACCACCCCTGGGTGCAGGAGACCGACGGCGCGGCCGTTCGGATCGCGATGACCGTCGGCGAGGCGGCAGGAGGCGAGGCGAGCGAGCCGGCGGTGCTCGCGACCGTGACGGTCGAAGGGGACGATCCCGCGGACGTGCAGCTCGCCGAGCGTCGGGTCGCGCGGATTGGCGCCGACCTCCGGGCCGGGGCGCGGGTGAGTGACGCCACAGTGCTCCGGGCCAACGACGGTGTGTGCTCACCCGGGGTGCAGCTCTACGGCGCCGGCTTCATCCTCGACGCATCGGAAGCCCCCCGCCTTCCGGGAGGCGGACACGACGCGGGCCATCATCCGCCCATACCTCAACGGGCGAGACCTCGCGGCCTCCTCACGCGGCGCGTTCGTCATCGACTTCTTCGGCCTGACGGCGGAGCAGGCCGCGGCCGCGCACCCGGCGGCCTACCAGCGCGTGCTCCTGCGGGTGAAGCCCGAGCGCGACCAGAACCAGCGACCCGCGATCCGGGAGACATGGTGGCCTTTCGGCTGGGAGCGCCCCAAGCTCCGCGCGGCGCTGGCCGGCCTTCCCCGATACATCGCGACCGGCGAGACCGCGAAGCACCGGTTCTTCGTGTTCCTGGACGCGGAGGTGCTCCCGGACAACAAGCTCTGGGCGTTTGGTCTCTCAGACGCGTTCGCCTTGGGGGTGCTCTCCAGTCGGGTTCACGTGACCTGGGCGCTCGCTGCGGGTGGTCGCATGGGAGTCGGAAACGACCCAATCTACAACAAGTCCACGTGCTTCGACCCTTTCCCGTTCCCGGCACCGACGGAAGCCCATGCCGCAACGGTGAGGGCGCTGGCTGAGCGCCTCAATGTCCACCGAAAGGGCCGGCAGGCGGCCCACCCGGAGCTCACCCTGACGGGGATGTACAATGTCGTGGCCAAGCTGAGGGCCGGCGAGCCCCTGACGGAGAAGGAGCACGTCGTCCATGAACTCGGCCTGGTGAGCATCCTGCGTGAGTTGCACGACGCCCTCGACGCGGCCGTGCTCGACGCCTACGGCTGGCCGCGCGCTCTCGACGACGAGGGCCTCTTGGAGCGGCTCGTGGCGCTCAACGCCGAGCGGGCCGCGGAGGAAGCACGGGGGGTGGTTCGTTGGCTCCGGCCCGAGTTCCAGCGCCCGCTCGCGGGCGATGCGAGTAGCGAGGTGCTTGAGTTGCCCGGTCTTTCTGCCCGGCCCGCCGGACCCGCCGCGGTGGGAACGCCGTCGAAGTGGCCCGTCACGCTGTCGGATCGGATCGCCGCGGTGCGCGAGGCGCTCGACGCCGCCCCCGAAGCCGTCGACACCGAGCGGATCGCGCGGAGGTTCAAGGGCGCGGGGCGGGCGGAGGTGGCCGATATCCTCGCCGGACTCACCGCGCTCGGGCTCGCGATGAGTCTCGACACGTCGGAGGGGCGGCGTTGGCGGGCGGCTCGCGGGGGCGGGGCGCCGACCTGACTTCCCGATCATCCGCCCGCGAGGAACGTTCTGGGCCATGCCGTCGCCGCAAGATCCGGGCCTGGGAAAAATCTTTCGCGGTCCGCGACACCTTTGACCGGCTGGGGCCCTTTCCTCTTGAGGGAGCGACGCCGCTCCGCAAGGAGGTCCGCTGTCGTCCGCTTTCGCCGCGCCCGTGTCTCGCGCCGCCGTGCATGTGCGGGCCGGGTGCGTCGGTCTCGCCTTGCTCCGAGGAGGTGGGGGCAGGGGCTTCAGGTGCCGCCTCTCCAACCCGGACCGAAGCATATTCAAGGCCAAAGCGTCACTCCACACTGCCTTCGACACCGCAAGCCCGTCCCGACAAATATCGTTCGAAAAAACCGCTGGACAACCCCGCCGCCCCCACCGTTATGATCAGCCCACGTTGGGCAGCGCGTATGTTGATGCGCGCTTCCTGAGCCAGAACGCGCAGAGCGGTTGGATTTTTTGCGACTTGCACGTGGGGGGACACCGATGAGACGCCAACGCCCAGGTAGCACGCTAGTCCCCGCTTGTTCCGTTCCTCCCCGTGCTCCTTCGATGGTTCTCGCGGCGCGCCGCGTCGGTCGAGGTAGAGCGACATCTTGGCCGGTGGGCCGCGCGCCTCGCCGAGCGGAGGCCACCCGATGAGAACCGACCGCTTTGTGAAGTATGCCCCGAAGGCCGCGAGGTTCCTGCTCACCGCCCTCGCTGACAACCTTCCGGGGGCGCGTCGGCTCCTCGTCTCCGCTCCGCTGGCCGCCAACGACGGTGGAGATGGCGGGGACTTCACGCTCTCGGTCGCCGGGGCGTCGACCAGCGCGCGCGGAGTGGTGAAGCTCGCCGGACAGCTTTCGGGCACCGCGGATTCACCCTCGGTCACCGGGCTGCGGGTGACCGACGGGGGCAGCGACGTGGCGCTCAGCAACGGCGTCGTGGCGGACGGAGACGCGCTCGTGCGAAGCGGCACGAGCCTCGTCGGTCAGCCCGTGCTGGCCCGTGCGGGCGGCACGATGACCGGCGCCCTGAACATGGGCGGTCAGGCGCTCACCGGCCTTCCCTCGGGCGCCGCGAGCGGCGACGCCGCGACCTACGGCCAGCTCACCGCAATGCTCAACGGCCTCGACTGGCAGCGGTCGGTGGCCTCGGCCAGCGTGTCCGATCCGACGACGTTGAGTCCTTCGGTCGGGGACCGATGGCTGCTCCTCGCGGGCGGCCTCTCCGGTTCGTGGACCGGTCACGCCGACGAGATCGCCGAGAAGAGCGCCGCGGGGTGGACGTTCATCGCACCGAACGACGGGTACACGGTGCACGTGGACGACGAAGGGGTCGATTACACGTACAACGGCACTGCCTGGGTGTCGCTCGGCGCCAGCATCGATCACGGCGCGCTCCTCAACCTCGACGACGACGCGGCGCACCCGCAGTACCAGCTCGCCTCGGAGCTCGGGGAGCCGGATGGCTACGCCAGCCTCGACGCCAGCGGGCTCTTGCAGGAGGCCGCCCGTCGGGTGAGCGCCGGGAGCGACCCGTCCTCGCCGGTTCCCGGAGAGCTCTGGGTCAACGCGACCGAGCTGAAGTTCAGGGACAACCAGGGAACGCCCACCACCCAGTTCGCGGAGCGGCAGAGCAATCGCGACCAGAACGGCGGCTACGCGGCGCTGGACAGCAACGGGCACGTCCTCCGCCCGATCCGCGTCATCCGGGCGGCGACCGACCCGTCGACGCCCGCGGTCGGGGAGGTCTGGATCAACGGCGGCCTGCTGAAGTTCCGAGACAACCAGGGTTCGCCCACCACCCAGACGGTGGAGAGCCTGGCGAACCGCGACCAGAACGGCGGGTACCCGTCGCTCGACGGGAGCGGGATCGTCTCGCGCCCGGTGCGGCTCGTACGCACCGGTAGCGACCCCGGCTCCCCGTCCACGGGGGAAGTTTGGGTCAACGGCCCCGACCTCAAGTTCCGGGACAACCAGGGAACTCCCGCCACGCAGCTCGTGGAGCGCCAGGGCAACAAGGGCGTGAACGGCGGGTACGCAGCCCTCGACGGCTCCGGCAAGGTCGTCCAGCCGCCGGCCACGCACGCCTCGACGCACGCCAGCGCCGGGAGCGACGCCATCAGCCCGGCGTCGATCGGCGCGGTGGCGACGACCCGCACCGTGTCCACCTCCGGCGGTCTCACGGGCGGCGGCGACCTCAGCGCCAACCGCACGGTGAGCATCGCGGCCTACACGGGGCTCCTCGCCAAGGACATCGATCCCGGCTCGGCGAGCTGGTCCGCGAACGAAGTCAAGGTCCACGCCACCTACGACATCGGCGCGGACGGGCACATCCAGCCAACGGCGATCCGCTTGCCCCCCACCGTGAACGCCTCGCTCGTCAACGACGTGGTATTCGAGTTCGACGACGCCTCCACCGTCGTCACCTCAAACTCGAGTACGTCAGCCAACGCGGACTTCGACGCCAACAACCTCTCCGCGGTCCTGATGTCCAACGTCAGCTCGGCGGCGAGCAACAACGGCCGGGCCGTGCGGAAGGTCATCTTCCGCACCCGGAACACCACGGGCTCCACCGTGTCCGGGGTCGACATTGCCGCGTTTCGGCTTCGTGCCTTCGCCATGCCTCGTGGCGGCGGCTCCGCGCTGTAGCCACACGCAATCCCTTCAACATCTCAACCCGATGGTGCGCCGTGTTCGCTGAACGCCCCAACCCCCGGTGCCTCCCTGCCAACCCGACGTCGGGAGCTCGGGCCCTCCACACCCGACGAGCCAGCGGGCACGTGCGCCTCAACCGCTGCGTGCTCGCCAATCCTCGGCTCGACTCCCCGAGCCCGAACCGCCCCCGCCGGGGAGGACAGTGAGGATGGACGCCAAACGCTACATCCGGGGCTCCGTCATGGAGGAGGGCGCGGAAACGCCGACCCCGCTACCCGGCCTCGACGTCCACTTGATGGGGGTCGCCTCCGCGCGTAGCCGCCAGTTGGCTGCGGGGCGCACCGACGGCGACGGCCGGTTCGTGCTCGACCTGGGAGAAATGGACACCGGTGGGTTTCGGTGGCTCGCCCTTCGCGTTGTCGATCCGCGGAGCGGGAGCCGACTGGAAACCCACGGGGTGACCCGCTGGCCAAGCCGGGTTCATCCCGGACCGGTCCGTGTCTGCGCCACCCTGCCGACGAGTTGCGCGGAGCCGAGTGAGTCCGCGCCCGCCGCGCCGACGGGTGGCGAGATGCGGGTGTTCGGCCGGGTCCGCCACGAGGACGGGACGCGGGTGACCGATGTCTCGGGCGCACGCGTCCGGTGGCTGGGCATCGATGTCAGTGGCGAGACCGACGCAGATATCACGTCGGAAATCGACGAGAACGGTTGGTACCAGCTGGTTCCCGTAAACACGGACGCGGATTTCATCGTGCGCCTGGAACTCCCCGGAGAACCGGGCTTCCCGAGCGAGGTCCTGGCGGTCAGCCGTCCCCAGTACGGCCGGTCGCTCCCGTACCGCGTCGACCTTGACGTCGACGACGACCGGTTCCGTCGGCCGTCGGAGTTTGCTCGAATCACGGCGGACACCGCTGGGGCGCTCGGGAGCACAGCGCCGGAGGAAGTCGACCTCCGCGGCCTTGCGCTGCTGGCGGGGAAGACCGGATGGGACATCGAGCGTCTCGGCCAGTTCGCGGCCGCGCATCGCCTGGGAGCAACCCTCGGCGTTGACGAGGAGCTGGTGTACGGGCTTCTGCGCGTCGGATGGACGCCGGCGCCACGCACCTTCCTCCGACGCGCCGCGTCCACCGCGGAGACCGGGCTCGGCAAGGCGGTGGCCGCGAACCACGTTCGTGTGCTGACAAGCGGCGACCACAGCACGTTCGCCGCGGCGCTGCTCGCAGCTCGAAAGGCCGACCTCGATGCGAACCGGGATGACACGCTTGGGGAAGTGCTCCGATGCGGATTGGACGCCACCCTCGTCACGACGTTCATCGATGAGTGGGTGGACCGCGAAGGCAGCGAGGCCGAATTCTGGGCGGCCCTTCATGGCAAGGAGGGATTCAACGACGAGACCGCGGCGCAAGCGCGGCGCTTGGTGACGCTGGGGATCGTGGGGCTCATGTTCGCCCCGGCGGTTGCGTCGATCCTGGATGAGCTCGACGGGGACCCGGAGACGTCCCTCGCGGCGTTCACCGACGAGCAGTGGGCCAGCATTGCGTCTTCGGAGAGATTGGCCAGCCTCCCCTATGGCCTCGTCGGAGAGGGCGACGAGAGCCCGCGCGAAACGATGGCCCGCCTCATGCGCGAACACGTCGAGGAGCTCTTCCCGAGCCTGTGTTCGCGCCATCGCCTCCTCGCAGGTCTCCCCACCGAGCACGTCGGGCGCGAATTCCTCTCCGCGAATGAGTCGTTCGATCTTAGCCTTTCGAACGCGACGGACGGGGCATTTTCGGGCACGCAGGCGCAACGCCGCAGCGCCGCGGCGCTCCAGCGGCTGTATTTCGTGGCCCCCGTGCAGGATCGCGGCGCGGTGATGCTCGCGCTCGATGCGGCCGGATTCCAGAGCGCCCAGTCCATCCTTCGAGGAGGGCGCATCCGGTTCCTCGCCCGCCTCGGAGACGGGGTCGATCCCTCCGTGGCGGCCGGCGTGTACGCCCGCGCCGCCCGTCGGGCCGCAGGTGCGCTCACCGCGTACCTGCAGTTCCACCCTCGTTTCGCCCAGCCAGGACTCGCCTTCCTCCCCCGGGATTGAGCACATGCCGACTCCAACCTTCTCTGACGTGTTCGGACCCTTGAGCGATGGCGCCTGCGGGCACTGCCGCTCTGTGCTCGGCCCCGGCGCCTACCTCGCGGATCTGCTGCAGTGGCTGGCCGAGCGAGACACCCAGGAGGCCACCCCGCGCACTTGGCGCGATGTGCTCCTTGGGGTGCACACCGTTGGCGAGGGCTTCGGCAGTGGAGGACGCCGGCCGGATATCGGGGCGATCGATCTGAGCTGCGAGAACGCGGAGCGCACGCTTCCGTACATCGACTTGGTCTTGGAGGCGCTGGAGAGCGCGGTGGTCAATTCCGGAGAGGTGGCCGTCGATGCCGCGCACGACAGCGTCGTCGAGCCGGCCGCGATGCTGGCGACGCCGCAGTACGTCTCCGCCGAGGCCTACGGCTCCAGCCACCTGCTCACCGACACGACCTGCCTCGACCTACCGTTCCACCAACCCCTGCAAGAAGCCCGCGCGTTCCTCCTCCAACTCGGCGTACCGCGGGCAGAGCTCCTCAACTGCTTCGCCCCGCTCGAACCGGACAGCTATCCGAGTGCGCAGGAGGTGGAACTGTGCTTGGAGTCGATGGGCTCCTGGTTCAGCTCGCGAGACGCGATCGCCGCCGTGTCCACGACCGTGTCCGAGGAAAAGGCGTTCTGGCCGCTCGACACCAGCCTCTCGGACGCCGCTTGGCTCACCTCCGTCGGCGCCGTCGGCACCCTTCGGCGCGCTGCGCAACTCACGTGGCCCGAGATCCAAGATCTGGTTCACGCCCGGTACGTGAACCCACGCGACGAGTCATCCGGTGATCCGCGAATCCAGGTGCAGATTTCCGGCGACGTGAGCGACATCGCGAACTACGCCCTGAAGCTCCAGGCCACCAGCACGGACCTGGAGGCCGACGACGTGTCCAGAATTCGCCAGTTTCTTCGGCTTCAACGCGCAACTGGCTGGAGTGCACTCGTCCTCGATCGGGTCCTCACCTCAACTGGCTCCACGGAAATCGCGGTCGCCAACCAGGACACCTGGGTCACGGAGATCGGCAACGTCGCCCTTCTCAGCGCGCTCGCAACCTTGACGCCGACGGAAGCCGCGTCCTGGCGCGCCACCACCCTGGACACCTGGGAGGACCGCACCACCCGCGACGCGCCGACCCCCTCGCACTATTCGGCGACCTTCCTTTCCCCGAGCGTACTGTCCGCGAACGATACCCGCCTCGCGAGCTGGCTGCTGGTCGATGGTCAGCTGGCGGGTGCTTCCTCGGACACCCTCGCGGATCACCTTGACCTTCTCGCCGGGGCGCTTGGGCTGACAAACGGCGAACTCACGGACCTGCTCGCCGGGCTGGCCGGCGACGCGGTGGAGCCGCTGACAGAAGACTCCGCCCTCAACCTCGCCCACGTCACCACGCTGTACCGGTGGGCGTCGATCGGGCGTGCCTGCGCCCTTCCCCCCGCCGACGCGCTCTGGCTCAGCCGGAAGTCGACGCTCGACCCCTACGCTGGAGATGCAGACCACGGTCGACGGCTGGTCCTGCTTGCGCGACGACTTCGCGAGGGCGGCTGGTCGGTCGACGAGGTGCGCTACGTCGTGTCGGGCGAGGCGAGCGAGCGAGCCGCCCCGACCGAAGGCTACGTTCAGTCGGCCCTTGGTCGCATCCGCGATCGACTCCGTGCCATCTACTCGGCGCTGGATGGAGGCGCGACGGAGACGGCGATTCGAGACGAACTCGGGCGAATCGTCGCGCAAGAGTTTGGGTTCGACCGTGCGAGCCTGGAGAGCCTACGCGGCCTCTCCGGCTGGGGAAGCGGGGACCCGATGTCCAGCGCCTCCGGGTGCACCTTCACGCTCGCAGCGGACACGTCGGCCCGGCTCGCTGCGGCCCTTGCTGCGGTCGTCCCAGAGGGGACTCGGGGCCTCGCGGACCTTGGCAGCGGTGCCGTCCTCATCCAGATCACCTCGGATGTGACCGCCACGATTTCGCCGGACCATGTGGTCACCGTGCCGCAGGGGGCCACGTGGACGGGCACCGACCCGGATGCGGGGACGCTGTCGACCACCTGCGCGTTCACGGTGGAGGCCGGCACGGTGCTCTCGTTGCCCACCGGAACCGCGTACACGGTCGTGGACACGGGCGTTCCCGGCTCCTTCGTGGCGTCCCAGGACATCGAGCTGACGGAGGTGGTGCGTGTGGCGGGAGCGACCGCATCTTGGACCGCGGAGCTGGACCTCCCTGACGACTGGGGCCGCGATCTGCTTCGCTTCTTCCTCAGGAAGGAGTTCCGGGACGGCGGAGAGGCGGAAGACGCATTGAATCCGTGGGGCGACTTGAGCGCGATCACCTTCCCTGACGACTTCGCCCTCGCGGCGCTCCTGGCCAAGGTCGCGCTGGTCCTCGGTCGTCTATCCCTCATGGAACGCGAGCGGCGGTGGTGGTTCCAACCCGAGGCCGTGGTCTCGGGGTGGGACGCCACCGCCTTTTCGGACGTGCTGGCGGTCACCACCCTCCGCGCCGGTGCGTCGGCGGATGCCCATGCCTTCGACTCGCTCGTCGCCCTCATCACCCTGTTCGGGTTGCGGCGTGGCCTTCCCGGAACGGTCCCCGACTTCGTCGACGTTCTGGCCGCGGCGGAGCGCGACGGGGAGGAGGAAGCTGGCGCCTCCAACGTCGCCGAGGCTATCGCGAGTCGCACAGGGTGGGTCGAAGAGGACCTCAGCACCCTCGGCGCTGCGCTGCGCAGCGACGGAGACACGCTCACCTCCGCCACGGGACTGGAGGGACTCCTGGCGCGGGCCGCCATCGTGCGCCGCGTCGGGGCGAGCGCCGCTTCAGTCCTCGGCTGGGCCGCCGCCGCGGATGCGCTCACCGCGGATGTGTCGGGCGGGGTCGTGTTTGCCTCCCGCTCGCGCGCGGGGTCGGAGGCCGCCTGGGCCACCGTCGCCCGACCCGTACGCGACGAGCTCCGCAAAGCACAGCGCGACGCCCTGGTGGCTGCTCTCCTGGCGCGCTCGGGGCGCGCGGACGGCGACGATGCCATCGAAGACGCGGAGGGGCTGTACCAGCACCACCTGATCGACGTGAGTATGAACCCCGAGATGCTCACGAGTCGGATCGTCCAGGCAGCCTGCACGGTCCAGCTCTTCGTCCACCGCATCGCGCTGGGCCTCGAACGAGACCCCACGCCTGGGGTGGACGCTCCGCTCGCCGAATTCAACGCGGACGATCGCCGCGAGTGGGAGTGGATGCGCACCTACCGCGTGTGGGAGGCAGCGCGAAAGGTCTTCCTCTTCCCGGAGAACTGGATCGAGCCGGAGTTGCGCGACGACACGACGCCGTTTTTCCGAGAGCTACAGCAGGAGCTCGTGCAGGGGGACCTCACGCCGGAGCGCGTGGAGGATGCGGCACTCGAATACCTGGACCGCCTCACCGAGGTGGCACGCCTGGACGTGCTCGCCCATGTGAACCAGGTGGAGACGATCACCCGCGCAGATGGGGACCACGAGCAGGCGATCGACCGCCTTCACGTGTTCGCCCGCACACGTGGCACGCCGCCCGCGTACATGTACACCCGGCGGGACGAGTCCGGCATCTGGCGCGGGTGGGAGAAGGTGGAGTGCGGCGTTGCGGGCGAGCACCTCGTGCCCCTCATTCACAATCGACGGTTGATCCTGTGCTGGCTCCTTTTCGACCCGGTGAGCAACGGGTCCACGACGGACCCGGAGCAACTGTACGCCGTGCGGGTGTCCTGGTCGGAGTACCGGGATGGACACTGGCGTGCGCCGCAAACGCAAGTCGCGTACTCCGGCACCGATCAACTCGTTGTGTCGGACTCCAGCCGCACGCGGGCCTACGTCGCCGACGCGTCGGGGGTGCCCGTGCTGGCGGTCACCGAATTCGACACCTCGGGCGGCGAGGTGACCTACGTCGTCCCCCTCGTGCTCACGGGGGTGTTGGACGCCGGGAGCACCCACGCCAGAGATCCGAAGGCCGGAGGCAGCACCGTCCCGGGCACCTACTTCGAGGAGGCCTTTTACTTTCCAGTACTGGAGTTCGCCTTCGCGCAGTACGGCCCGCCAGGGTATGACTTCGTGCCGGCGCTGTACGTGGCGGAGGCGCCCGATTGGCCCGTCCGTTGTGTCTTCGGCACGGCGAGCTACCAGTTCCTTTCGGACCGTCCGTTCTTCGTTTCGGTGGGGACCCGGACGTGGGCGGTAACGCCCAATATTTCGGACCCCGTGGTGTACGACCTGTCCGAGAGCGACGGTGCGCGCGAGGACACGTCCGCCACCGCCCAGCCCGAATTGGAGGAGTTCGGCGCCGCGCTCCGGCTGCTCGGTGGCGGTCCCAGCCTCGAGGCGGAGATCAAGGCGGAGTTGGAGGCCGCCGCGCTGGCAGCAAGCATCTCCTCGTTCACGTTCCCGGAAGCCGCCCCTCCCACCTATGCGTTCTCGGCGTTCTACCATCCTCACGTCGAGGCATTCGCGCAGGCGGTGCGACGAGATGGGATCTTCGCGCTTCTGGATCCCGATCCTGCAGGTGCCGAGTCGAGTCTCGTTCGCCAGGCGCTGGTGACCGCGTCGACCGAGTTCGACTTCGAGACGATGCTGGCGCCTCTGGACGCCGTGTCCTCGTACCCGGCGCAGGAGACCATCACCTTCACGTGGACCGATCCGTACGCCGTGTACAACTGGGAGCTGTTCTTCCACCTCCCGTACCACGTGGGGAACGAGCTGTTTCGGGCCGGGAGGCACGAAGAGGCCCTGCGGTGGTTCCACTGCATCTTCGATCCGCGCTCCGCGAGCTCGTGGTGGAAGGTCGCGGCGCTCGACGTGGATCCCGGGACCCCGATCTCCGATTGGTTCGCCTTCATCGGCACGAGCGAGTCGCCGACCCGCAACGCGTTCGACGCGTGCGTCGCGGCGTGGCAGGACGACCCGTTCAACCCGCACCTGATCGCTCGGCTCCGCCCGGGCGTCTACTCCAAGGCCGTGGTGATGCGGTACGTGGATAACCTTTTGGCATGGGGTGATCAGCTCTTCACGCAGGATACCATCGAGGCCAACAACGAGGCCACGCAGCTCTACGTCTTGGCCAAGCAGCTGCTCGGTGATCGCCCGGAGCTCCTCGAACCCACCGCGAAGCCGGAAGCCAAGAGCTACGGCGACCTCCTCGACGACGGGACGTTTGACTCGTTCGGAGCGGTGGTCCTGGAAAACTACGCGCTGAGCGACACCTGGGCCGAGGCATCTGGCCCAGCTTCTGAGGTCACCCTCCTTGGGAGCGTCAGCGACATCGCCTACTTCTGCATCCCGTTCAACGCGCAGCTTCTCTCGTACTGGGACACCGTGGAGGATCGCCTCTTCAAGCTCCGCAATGGCATGAACATCGCCGGAGTGGTTCGTTCGCTGCCGCTTTTCCAGCCGCCGATCGATCCCGCCCTCCTGGTTCGTGCCGCCGCGGCCGGGATCGACATCCGGACCGCCGTCGATGACCTCGGCGGCTCGCTTCCTACCTACCGGTTCAGCGTGCTCTCCGCGCGAGCGCAGGCGCTCGCCGGTTCGGCCCGCTCCCTGCTCGGACTGCTCCTCTCCGCGCTGGAAAAGCACGACGCGGAGGCGCTCGCCGTCCTCCGGGCGGAGCAGGAGTCCGCGCTCGCCCGCCTCACGATCGAGACGCGCGAGAGGCAACTGGCGGACGCCAGGGCGGCCAGGGAGGCCCTCAACCTCACCGCTGCGAGTGTGCAGGCCCGGAAGGCCTACTACGACGGACTGCTGGAGAAGGGCTGGAGCGACAAGGAGGAACACGCCCGGGACAAGACGATGTCGGCCATTCAGTATGCGCTGTTCGCCGACGCGGAGTACCGCTCGGCCGGGGAGCTCGGCAAGATTCCGGACTTCTCCATCGGATACCCGGGGAGCTTCAGCATCTCCTTCGGAGGCTCGTACTTCGCACGGATGATGACGCCGAGCGCCGACGCGCATGCGCGAACGGAGGGGCAGACCCGGGCGGCGGCCTCGTGGCAGCTCACGGTCGCCCAGTTTCAGCGGCGCAAGCAGGAGTGGACATTCCAGTCCGAGCAGGCTCAGGCTGAGTTGCAGCAGCTCGGGGCACAGATCGCCGGCGCGGACATCCGGATCGAGGTGGCCGAGCGGGAACTGGCCAATCAGCGGCAGCAGGCGATCTACACGTTGGAGACCCTGGAGTGGATGCGGAGCAAGTGGACGGACGCGCAGTTGTACGGCTGGATGAGCGGCCAGCTCTCGACCCTGTGCTTCCAGTCGTTCCAGCTTGCCCTGCAGGTCGCGAAGAAGGCGGAGCGGGCGTACCAGCATGAGACGGGCCGGACCGACGCGTTCATCGGCTCGGTCTACTGGGACAGTCTTCGGAAGGGCGTCTTGGCCGGGGAGCGGCTGCTCGCCGACCTCGAGCGGATGGACGCAGCCTACCTGGATGCGGACGCCCGGGAGCACGAACTCGTCAAACCCGTGTCGCTCGCGCGGTTGGACCCCTTGGCGCTCGCTCGCCTGCGTGCGGAGGGGGAGTGCTACTTCGCCATCGCCGAGGAAGCGTTCGACCTGGACCACCCTGGACACTACTTCCGTCGTATTCAGAGCGTTGCGCTCACCATCGCCGCTGTCTCCGGACAGCAGGCGGTCGTCAACGCGCAGCTCACGCTTCATGGGGGCGTGATTCGTCGTGACACCACCGCCGCCGCGGCGGAGAGCGACGGGTTCAGCGACTACCCGAGCATCGTCACCAGCGTGGCCGTGCAAGACGCTGGGCTGTTCCAGGCCGACCTCCGAGACCCCCGTTACCTCCCGTTCGAGCGACGCGGAGCGATCTCGCGCTGGCACCTCCGATTGACCGCCCAGGTCCTCCGCCAACTCGATTGGGGCACCATCTCCGACGTGGTCCTCCACCTGCGCTACACCGCCCGCGACGGGGGAACGGTGTTCGCCGCACAGCGCGAAGCGGCGCTCGCCTCGCTGTCGGCTCTCGTCATCGGGCACAACGACACCACGTTTCTCGGCACCGACCTCGATCCCGACGGCACCGGCCCGCAAGGGGGCGCCACCTTCCTGTTCAGCGCGAAACGGGACGACGCGGATTCGCTCTACGAAGCGCAGCAGGACGAAACCGCCACCAGTCTCTCGCTCGACGTCGGCGACGACATGCTGGGCTCGTTGTCGGAGCGGACGGTCGTCGCGGTGCTCGCCGTCCCGATCGCGAGCGACGATGCGACGTCGACGCCCGTTCCCGGGGACTTCACGCTTGGAAATTGGACCGTTTCGACCATCCAGGTCGGGCGCGCCTCGGCGGCGTGGTTCCGCCCCCCCTCGTCGTCGCCGAGCCCGACGACGACTCCCGACAACACCTATACGGTGGACATCGGAGTTCCCGTGTCGAATCTCGACGATCTGCTCCTCATCCTGGTGGTGAACTAGGCGATGGCCGAGCGTCCGCCCGTCCCCACCGCCCCACGCCCCCCAGGCGGAACGGGCGTACCCACCCCCGACCGGAGGGAGCGCACCGTCGGGCGTCCAGAGGCGGCTCCCGGTCCGGTTGACGCGCGTGCGAAGACGAAGGAGTTGTTCCTCTCCGCGCCCAAGGTCGAGATGCCCAAGGGCGGGGGGGCCATCAAGGGGATCGGCGAGACGTTCAAGGCGAACGCCGCGACCGGAACGGCCTCGTTCAGCGTGCCGATCGCGCTGTCGCCCGGCCGCAACGGCTTCACGCCCGCGCTCGCGCTGTCGTACGACTCCGGGTCCGGGAACGGTCCGTTCGGCCTGGGTTGGTCGATCGGGACCCCGAGGGTGCAACGTCGAACGGACCGCGGACTCCCCCAATACCGGGACGCCCACGACAGCGACACCTTCGTGCTCTCCGAGGCCGAGGACCTCGTGCCGTTTCAGGCGTGGACGGGTTCGGCGTGGGCCGAGCCGACGCTCGGCGACGTGACCGAGGGCTCGGAGACCTTTCGCAGACGCCGGTATCGCCCCCGGGTTGAGGGCGGGTTCGCGCGAATCGAACGCTGGACGAGCGCCACGGGCTCCGTCCACTGGCGGACGTGGTCGGCGCAGAACGTGCGCCGCATCTACGGAAAGGACCCGACGGCGCGCGTCGCGGACCCAACGAACTCCTCGCGTGTCTTCGCGTGGTACCTGGAAGAGGAGCTCGATGAGGTCGGCAACCTCATCCGGTACGCGTACGTCCAGGAAGACCGCGCGGGCGCGCCCGTCAAACTCGCGGAGCGGATGCGGACGCTGCCCGCCAACGGCGCGACCTACACGTACCTCAAGCGGGTCCTCTACGGAAACGTCGACCCGGGAAGCGACGCAGGCGGCTTCTACTTCGAGGTGGTGCTCGACTACGGGGAGCACCCGGGCGAGCCCACGGACAGCCCGCTGGTGCCGCCGACCCATGACGAGTCGGCGACGGGTACGCCCTGGGCGGTTCGAGAGGACATCCATTCGAACTTCCGGAGTCGCTTCGACATTCGCTGCTACCGCCTCTGCCGGCGGGTGCTCTTCTTCCATCGGTTCGGTGACCCCAGCGGTGCGGCGGAGCCGACGCTGGTGCGGTCGACGGAGCTGACCTACGCCGAATCGGGGGTCGCGAGCACGCTTACCTCGATCACGGTCCGCGGCTGGCAGCAGGACCCGGCCACCTCGGTGTGGTCCACCGAGGCGATGCCTGCCCTCGAACTCGGGTACGGCGAGAGCGTCATCGACGCCGCGGTCCAGTTCGTCGACGGAATGGAGGACCTGCCGCAGGGATTGGACGCATCCCGGTGGCAATGGATCGACCTTGATGGAGAGGGACTGACGGGCCTGTTGTCGGAACAGGGAGGCCAGTGGTTCTACAAGCGAAACCTGGGTACCGGTGAACTGGGGCCGGCGCGGATCATCCCGACCCGCCCCTCGCTCGCGGTGCTCGGTGATCCGCGTTGCCGATTCATGGACCTCGACGGGGACGGCCGCGCGGAGCTGGTGACCCTGTTCCCAGGCGTCGCTGGATCCTTCGCGCGGTCTGACGACAACGGCTGGGAGCCCTTCAAGCCGTTCTCGTCGCTGCCCACCACGCCGCTGACCGATCCGAACGTCCGGCTCCTCGACATCGACGGCGACGGCCTGCCGGACATCGTCGTAACCGAGGACGACTGCATCACGTTTTACCCTTCGGCGGGACGGGAAGGCTGGACGCGCCCCCATCAACGTTCCCGCGCCGGGCATGAGGACCTCGGGCCGACGCTTCTGTTCTCCAACGACAGCGAGAGCCTCTTCCTCGCCGACATGACCGGGGATGGCCTCACCGACCTGGTCCGGGTCCGAAACGGGAACGTGTCCTACTGGCCCAATCGCGGGTACGGTCGGTTCGGCGGGAAGGTTTTCATGGGACGGTCGCCGTGGTTCGACAGCCCCGACCGGTTCGACCCCAAGCGCCTTCGCTTCGCCGATGTCGATGGAAGCGGCCCCGCGGACCTCATCTACCTGGGTCCAACCTCCGTTCGGATCTGGCAGAACGAGTCGGGAAACCGCTACTCCGCGACCCCCACCACACTACCGCAGTTTCCCGGGCTCGAAAACACGGCCGCGATCCAGGTTGCCGACCTCTTGGGGGACGGCACGGCGTGCCTGGTGTGGTCCTCCCCGCTCGCCCGCGACGGGTGGGCCCCCCTCCGCTACGTCCACCTCATGGCGGACGGGAAGCCGTATCTGCTGCGGACGATCAAGAACAACCTCGGCCGCACCACCACGCTCACCTACGCGCCATCCACCCAGTTCATGGTGGAGGACCGCGAGAGCGGCCGCCCCTGGGCCACGCGGCTCCCGTTCCCCGTTCAGGTCCTGGTCCAGGTCGCTGTGGAGGACGCGGTGACCGGCTGGACCGGCACCACCCGGTACGCCTACCACCACGGCTACTTCGACGCGGCCGAGCGCGAGTTCCGGGGCTTCGGAAAGGTCGAGCAGTGGGACACCGACACCGTTCCGCTCGCGGGGGTGGCCACCGACCTCCCCCCGGTTCGGACGGTGAGTTGGTTCCACACTGGGGCCTGGCGGTCAATGGGGGCCTTCGAGGCGGCGTTCGCGGAGGAGTACTTTTCGGGAGACACCAGCGCCTTCGCGCGCACGGCCTGCGTGAGCACGCGGGCGGACAGCGACCCCGCCCCGCTGCGACCTCGGGAGCGTCGCGAGGCGGCGCGCGCCTTGAAGGGACGCCTGTTGCGGCAGGAGGTCTACGCCGAAGACGGGAGCGCTGAAGAAGGCGTGCCGTACGTCGTGACTGAGTCGGCGTACACGGCGTCTCGCCTCCAGCGCGCGGACGACGAGCACCACGGCGCCTTCCTCGTCACGCCCCTGCAGACCCTCACCTACCACTACGAGCGGAACGCTGCCGACCCGCGCGTGGTTCAAGAGCGGACGCTCGCAGCGGACGCCTACGGAGTCGTGACCCGGGCAATGACGGTGCTCTACCCGCGCCGCGGCACCGACCTCGACGCGGAGCAGGCGACGGGGGGCGTTCTCGTGGCCCGCACCGAGGTGCTCCACGACGACTCGACGTTCGACGCGGCCGCAGACCACTGGCACATCGGCGTGCCGGTCCGATCGCGGACATGGCAATTCACGCCTGACCCTGGACTCACCTACACGCTGGGCACCGCGGGGGAGACGTTCTTCAGGCGCCTCGTGTCGCCGAGCGCCACTTTTGGCGCCAGTGGTGCGGAAGGGGCCCTCGAGGACTGGCTGGACGTCGCCGAGATCACCGGGGGAGCGGCGACCACCGAGATGCTGGCGTTCGACGCGACACCGTCCGGGGCCGCCTGGCTGCGCAAGCTGAGCGACAAGCTCACCACCTACGACGACGGCGGCGCGGAGGCCGACGCGGGCACGATGGGGTCCCGCGCGCTTCCGTGGCAGGTGTACCAGCTCGCGTACACCGCGACCCAAACCAGCGCGCTGGACGACCTGCTTGTGGACCTCGGACTCGGGAGCACCCACGCGGTCGTCGATCAGGGATACACGACCCTCGTGGGTGGCGCGTTCACCTCGCTTGGGGATGTCGACGGGACCTGGGCACGCTCGGGCACGCAGACCCGTGACGACCTGCACTTCTACGTTACGACCGCGCTCACGGATCCGTTCGGGAGCACGACGACCGTCGCGTGGCACGCGAGCTACCTGTTCGCGAACTCCGTCGTCGACCCGCTCGGGAACACGGTCGAGGCCGTTTACGACTTCGTGGCGCTCGCCCCGTCGTCCGTCACCGACCCGAACCGCAACGTCACCGTTGCCCGCTATGACGCGCTCGGGCGCGTCACGGCCCTCGCCGGAGCGTCGGACACCGGCGACGGGGAGACCGATCTCGACGATCCGTCGCAGGCGTTCGCCTACCACCTCAACGTCGTGCCGGCCTATGTTCAAACCTCCGTTTGGCCAACGCACGCGAGCGCAGGCCCGCGCGGCGATGCGATCGAGACGTTCGCCTACAGCGACGGGGCCGGCAACGTGGTCATGCAGAAGGCGACCGCCGCGCCCGACGCGGCGACGCCCATGGTCGAGCGCTGGGTGGGCTCTGGCCGCGTCGTCCTCAACAACAAGGGCCTGCCCGTCAAGCAATACGAGCCCTTCTTCGCGGACTCCTCTGCGTTCGAGGCGGAGGAGGGTTTTGAAGGGGTCACGCCCGTGATCACCTACGACCCGGTCGGCCGGCCGACGCGGGTCGACCTCCCGAACGGCACCCTGCGCAAGGTGGCGTTGTCGCCATGGGGCTCGGTCACCTGGGATGAAAACGACTGCTCGGACGAGGCGACCGACGCCGACGCAGCCCTGATTGCCCGCGCCTCCGCCCACGTCGGCACCCCCACCGTTGTGAAGATGGACGTGCAGGGCCGGGCCTATCGCACCCGCGAGTTCTTGGCGGCCGTCACCGAGAGCGAGTACGAATCGGGCGGCGATGGCCTGGAGACCTCGCTGACGCTCGACATCGCCGGAAACCCCCGGGTGGTCACCGATGCTCGCGGCAACCCGATTCAGGAGCAGACCTTCGACCTGCTCGGGCGCCCGATCCGGACGTCGTCCAACGATGGTGGCGACGTCACCGCGCTCCTCGATGCGGCAGGTCAGCCGAGATTTTCGTGGAAGTCCGGAGGGATCTGCGAGGAGGCGGAGGCCGACGCGCTTCGTCGCCGCGTGCGCACGTGGGAGTGGTCGAACCCCTCCTCGCCCACCAAGGTTCTCCGCGAACGGTTCGTGTTCGGCGAATCGCTTGTCGACGGCGCGACCTACGACCCCCGCGACGACGACCTCCGCGGGCGGCTCGCGTACGCCTACGACGGCGGGGGGCGCGTGCAGACGAGCTACGACTGGAAGGGCAACGCGACGAGCGTGAGCCGGCGCTTCACCGCGGACGGCGAGGTCGTCCCCGCCTGGACGGCGCATGACGCGGGTGCCTACCCGTTCGCGGGGGACGACGCGGCAGGCGTGGCGGCGCTGCTCGCGAGCGCGGAGGGCGACCTCGAGGGCGAGACCTTCACGGCCTCGAATACGTTCGACGCACTCGACCGCGTGACCTCCGCGACCGCCCCCGACGGCCAGTTCGTCGAGAATGGCTACGATCCCGGCGGGCGGCTGACGTCCGTGTCCGTCACTCCGCGAGACGGCACGCCACGGGACGTCGTCACCTCGATCGCGTACAACGCCCGCGGCCAGCGTGAGTCCATCGCGTACGCCAACGGCGCGACGAGTACCTACTCCTACGAGGCCGACACCTTCCGGCTGTCGCGCCTGCACACGGTCGGGGACCCGGACGGCGACAGCGCGCCGGACGCGATCCAGGACCTGAACTACCTCTACGATCCCGCTGGCAACGTTGTTTCCATCGAGAACGCGGCCGAAGACGCGCTTTACCACGACGGCGCCGCAGTCGACCCGAGCCAGTCTTTCACCTACGACGCCTTGTACCGGCTCACCGAGGCCACGGGCCGCGAGCGGGCGGACCGGGACGCGCCCGGCTACGTGGACCCCTCCGCCGGAACGCTCCCGAGCGTCGAGACGAAGCGTACCTACACCGAGACTTTTGCGTACGACGATGTCGGGAACATCACTGGAGTGGTCCACGCCGCCGGCGGGTCGACCTCGTGGTCCCGAAGCTACACCTATGACACCACAAGCAACCGGCTCGTCAGCACGCAGACGGTGAGCTCGACCTCGGGGACGTTCACCGACGACTATGTCCACGACGACCGCGGAAGCATGGTCTACCTGCCGACGTTGCGCTTCAGTTCCGGTGGAACGACGCCGAACATCGAGACGAGCTTTCGCGACCAGATGGTGCACGCGCTCCTCCCCACAAGCGGGCAGGAGGCGTTCTACGCCTACGATTCCGGCGGGCAACGGGTGCGCAAGCGCGTGCTCACCGGCACCACCAGCGAGCGTCGCTACGTCGGCGGGTGGGAGGTCTACCGGGAGTACGACTCGGGTGGGGCGGTTGAGGAGGAACGTTCGACGTTGCACGTCGCCGACGGGCAGAGTCGGGTGCTCCTGATCGAGACGAAGACCGTGACCGGCCACACGGCGGAAACCGCCTTCGATCCTGTGCTCCGCTACCAGCTCGGCGATCACTTGGGAACGGTGGCGATCGAGCTCGCCGAGGGCGGAGGGCTCGTCTCGTATGAGGAGTACCATCCGTACGGGACGACCGCCTGGTGGGCGGGCGACTCGGCGCTCGTCAGCCAGAAACGCTACAAGTTCACCGGCATGGAGCGGGACGAGGAGACCGGGCTGCAGTGCCACGGGGTGCGGTACTACGCGATGTGGATCGGTAGGTGGACGACGGCTGATCCCATCGGATTGGCGGGGGGGTCCAACCGATTCGCTTACTGCAGTGGCGCGCCGACCGGAGCCAGCGACCGCTCGGGGCTCGCAGATTGGGTACCCGAGGTCCCTCCGGGCACCGACTCCATCACGATGTCAGCGCAACTCGGCGGGATGACCCTATTCCGAGACGGCTTCGTGGGGCCGTTGCCGCCGCGCGCCATGCAACGAGCAGATTATATCCGGTTCAATTCGGAAGCGAGCGGCAGCGCCGTTCCCGCTTCCTTCGTGGCAGCTTCGGGTGTCGGATACGCCTTGGAGCCCGTCGGTAGAGCCGTCAATTGCACACCGGGCGGTCGCGCGATGAGCATGGCGATGGATCGGCTCACGGCGTACGATCCAGCGGCCGCCTCGGTCTTGAGTGACGTGTCCTTCCTGGTGGGTGGCCGATCGCTAATTCGAGCCACTGGCCCTGGCCTTGTGCGGATGGGACGAACCTCGTTCCTCGGGGCGTCCATAGCGCTGTCTGAGGAGGTGGCGCCGATCCCTAGGTCCCTCCCCTCAGCGACACTCAGCGAGGCTGCAGCGTCGAGCGAGGTGGGTCCCGGCGCACCCACTGGCGGTTCATCATCCACCCCAACATCACCGGTGTCGCCGACGGCGTCCGCCGCCGTGCCCGCGGAGGCTGCGGCCTCCGACGCCACGCCCGCGGCCCAAGCAGCGGCGGCCACCACCGCACCGGGCACCTCCGCCGGCGCGGCCACCCCCATGCCTCCCGGCAGCTTCTCAGTTTCCAACTGGGACGGCTATCCCGCCGGGTTTCCGCGCCCCACCGGCCCGTTCCGCTTGTTGACGGGTTCGGAGTACGAGGCAGCTCGCAAGGCCGCCAACAAGGCGAACGCCGCCCTTCACCGGACTGAACGTGACCAGTATCAAGGAAAGGAAATCCACGAAATTCATCCTGTAAAATTCGGAGGAAGTCCTACGGACAACAGCAACAAGGTGGCGCTGTCGCGCGCAGAGCATGCTAAGATTACCGCCTTCTGGAACCATAAGCTGAGGAACATGAGACAATGAAACTGACCACCGCACTGGTGAATGTGCAGACTGCTCCGCCTGCGCCGGCTAGTCGCATCGCTCAGGTGGGTGAGGCGCTTGGCGTGCCGCTTCCTGGTGACCTGTGCGCTCTCTGGTCCGAGAGTGACGGGGTGGAGGGAGATATGGATGACAACGTACACGTGGTCGTTTGGGGTACTGATGAAATCGTAAGTTTGAACGCTGCATATGAGGTGTCCGAGTTCTTTCCGGGGCTCATCCTCGTCGGATCGGACGGTGGCGATACCGGCGTGGGGTTTCTCGGGAGTACCGAGCGTATCGAGTATGTCGCAGTGCCTCTGATCGGGATGGGGCCGGATGCGATTCTGGCCCGTGGCGCTGACCTGGTAGCTCTGCTCAGCGCATTCTCCGCATCGATGGTCGACGAATAGCGGAGGGCGACACCGGTCGATCTCCTTCTGGGACAGCGAAGTCGGTCGCAAATGGTCACCTGTCACGCGGCATGCCCACGCAGATGCCCCCCGATGACTGACGCCTCCGGTGCGCCAAACCCAGCCAGTAGGGGGCGAATTGGTCACGCAGGCGCGCCAGCTTGGTGACGTGCAGGAAGGCGCGGTTCCAGTGGTCGACAACCGTGAGTCGAGGGACGCGCGGGCGGTGGCGGCGCCGCTTCCGTGGCCGAGCCAAGACCGAGCAGTCCTTCCTGCTCGGATTCGCCGCACTGAACCTCCTTCGGATGGCCAAGATGGCCAAGCAGGCGAAGTCAGCCTGGAACGCTGGAAATGGCTGCGTGGGGCATCCCGCCCCGAGCACACCCCGCCCCGCGGGGCTTCACTCGGGCCCGCCAGACGGGTGAACCCCCGCCCTACCCCCGGGGGCGCGGCCTGGTGGTCGAGGTGACATTCGGGTCAGGAGGGCGAGATGTCGACGAAAGGTGGGGGCAGGCGGGTACGTGACGAGGTGGACGCGCGGGCGTGCCTCGACGCGGTG
>CAIXRH010000144.1 GCA_903921785.1 uncultured Pseudomonadota bacterium
CGGCCCCGCGTCGGCTCGCCCCGCCGCGGGGGCTCTCGCGCCCGCGACGGCGGAGCCGCTCCCGGACGGGTCCGGTGGCGCGCTCCCGCGCCCGAGCCTGCGGGCCGCCGCCACGATGCTCGCGTCGTGCGGCTTCTTCACGCTGATGTCGCTGGCCATCGGCGAGGCCCACCGCGCGGAGCCCGCCCTCTCCAGCACCGCGGCGAGCGCGGTGCGCTCCGCGGTGAACCTGGCGGTGCTTCTGGTCATGGCCCGTGGAAACGTGAAGTTCCTCCTCGGGGATCGGCGCCTTGCGCTGTGGCTGCGCGGCCTGGCGGGCGCCACGGCGCTCTTGACCTACTTCGCCGCCCTGGGGCTGGTGGGCGTCGGGGAGGCGGCGTTCCTCAACAACACCTCCACGTTCTGGGTCGCCGCGCTGGCGCCACTCCTCATCGGGGAGCGGGCGCGGCCGCTGGTGTGGGTGGCGGTGCTCGGGTCGCTGGTCGGCACGGCGGCGCTCGGGCTGCCGCGGGAGGGCCACCATGACACCCTCGGGCGCGTGCTCGGGGCGATCAGCGGGCTCGCGGCCGCGTTCGCCTACCTGTCGGTGCGGAAGGCCTCCGCGAGCAACCCGCCTCAGGTGATCGTCTTCTACTTCATCGCGGTGTCGACGCTGGTGTGCATCGTGCTCGCGCTCGTGCAGCCGGTCACCTGGCCGGCGGCCGCCAGCACGTGGGCGTGGCTGGTGCTCGCCGGGCTCACGGCCACGGGCGGCCAGCTCACGATGACGCGCGCCTACCAGCTCGGGCCGGTCGCCCCGATCGCGGCGCTCTCCACCGCCACGCCGCTGTTCACCGCCCTCGCGGGGGTGCTCTTCCTCGACGAACACCCCGACCGCCTCGCGGTCTTCGGGATGGGGCTCCTGGCGGCGTTCGGGGTCGGACTGCCGCTGGTGGAAGCCGCGGCGCGAGGACGCGCGGGGAAGGCTTGATACGGCCTGGCCGTGACGAAGATCGTCCGCACGTCGCGGCGACGCCAAGCCAACCCGTGCAGCCAGCCAAGGCGGGCTTCCCGACGTCGCGGGCAAACCTTGTCCTTGTTCGCCGACGGTTCAGGGTGAGGTGACCGGGCGGCTGACGTCACAGGCGAACCGGCCGAGCGCAGCGAGGGCCGGGCGCTCGTGGCGGCAGGACCCAGCGCCAACCCTCACGTTCGCTGAGGCGACCGTGGCACAACTCGCGACGCCTGGAATCCTGCCCCCCGGCGCCGCGTCCTCGCCGGGTGAGCGCCGATCACGATCATTCGGCCTGACTCAGCGCTTCAGCGTATACGTGCAGCCATCCCCGCACGTGCCCTCGATGCTGTCCGCGTCGAGGACCGTCCCCGTGCAGCCCTTCACGGAGTTGTCGTCCGCGAAGGTGACGGCATCCCCCACGAGGTCGCCCGAGCGGGGCATGCCCATGGTCATCCCGCCCACGGCCTCGTAGTCGAGGGTGAGGTGGCAGCCGTCCACGAGGATGGCGACCGGGGTGGGCATCCCGGAGCACTCGCCGCGCCATCCCCAGTCCTCGCCCGGGGTCACGGTGACGCACGCCGGCGCGGTGTCCGCGCCGCCGGAGTCGGCCGTGTCCGCGGAGTCGGCCGTGTCGGTGCCGGCGGAGGAGTCCGTGGGCGCCGTCGTTCCGCACGCGGGAAGGCAGAAGAGGGCAGCGGCGGCGAGGAGACGGAGGGAGTCGGGCATGGTCCTCGCCGGTAACGCCTCGCGCGCTTCCGGCCCAGAAGGCGGTCCGCCCGCCGGCCCACTCCCCGGCCGCGCGCGCCGACGCCGGTCCTGGCTGGCCCACTTTGGGCTCGCGACGTTCCTGCCGAGGTGGGAGGGGGAACGAACCCCAAGCCCACTCCGTCGCGGACCCTGTGCGAGAACCCACAGCAATGTCATCGGAACGTCAGCTTGGCCGCCCGGCGGATTGACATTCCCGGTCAGCGGGGAAAGATGCCCGCGCCGGAGACAGCCATGCGGATTGGAGTGGTGCGGGAGACTCGCAGCGACGAACGCCGTGTCGCCGCGACGCCCGAAACAGTCAAGAAGTTGAGGGACAAGGGCCACGAGCTCCTGGTGGAGGCTGGCGCGGGCGTTGCCAGCTCCATCCCCGACGCGGACTACGCGTCGGCCGGAGCCACGGTCGTGAGCGGAGACGTCGCCTGGGGCGCCGACATGGTGCTCAAGGTGCAGCGGCCGCTCCCGAAGGCCGACGGTCACGAGGCCGATCGCCTCTCCAAGGGCGCGATCGTGGTGAGCTTCGTCTACCCCGGCGGGGACGACGATCTCAACCGCATCCTCGCGGAGAAGGAAGCCACGATCCTGGCGATGGAGGCGGTCCCCCGCATCTCCCGCGCCCAGAACATGGACGCCCTCTCCTCGATGGCGAACATCGCCGGCTATCGGGCGGTGCTCGAAGCCGCGTACCTGTTCCCGCGGTACCTGCCGCTCCTGATGACCGCCGCCGGGCGCATCCCGCCCGCGCAGGTGCTCGTCGTCGGCGCTGGCGTCGCCGGCCTGTCTGCCATCGCCACGGCCAAGCGCCTCGGCGCGGTGGTCAAGGCGTTCGACACGCGGCCCGCGGTGAAGGATCAGGTCAAGAGCGTCGGCGGCGAGTTCCTCCAGATCGAGCTGGAAGCGAACGCCGAAGACAAGGGCGGCTACGCGAAGGCCGCTTCCGCCGAGCAGACCGAGAAGATCAAGAAGCTCCTCCACGAAACCGGCGTGCAGAGCGACATCATCATCACCACCGCGCTGGTGGGCGGGCGCACCGCGCCGCGGCTCATCGAAGCGGAGACGGTGCGGGCGATGAAGCCCGGCAGCGTGGTGGTGGACCTCGCGGTGGAAGGCGGCGGCAACTGCGCCCTCACCGAGCGGGGCGCCGCGATCCAGGTCAACGGGGTGTGGATCCTCGGGTACACCAACCTCGCCGGGCGCATGCCGTTCGACGCGAGCCGGCTGTACGCCCGGAACATCCTCAACCTCTTGATGCACTTCCACGGCAAGGAAGGCTTCAAGCTG
This sequence comes from uncultured Pseudomonadota bacterium, assembly GCA_903921785.1. Taxonomy (GTDB): domain Bacteria; phylum Myxococcota_A; class UBA796; order UBA796; family SXON01; genus SXON01. Next base: position 3,041 of record CAIXRH010000144.1, read on the forward strand.
GACATGAACGACGAGATCACCGGCGCCGTGGCGCTGACGCACCAGGGCCAGCCCCGGGTGGACGGGATGAAGGCGGGCCTCCCGCCGGCGACCCTGATCCCCGAGAAGGCGACCGAGGGAGGCAACTGATGGAAGAATTCCTCAAACACCTGACCGTCTTCGTGCTCGCGTGCTTCGTGGGCTACCAGGTGGTCTGGAAGGTCACCCCGGCCCTCCACACCCCGCTGATGAGCGTCACCAACGCCATCTCCGGGATCATCGTGGTGGGCGCCATGGTCTCCCTGGGCGCCACCTGGAGCGCCCCGGCCACGATCCTCGGCGCGCTCGCCATCTTCGTCGCCAGCATCAACATTGCCGGCGGCTTCCTCGTCACCCAGCGCATGCTCAGCATGTTCCGGAAGAAGTAGATGGTCGCGCTCGCTTACCTCGTCGCCGCCATCTGCTTCATCCTGAGCCTCGGCGGCCTCAGCGCGCCCTCCTCGGCGCGTCGCGGCAACACCCTCGGCATCGTGGGCATGGCGATCGCCATCGTCGCCACGGTCTACGCCGCCACGAAGCTCACCGACCCCGTCATCGGGATGGACGCCATCGGCTTTGCCGCCGTGGCGATCGTCGCCGGCGGCGCCATCGGCGCCATGCTCGCTTCGCGCGTGCAGATGACCTCGATGCCGGAGCTCGTCGCGGTCCTCCACAGCTTCGTCGGCGCGGCCGCCGTGCTCGTGGGCATCGCCAGCTACGTGGCCCACCCCAATGAGCCGCTCGAAGCCGAGCGGGTCGTGCACCTCGTCGAGTGTTTCCTCGGCGTGATCATCGGCTCGCTCACCTTCACCGGCTCGATCATCGCGTTCGGGAAGCTCAAGGAGCTCATCAAGAGCAAGCCCCTGGTCTTCCCGTTCCGTCACGGGGCGAACCTCGCGCTGCTGCTCCTCACGCTCGGCCTCCTCGGCTGCTTCGTGATGACGCAGCAGGCCTGGTGCCTCTACGCAGGCACGGCGCTCTTCGGCGTCCTCGGTGTGCTCCTGGTCATGGGCATCGGCGGCGCCGACATGCCGGTCGTGGTCTCGATGCTCAACAGCTACTCGGGCTGGGCGGCGTCGGCGACGGGCTTCCTGCTCGGCAACGACCTGCTCATCATCGTGGGCGCGCTGGTCGGCAGCTCGGGCGCGATCCTCAGCTACATCATGTGCAAGGCGATGAACCGCTCGTTCATCTCGGTCATCCTCGGCGGCTTCGGCTCCGAGGTCTCCGGGCCGGACGATCGGGCCGAAGCCTTCGCCGCGAAGGGCGTGAACCGCGCCGGTCCGGAAGACGTGGCGGAGATGCTCCAGGGCGCCAAGAGCGTCATCATGGTCCCGGGCTACGGCATGGCGGTGGCGCAGGCGCAGCACAGCGTCCGCGAGCTCACCGAGCTGTTGCAGAAGAAGGGCGTGAACGTACGCTTCGCGATCCACCCGGTCGCGGGCCGCCTCCCCGGGCACATGAACGTGCTCTTGGCCGAGGCGAACGTGCCCTACCCGATCGTGTTCGAGATGGACGAGATCAACTCCGACATGGGCGACACGGACGTGGTGCTGGTGCTCGGCGCCAACGACATCGTGAACCCCGACGCGCTGGAGAACCCCAAGTCCCCGCTCGCCGGCATGCCGGTGCTCGAGGTGTGGCGCGCCCAGACGGTGGTCGTGATCAAGCGCTCGCTCAACCCCGGCTTCGCCGGCATCGACAACCCGCTCTACTACAAGGACAACACGATGATGTTGTTCGGGGACGCGCGGAAGATGGTCGAGGCGCTGGTGACGCAGGTCAAGGGCGGCGGTCACGGTCACTGACGAGCGGACTCGCCCGGAATAGACGCGCGCCGTGCAGCAAGCCGGCGCGCGTTTTCGTTTTCCGGTCGTGGGTGGAGCGCTCCTGCTCCTGCTCGCGCTGGTCTTCTGCGTCGCCGGGAAGGACCCCGCGGGGGTGAGCCCCGACTGGGTCCGCGGGGTGGACCTCTCCTCGTACTGGGTCGGCGGGAACATCCTCGCGGACGGCGACGACGACCAGCTCTACATGCGCGCCCGCTCCAAGGCCGAGCTCAAGGCGCTCTTCCCGCCCAAGCCGCCTTTTTACCCGGTGGCCTACCCGCCGCCGATCTACCAGCTGATGGCGCTCCCTCAGCCCGAAGTGCCCTACGCGGTGGCCGTGAGGGTCCTGCTGATGGGGCTGGCGACGCTGCACCTCGTCGGCGCGCGGTGGGTGGTGAAGGCGGCGCCGGACCTCGGCCGCTGGCGGGACGTCACCCTGGCGGCGGCGTTCGTGTGCCCCGGGGCGGTGTCGGTGGTGGTGTCCGGGCAGCTCGCGGGGATGTGGGTCACGTTCCTCGGCGGCGCGCTGCTGCTGCGCGCCCGTGGGAAGCCGCTGCTCGGCGGGATGGTCGCCGCGGGGCTGTGGATGAAGCCCACGCTGGCGGTGCCGCTGTTCTTCGCGTTCGCGGTGCTCGGGGAAGGGGCCGCGGCGGGCGGGATGGTCCTCGGCGGCGCCGTGATCCTGGCGCTCTCGCTGGCGGCCGGCGGGTGGGTGGCGTGGGAGAAGTACATCGAGCTGATGCTCGCGCCGGGGAAGGTGATCGACTCGATGTTCAGCCACATCGACCGTCACCTCACGCTGCGGGCGCTCTTCGCGGGGTTCGTCCCCAAGGCCCTGTGGGGCCCGGTGGGGTGGACCGGCCTGGGGATCGGGGTGGTCGGCACGGTGGTTTTGGCGTGGCTCGGGCGGGGCATCCGCGACCCGATGCTGGCGGCGCTCCGCTTCGGAGTGGTCTTCACCGCCGCCAACCTCGCTTCCCCGCATCTCTACGAGTACGACGCGGGCATGCACCTGCCGGCCACCGTCGCCTCCGTGGCGTGGCTCGCGAGCGGTCGCGCCCTCCGCCCCCGGCTCGGCCTGGCCTTGACCGTGGCAGCGTACTTCGCGGGGTTGATCGTCCTCGCGGACAAGGCGCTCGGCTTCAACGCCGCGACCCTGCTGGTCACCGTCTGGGTGGGCTGGATGGGGTGGGAGATGGTGAAGGCGGGGCGGGGGGAGGTTGGGGCGGGGGCGGAGGCGGAGGCGTAGGGGGAGAGGCGAGGGGCAAGGTGGGTTCACCTCCCGGCCCTCCTCCACCCTCGCGAGCCGGGACGGGCGTCGGTGGGGCGCCGCTCCCCGGGTGACGATCCCTTACAACAGCGGGCGTACCGCCTGCGCTAAGGATCGTCTCGCATGGGCCAGGCGACACACGAACTGTCTCCTTCCGTCGAGCCGAGGAAGCGGCCCGAAGCAGAAGGGTTCCCGCTCGCCGCGATGGACCCGACCCCATGACCGCCCTCTTCTGCCTCTTCGCTCCCCTGGCGTTCGCCGCGCCCGACCCCGCGTGGGTCGAGATGCGCGACGGATTGGTGCGCGACGCGAGCGAGGCCGAGCTGCACGCCTGGGAGATCGGCACCGACTGGCAGAAGCGGGTCCTCGCGATGGACGTTCGTGCCTGGCAGTTCGACCGCGCGGTCGCCTCCCTCGCGTGGACGGAGTCGCCCGCCCCCTACCGCAACGGCCTCCTCCGCTTCGCCGACCCTCGCCTCCAGGTGGCCGACGCCGCGGGGCCGATCCTGGCGCGGCTGGTGTGGGGCAAGGAGCCCGAGCCGGTGCGGGTGGCGCTCGCCGAGTCGGTCACCCGCGCGGGGAAGGCCTGGGGCGGGGTGGTGGCCGCGATGTTGCCGGCGGAAGCCGACGTGCTGGTGCGCACCGTGCTCGTGGAGGACGGCCGCTACGCCGATCCCGCCTCCGCCTTGCAGTTGGTGCACCTCGGCTTCGAGGACAACGCCGCGCCCGTGCGCGCCGCGGCCGCGCGCACCGCCGCGTGGATCACCCCGGCGACCGCCGTGAAGGACGACCTGCTCTCCTCCCTGGAGGACCCCGACGCGGCTGTGCGCGCTGAAGCCGCCCGCACCGTGGGCTGGCTGGATGTGGAGGGCGGCTGGCAGCCCCTGGTGAAGCGCCTCGCCGACTCCGATGCCGGCGTGCGCCTGGCCGCGCTCAAGGCGCTCCAGCACCTCGACTCGGCCTCTGCGGCCACCCTGCCTGAAGTTCAGGTGCTCCGCCAGGACAAGGACACGCGCGTGCAGCGCGCGGCCATGGGGTCGTCGGGCGGGGAGTAGCCGCCGGGCTTCAGCCCTCCGAGCATCAGCCCGAGGTGGTGAGCGGCCGGACTTCGGGGTTGCTGCTGCCGAGCGCCGGGCGACGGATCGCCTCGGCCGCTTCCACCGCGCTGGGCACGTGCGCCACGATCACGGTGATGTTGTCCTTGCCGCCGCCGAGGTGCGCCGCGCGGACCAGCTCGCGGGCGGCGATGCGCCCGTCGGTGTTCTGGTTGAGCACGGACTCCATCTCGGCGTCCTCCACTTCGCCCCAGAGGCCATCGGAGCAGAGGAGGAGCTTGTCGAACGGCTCGAGCTCGACCCGGAAGATGTCGATCTCCACGTTCCGCTCGGTGCCCACGGTGCGCAGCAGGATGTTGCTGTGCGGGTGGTGGCGGGCCTCGGCCTCGGTGAGCCGGCCCTGCTCCACCATCTTCGACACCAGGGAGTGATCCTTGGTGACCTGGTGCAGGGAGCCGTTGCGGAAGAGGTACCCGCGGGAATCGCCGACGTTCGCGCAGAGGGCGACCTGATCGTCGATCACCATCGCCGCCACGAGCGTGGTGCCCATGTCGTTGCCCCGCGCTTCGGCGTTGCTCTTGATGGTGTTGTTCGCGGTCTGGAAGGCTTCGTCGAACGCGTTCTCGATCGTGTCGAGCGAGGGGCGGGGCTGCACGTTCACCCGCTCGCGGGCGACCTTGATGAGCGTCTCCACCGCGAGGCGGCTGGCGACCTCGCCGCAGTCGTGGCCGCCCATGCCATCCGCCACCACGAAGAGCTCCACGCCCTCGGTGAGGCGGGCCCACCCCCAGTTGTCCTCGTTCAGGGCCCGCTGCAGGCCGACGTCGGACATGCCGACGTGCAGCGTGGGCGGGCTCTTGCGCTCGTGGTGCGCTTCGAGCTGGAGGGCGCGGCCGAACTCCGCTGGGGTGGCGAAGGCGCCGTTCTCGGCTTCGGTGAAGAACTCCTGCCACTCGCGCTCTTCGACCGGGGTGTAGCGCCGGAGGAGCTCGCCGAGCTGCATCACGATCGGGCGGGTGTCCTCCGCCGAGAGCGGCCCGTCCTGAACGGCGGCCACCTCGGGATCGAAGAGCATCACCTCGCCGTTCGGGCGAAGGAGGAAGTTGCTGCGGTTGAGCCACGCCAGCTTCACGCCGTTGTAGGACATCATCCCCAGCATGCCGCACGCGCGCTGGGCGAAACGGATGACCTTGGCGAGCGGGATGGGCGCCGCTTCATCGAGCAGGAAGGTCTCCCCGTTGTAGGGCACGACCGAGCACACCTGGTTGGGGCTCGCTTCGGGCCACGGGAAGACATCGCAGGGCGCGAGCAGCGCCGGGTGGGCGATCTGCTTCTGGAAGAACGCGAGGTACGGATCGAACCCGGAGCGCTCCCAACGGGAGCTGAGGATGAAGCGCCGCACCGCCAGCGAGGCGCCGCAGCTCTCGCAACTCGGCAGCGAAGCTGCATTATCCTCATGGCCACACTCCCAACAACGGCGGGTGGGCCGGTCGGGGCGGTGATCATTCACCAGGTAGAACATCCGGCCTTCCGACAGACGAACGAGCCCCTCGACCCGGTAATAGTCGGAGACATTGTTCCCTGGTGGGAAGCTTGGAGGGCGGGCGCGGGTGCCGCTTGCCATGGAGCCGGAGACGTAACCGCCGGTGAGGGGGAAAGGCGAACATAGTTGACCGGAGCCGGACCCCGCAACGATCTCGATGTCGGGGAATTGCGAGATCATCGCACTCTCCCCGCGCCCAGCACGATCATTGCGGGATCAGAAGTTCTTGCGACCGGCCGACCGACGGCGGGCGGGCTACGCGCGCGCCATGCCCGCCGCCGCTCCGTTCACGCTCCTGGCCGGCGACCCCAAGGGTCCCCGCGCCGGTACGCTCCGCCTCGCCCGTGGCCACGAGGTGCGCACGCCGCTCTTCATGCCCGTGGGCACGCAGGGGGCGATTCGTACGCTCTCTCCTCTCCATCTGGAGACCACTGGCACCCAGATCGTGCTGGCGAACACCTACCACCTGAGCCAGCGGCCGGGCGAGGACATCGTCAAGAAGGCGGGTGGGCTCAACAAATTCATGGCGATCCCCAACCCCACGCTCACCGACAGCGGGGGGTTCCAGGTCTTCTCGCTGGAGAACAAGGAGCTCTCCGAGGAGGGGGTGAAGTTCCGCTACGAGGTGGATGGCAACGCCACCTTCCTCTCGCCCGAGCGATCCATGGAGATCCAGCAGGCGCTCGGCGCGGACATCGCCATGGTGTTCGATGAGTGCCTCCCCTTCGGCGCCGACCGTGCATACGCCGAGCGCAGCGTGGAGCGCACCACCCGCTGGGAACGGCGCAGCAAGGCCGCCCACACCCGCGAGGACCAGGCGCTCTTCGGCATCATCCAGGGTGGCTTCTGGGCCGACCTGCGCCAGCGCAGCGCGGAGCAGATCCAGGAGATCGGCTTCGACGGCCTCGCCATCGGCGGCCTCTCCGTCGGCGAGGGGCACTCCAACATGTGCGAGGTCCTCGACTGGACGATGCCGCACCTGCGCACCGACCAGGCCCGCTACCTCATGGGCGTCGGCCGCCCGCTCGATCTCGTCGAGGGGGTCGCCCGCGGGGTGGACATGTTCGACTGCGTGATCGCCACCCGCCACGCGCGCGGCGCCGCGCTGTACACGAACAAGGGGCGCATCCGGCTCACCGATCAGCGGTACCGAAAGGACATGTACCCGATCGACACCTCTTGCGACTGCTACACGTGCAAGAACTTCTCCAGGGCGTACCTGCATCATCTGTTCCGCGTGGGCGAGGTGCTCAGCGCCACGCTCTCCACGCTGCACAACCTCCACTGGTTCGCGAGCTTCATGGACCGCATGCGCCAGTCCATCCTCGACGGCACCTTCGAAGACTTCCGCGCCTGGGTGCACGAGATCTACCCGGAGGACGTGGCGCCGAAGCCGGTGGCGGGCGTGGTTCCCGGGGTCCCGAAGCCGAGCGGCCGCGTCGGCGACGGGCACGTGCCGGCGTACGGCACCAAGAAGGGCGGGGGGAAGGTCGGCGGCGGCGGGCACTCCCGCGGGAAGCGGTAGGCGCCGCGCCCTCCGCTGGCCCGCCCGCTCCGCCTCGCGTTATTCCCAAGCCGTGGCGCCTGCGCGCCGAAGCGGCGACGGACCAGTGGCGGAATGGCATACGCGCCGGACTTAAAATCCGGGTCACTCTGTGGGTTCGACTCCCACCTGGTCCACTTCGCCGGAGAGGCGGCGCCGAGCGGCGCCGCCCCGAGCCGGATCAGCGGCGGTGGTTCTCCTGCTCGTCCTCTTCGGCGAGCAGCTGTTCGCGCGTCTTGTTGCCGCGCACGAAGGCCCGGCTGGCCTCATAGCCTTCGTTGAGCATGTCCTTCATGCCGGCATCGGTCTTGCCCTTCTTGCGCAGGCGCATGAGGCCTACGATGAGGAGGATCACGAAGACCCAGAAGATGCAGCAGCAGGAACAGCTGAGGAGGTAGATGAGGTAGCTGATCATGTCACGCCTTGTAACGCGCCTCTGCGAGGCCGCTACCGGGTGGGAGACCGAGCGGGGCGATCAGAACTGGAAGTAGTAGAAGTCCCGCGCCTCCACCGCGTACAACGAGCACAGCCCGCCGATCACCACCACGAGCAGCGCCAGCGCCGCGGGGCTCGCGGTGCGCGACCAGCGGATCAGGTCCCCCTTCCAGCGGCGCGGGCTCAGATGCAGGAGGATGACGAAGACGAGGAGCCCGGCGGCCCAGGCGTCGAAGAGCCCACCGGAGGGGCGGGAGAACGCGAAGAGGGCGCGGAGCGCGTCGAAGAGGCGGGCGAGGGGGATCGGCCGGAGCGCCATCACGCTGATGGCCGTGGCCTGGAACGCGAGGAGGCACTCGAACCCCCCGATCCACCCCCGGCCGGGCTTGGGGCGCAGCAGCCGCCAGGTCGCGGCGAGGATGCCGTTCCAAAGGCCCATCCACACATAGGACGCGCCCACGCCGTGCCACACCCCGGAGACGAAGAACACCAGGAACAGGTTGAACCACAGCCGCGCCTTCCCCACCTTCGAGCCGCCCATGGGGAAGTACAGGTAATCCCGTAGAAACGTGCCGAGCGTCATGTGCCATCGGCGCCAGTGTTCGACGGGGCTCGGGGCGAACGCGGGCCGATCGAAGTTCATCGGGAGCACGAACCCGAAGAGCAACGCCGAGCCGATCGCGATGTCGGTGTACCCGGAGAAGTCGCAGTACAGCGAGAAGTAGGCCGCCCAGTCGGCGAGCCAGGCCTCCGCGGCGTTGTACTTCAACGGCGTGGCGAAGAAGGGATCGACGAGGGCTTTGCCGATGCCGTCCCCCAGCACGAGCTTCTTCACCATCCCGATGCAGATGAAGAGCAGGCCCTCCCCGATGGCGCTCGGGCGCGCTTCTGGCGGTGCCTCGATCTGAGGGAGGAACTGCGAGGCCCGCACGATCGGCCCGGCGACGAGCTGCGGGAAGAACGCGATGAAGAAGAAGAACTCCAAGAGGTTCTTCGCGGGCTTGAGCTGCCGCCGGTAGATGTCGATGGAGTAGCTGAGCGTCTGGAAGGAGTAGAACGAGATGCCGATGGGCAGCGCGACGCCAAGGCGCGGCACGGTGACCGGGTAGCCCAGGAGGCGGAGAAGGTTCTCCAGGCCCTCGGCGGCGAAGTCGCTGTACTTGAACAGCGCGAGCATCCCGAGGTTGCCGATGATGCTGGTGAGCACGAGCGCGCGGCGGCGGTCCTCCCGCTCCTCCCGCCCGAGCAGGCCGCCCACGGTGTAGTCGAGGATCGTCGCGGCCCCGAGCAGGCCCAGGTAGCGCCAGTCCCAGCTGCCGTAGAACACGAGGCTCATCACGGTGAGCCAGAGCACCCAGGCGAACCGAGAGCGGCGGAGGAAGCGGAACACCACCCACGCGACCGCCAGGAACAGCACGTACTGGAGGTCAGTGAAGCGCATCGACGACCTCAGCGCAGAGCCGCTCGGAGAGCTGCCTGGCGCCGGTGTGGTTGAGGTGGTCGGGGTCCACGTAGAGGGCGCGGGCTTGCCACTCGGGGAGGTTCAGGTCGAGGAACCGGGCGCCGTGGGTCTCCGCCGTCGGCTTCACCCACGCGAGGTAGGCCGCGTAGGCCTCCGGGGGAACCTCGGCGTTGTACGTGGCGCTCACGGGGAGGTTGACCACCTCCACCGTCGTGCCGTCCGCGCGCGCGCGGTCGAGCAGGGCGACGAAGTGCGCGGAGGGGAGCCCGCTCTCCACCGTGTAGTCGCGGAATCGTTCGCTCTTCACCTTCGGGAGCACCCGATCCACCCGGGTCTGCCACCGGCCGGCGTGGCGCGCGTCATAGTCGGCGTTGCGCGCCTCACAGTCGGGAGATCCGTAGCAGTATTGCCCGCCGCCCTGGAACAGGGCCATCCAGGTGATGTGGCGGTGGTCGGTGAGCGGTCGATGAAGGAGGAAGGCGATGTTCTCTACGCCGCGGGTGATCGGGCGGGCGCAGGCCGCGAGGGTGGGCGGACCGGTCACGGCGGCGGCCACACAATCCGGAATCTCCCGGATATCGGCGCTGGCCCCGACGTTGTAGTCGAGCTCGAAGTGGTTGGCGTTGAGCGACTCCGGCGCCACCTCGACCACCAGCACCTTCGGCGCGTTCTCCCCCGAGAACAGGTCGCGGGCGACGAGGTCGGCGGCGTAGAGCGAGGCGGCGAGGCGGTTCGCGGAGGCGGTGTGGGTGGGGCGGCCGAGCTTCTCGCCCAGGCAGGCGTCGATCGCGGTAGGGGCGAGGCCGTAGTGGGCGCGGCTGCTGCCGACGATGGCCACGTCCAGCGGCGCGGGGCGGTCGAGGTTGGCCTCGGCGAACAGGTCGGTCGGCCACTCGACCTCCTGCACATACTTCAGGCGCAGGGCCGCGGAGGTTGCGTCCGCGAGCGCGAGAAAGACGACGATCCAGGCCAGCACTGCGAAGCCGCGACGATCGGTGGCGTCGAGCCGGCTCAGAGGCGCTCCTGGATCGTGAGGGTGGCGCCGGAGATGGCGGGCGGGGCGGGCGGAACCTGCCCTGAACGCGCGGCTTCGTCGAACGCCGCCTGGTTCGCCGATGCCTCCCGCCGGGCGAGCCACGTGGTGGCGCCGAGGAGCGTCACCACCACGAAGGCGACCACGAGCGGCTCAGGGAGGCGGCGCATTCGCTCACGTATCCGCCCGGGACCGCGATACCATGCCCGCCATGCCCGCGCCGACGCTCGCCCAGATCCTCGACATGCTCGTGGAGGATCGCCTCCTCCACGCCGGTCAGAAGCAGGACGTGCTCAACCGCGGGAAAGAGCAGAGCCGGCACCTGCTCCTGGATCGTCGCGCCGAGCTTCGCCGGCTGCTCGGTCGCCAGCGGGTGAGCTACACGGTCGCCGATCCCGAGCTCATCGCATCCTTCCGATTCAAGAGGTTGGATGCGCCGGATATGGCGCTCGACGAAGAGGCCGTCACCGAGGTGATGGCCCGGCACCTCGGCTACCCTTTTGTGCGGTTGGACCCGCTGCGGCTGGACTACCGGCTGGTCGTGGAGGCCTTCGGCGGTCCGTTCGCCGAGAAGAACCTCGTGGTCGCCACGGAGGACAAGCCTCAGCACCTCACGGTGGCGGTGACCGACCCCTGGAACACCGCGCTCCTGCAGCAGCTCGCGGAATTCAAGCAGAAGCCGATCCGCCCGGTGATGGCGCCGAAGTCGGAGGTGCTGCGGGTCATCACCGAGTTCCACGGATTCCGACGATCGATGCGCGCGGCGGAGGCGGAGCTCACCAGCACGCTCCCGGACATCGCCAACCTCGAGGCGCTCTACCGGGTCGCCGGGCTCAACGAGCTGGAGGCGAACGACCAGCCGATCGTCCAGGCGGTCTGGTACCTGCTCAACTACGCGGTGGATCAGCGCGCCAGCGACATCCACATCGAGCCCAAGCGGGAGGACGCGCTGGTGCGCATGCGCATCGACGGCGTGCTCCACATCGTCCACCGGATGCCCCGTACGGTGCACCCGGCGGTGGTCTCCCGGATCAAGCTGCTCTCGCGGCTGGACATCGCCGAGAAGCGCCGCCCCCAGGACGGCCGATTCAAGACCGAGATCGGCCGGGATGAGGTGGAGCTCCGGGTGAGCACGGTGCCCACGGCCTTCGGCGAGAAGGTGGTCATCCGCATCTTCGACCCGAGCGTGCTCAAACAGTCGCTCAACGACCTGGGGTTCTTTCCCCGGGAGCACACGCTCTACGAGCAGATGATCCGCCAGCCCAACGGCATGGTGCTCATCACCGGGCCCACCGGCAGCGGCAAGACGACGACGCTGTACTCCACCCTCCACCACATCGCGTCGCCACGCGTGAACATCTGCACCCTCGAAGACCCCATCGAGATGGTGCAGGAGCAGTTCAACCAGATGGCGATGCAGCCGAAGATCGGGTTCACCTTCGGCACGGCGCTCAAGAACGTCCTGCGCCAGGATCCGGACGTGATCATGATCGGCGAGATCCGCGACCCGGACACCGCCGAGAACGCCGTGCAAGCGGCCCTCACCGGGCATCTCGTGCTCAGCACCGTCCACACGCAGGACGCGGCGAGCGCGGTCTCCCGCCTGCTCGATCTCGGCGTCTTCCCGTTCCTGGTCGCGGGGGTGCTCTCTGGGGTGATCGCCCAGCGCCTCGTGCGGAAGGTCTGCGTCTCCTGTGCGATGGATGAGGTGCTCAGCGCCGAGCAGATCGACGCGTTGCGGATCCGCGGGGCCGAGGGGCGGCAGCTCCGGGTGAAGCGGGGGCGAGGCTGCGTCCGGTGCCGGGGCACCGGCTACAAGGGGCGCACCGGGGTGTTCGAGGTGCTCCCAGTCACGCCGCGTGTCCGCGCGTTGATCCAGGCGAAAGCCCCGAGCCAAGAGATCAAGCGTGAGGCGCTCAACGACGGGATGCTCACGCTGCGGGAGTACGCGATCAAGAAGATGGCGCGTGGGGAGACCACGTTCGAGGAGATTCTCGCGGTGACCGAGGAGCACGCGCTTTACTGAAAAGTGTGGAGCTTGGCGTGCGCACGATCCTTCCTCGGTGAGGCTATAGTGCCGCCCGATGTGGTTCTCCCTCCTGTTTGCGGCGTGTGGTCCCTCCTCGGGAACGGACTCCGCGCCGTTTTTTGGGAGCGACGAAGTGTCGGAGCCCCACCACCCCGACGCGGCCTACACGGCCGATGAAGCTGCCCAACTGCTTGTCGATGGGGTGCAGTACGGGTACCCGATGCCCGGCCCGCTGGTGAACCTCTGGAAGGAGTTCCTCGGCAATGGCGACGAGACGTGTCCGGGCGGCGGGTACATCGGGGGGGGGCTCTCCACCACCCAGGTGGATGGGTGCGTCGCCGACAGTGGCTACTGGTACAACGGGGTGGGCGGCTCCGGGATGGGATGGACGGACGAAGACTGGGACGGGGACCAGGACACCTTCTTCCTCAACATGAAGACCGACGGCGCCATGGCCGATCCCGAGGGGAACGTCTTCTCCTTCGGCGGCGACATGAAGATCGAAGTGACTGGAACGCCGATGGAAGGCGGCCCGTTCGAGGGGTACATGCTGGGGAGTTACGCATACGCCGGCTCCGACGTCCCCTGGATCCGAGAGGGGGTGAGCACCGCGAGCTACATCGACGGTACCGTCGACAAGACGGGCGCATGGACCCTCAACGTGGATGGCGGGTTCTCGGTCGCCGGTGTCGCCGTGTCCATGGTCAACTTCGGCATCCACGGCGTGTGTGGCGACGCGCCGACGGGCACCATCGGGGTGCGCGACGCGTCCGGATACTGGTACGATCTCACCTACGACGAGACCACCTGCGATTCGTGTGGCACCGTCACCTTCGACCACCGCGAATCGCTCGGGCACGCGTGTGCGAACGTGACCCCCGCCTTCGTGGAGTCGATGTCCACCTTCGCGGCCGACCTCAGCATCGGCGGGCCGGGCTGATGAAACCTCCCCTGTTCTTGCTCTTCCTCGGCGCCCTGGGCTGCACCACCGCCACGGAGGATTCCTCGCCCCCGGCGGTGGTGATCGACCCCATGGCCGGCGTGGAGCCCCTGCCGGCGCCCCGGCTCCTCCGTCGCATCTCGCTGGATCTTCGCGGCACGCTCCCCTCCATCGAAGAGCTCGATGCGGTGGAGGCCGATCCGGCGAAGGTTGGGGACTACGCAGCCGAATACCTGGCGAGCCCCACCTTTGAGGACCGCCTCGCGTCGCAGCTCGCCGAGCGCTGGCACACGGTGCTGGACACCTACGAGGTCAACTCCAACGACTACCGGCTGCCGCAAGACCAGTCCGACTGGTTCGCCCATTCGGTCGGCGAAGAGCCCCTCCGGCTCATCGCCCATGTGGTGGCGGACAACCGGCCTTGGAGCGAGGTGGTCACGGCGGACTACACGATGTCCAACGAGCTCCTCGGCATGGTCTGGCCGCTGGACTACCCCGCCGGGGAGACCGGCTGGAGAGAGGCCCACTACACCGACGGTCGGCCGGCCGCGGGGGTGCTGTCCACCAACGGCTTCTACTGGCGCTACATCACCAACGCCTCGAACAAGAGCCGCGGGCGGGTGGCGGCGATCTCCCGACTGCTGCTCTGCAACGACATCCTCGGGCGTCCCATCGAGTTCCAGCGGTCCACGATCCTCGACCCCGAGGAGGCCATCCGCACCGCCCCCGGCTGCGTGACCTGCCACTCCACGGTCGACCCGATCGCCGCCTCGATGTTCGGCTTCTGGTGGACGATCTCCTACAACCCCTACGAGATGCAGACGTACCACCCCGAGCGCGAGCGCCTCGGGCCGGAGCTCTTGCAGACCGAGCCCGGCTGGTACGGCACGCAGACGGGTGGCCTGGTCGACATGGGCTGGTACATCAGCCACGATCCCCGCTTCCAGCACTGCGCCGCCCAGAGCTTCGCGGAGGAGTATTGGCACCGGGAGTCCACGATGGAGGACTACACCCAGATCGACGGGCTGTGGGCCGACTTCCTGGCCGACCAGGAGCGCCCCCAGGGGCTGCTCCTCGCGGTGCTCCAGACGCCTCAGTACACCGCCGGCTCCTTCACCGAGGAGGCGACCGAGGCCACCCGCGACCGCGAGCAGGTGGAGCGCCTCATCTCTCCCAACCAGCAGCGGATGATGTTCGAAGACCTCGCCGACCTTGAGTGGACCCAGATGGGCTTTGTGGGCCTCGAGAACGACATCACCGGCTTCCGGACGCTCGCGGGCGGCGTGGATGGCTACTCCGTGACCAGCACCCAGAAGGTCCCTGGGCTCACCTGGGAGCTGGTGAACAAACGGTACTCTGAAGCCGCCTCCCAAAAGGTCGTGGCACGGGACCTCGGGGTGGAGGGCGCCGAGCTCCTCACCGTTTCCGAGCTGGCCAGGCCGGGTGAAGCCGAGTTCGACGACCAGCTCCGCGCCCTCCACTGGCGGCTGTTCGCCGAGCGGGCGGACGACGCCTGGGTGGCCGACATCGGCGCGCTCTGGACGGCCGTTGACGCGGACGTGGGCGCCTCCAAGGCGTGGGAGAGCGTGCTCGAAGCCATGTTCCGTGACCCCGAATTCGTGAGCTACTGATGGCCAAGCGCGCTCCTTTCACCCTCACGCGACGGGGCATGCTCGGCCTGGGCCTCGGCGCCGCCGGGCTCATGCTCCCGCGCTTCGGCGTGGCCGACGCGGTGAGCGGCAACAAACGGCGGTTCCTGTTCATCCACTGCTCGGGCGGGTGGGACACCACCTACGTCTTCCAGCCCGCCTTCGGCTCGTCCGTGGTGGACATGGAAGCGGACAGCACCGCGGCGGAGGTGGGCGGGATCACCTTCGTGGACAACGAGAAGCGCCCGTTCGTGCGTTCCTACATGGAAAAGTACGCCGACCGTACCTGCGTGATCAACGGCATGGAGGTCTCAAGCATCACCCACGAGCGGTGTAAGCGCATCGTGATGACCGGGAGCGCGGAGGGTCAGACGGACGATTGGGGCGCCATCCTCGCCGGCGAGTCCACCGAGCGGTACCTGCTCCCCTACGTAGTGCTCAGCGGCACGGCGTTCACCTCGAAGTACTCCAGCCGCGTGGTGCGGGTGGGCAATTTTGGGCAGCTCACCAGCCTCCTCAGCGGAAACGCGCTTCGCGCGACGGACCAGCACTTCGATCTGCCCTCTGGGAGCCGTCAGGCGTTGGTGGACGCGTTCGTGCGCGAACGGATGGCGGGGAAGTCCCCGAACAGCGCGATCGCCGCCGCGGCCGTGGGCGCCCTCGACGACGCGGCGGCCCTGGATGCGTACTCCGACACCCTGCAGATCACTGGGGTCTCGGGGGGGTGCTACATGCTCCACGAGCACATGGGCACCGTCTGGGATGTGTTCTCCCAGGGCCTCGCCCGCACCGCCCTCATCGAGTACAAGGGTTGGTGTTCCGAAGGTTGGGACACCCATTCTTCCAACGAGCGCCAGGGGATCCACTTCGACGAACTCTTCGACTCCCTGGCCCGCGGCCTCGCCGACCTCGACGAGCGCACCGGGCCCGACGGCTCGCCGCTCGTCGACGAGACGGTGGTGGTGGTCTTCTCGGAGATGGGCCGCACCCCTCAGCTCAACGGCGGCAATGGACGGGATCACTGGATGTTCACCAGCGCGATGCTCATCGGCGCGGGCGTGAAGGGCGGCCAGGTCCTCGGCGGCTTCGACGACACCGGGGTCGGCAAGGCGATCGACTTCACCACAGGCGAAGCGCTCGACGAGGGCACGGGCCTGTTGGCGAAGAACTTCGGCGCCTCCATCCTCGCGCTCGGCGACGTGGACCCCGGCGAGACCACGCCGCTGGCTGCGGTGCTCGCATGATGCTGCTGTTCACGCTGCTCGCTTGCGGCTCCGACGAGACGACGGACTCCGCCCCCGCCTCCACCGTGGACTGCGCCACCGCCCCCGCCGACGTGACCTGGGATGCGTCGATACACGGGATCTTCCTCGACTACTGCACCGCGTGCCACTCCGCGAACAACCCGGACAATCGATACGGTGCGCCGGCGGAGGTGAACTTCGACACCGAGCAGGACGTGTACGACCTCGCCGACCGGGTGCGGGTCCGAGTGCTGCAGGACGCCGACATGCCGATCGGCGGCGGGGTCTACGAGGAAGACCTGTCGCTCCTCGACATCTACCTCACCTGCCGGCTCGGGAAGTAGCCGCGACGGCGCCTGCGGGTGGGGTGGACAGGGCCGCCGGCAGATCGACCGGCCGCGCTCGCGCGGCCTCAAACAGAGCCTGCAGGGAGTAGACCACCCACGACGGCGGGCGCACCGGGTGACCCGTGGCCGCCGCGATCTTCCGCTCTCGCCGCGCCAGCGGCTCCCACCCGGCCACGGGCTCGGTGTAGAGCGGAGGCGGGCCCATCTGCAACCACACCCCGATCGCCGGGTAGTCGATCGAGGAGACCTCGCATGGCAGCAGCGTCCAGTGGTTCACCAGCTTGCACCCGTAGTCGGGCTGGCGGCCGTCGCTTGCGACCACCACGGTGGACCACCCGTGTGCTTCGATGAGGCTCAGTGACCACGCCACGTTCTGATCGGTGTGCATGGCGTTGCGTTCGGGCACGATGGCCGCCGCAGGCACGCCGAGCTGGACGAGCGCGAGGGTGAGGGCATCCGCCTCCACGTAGGCGTTGTGGACCGCGCTGCCCGAGGGCACGATCCACTGGAACGCCCCTTCATGGTACCGCTTCGCCGCCCACACGGCGCGCCGCCACTGGCAGTCCGACACCCGCCCGTCGGCGTCGGAGGGGCAGCCGGGCACGATGGCCACGTCCGCGGCGAACGCGGCGGCGAGGGTGAGGGTCCACACCCGGACTGGGTAATCAGGGGCCGGGGATGCGCCACCAGGCGGCCACGTCGTTGCGGGCCGCGGGGCGGCCGAAGAGGGTGGTGAGGCGCGCCTCGAGGGCCGCGGTCTCCGCGTCGTGGGCGCGGGATCCCGGGGCCGCGTCCCGGTAGAAGAGGAGCACGAACCGGAACCCTCCGGTGTCGGCCGCGGTCCAGCTCGCGGGCGCTGGCACCGACGGGTCGGCGAGCGCCCGGCCCAGGGGCGTGGCCGCCGCCGCTTCGGCGTACCCGGTGGGCGCGACCCCGGGGAGGTGTCCGCCGAGCCCGAGATCGGTAGGCTGGCGGAACCACGCTTGCCACCCCACAAAGATGGCGTGGACGTCGCCCTTGGGGAGCACCAGGATCGGGCTCGGGTCGGGCGCCGCGGCGAGCTGGTCCAGCGCCGGGGGGGCGCGCACGCCCTGTCGGGGCAGGCGCGGGAGCGGGCTGCCGCCGCGGAGCACGCAGGCGGTCTCGCCCAGGCCGAAGAGCACGACCGCGAGGAGGAGCGCCGGACGGGCGCGGAGCCCGACCACGATCCCCATGATCGAGGCCGGGATCGCCAGGGTGAGCCACCGGTAGGACCACCAGAACCGGGCCATGCCCGGGAGCACGTCGAGCGCGGCGGTGGGGAGCCAGAGCCGCACGCCGCCGAGGGGCGCCCCCGCGGCGTTCACCGCGTACGGCCCCAGCGCGAGGACCACGGTGGCGAGCGCCAGAGCCCCAAGGCCCCGGACCGCGCCCCGACCTCGCCAGAGCGCTCCGACCGCGAACGGCAGCACCCACAGCGGCACCGCCATCGCCCCGAACGCAGGTTGTACGCCCAGCGGCCAGAAGAGCCCGGAGGGCAGGGAGACGCTCGCTGCGGCTTGGGAAGCGAGCGTGTCCGCCGCCGCCCGCGTCGGGGTGCCCCCGGTGGCGGCGAGGAGCACCGGCGCGAGGAATGGGCTCGCCACCAGCAGCGAGCCCGCGCCGGTGGCCACGGCGAAGCGCAGCGCGGCGCCTGTACGCCGGGCGACGAGGAACCCCACCAGCGCCAGCGCGAGGAAGTACCCGTAGAACCAGTAGACCGCGGCGGCGAGCCCCAGCCAGACGGCGGCGCGGCCCGCCCGAGGATCCGGCGCCACCAGCTCGGCCAAGACCAGCACGACCGGCGCCCAGAACGCCTGCTCGATCCGCCCGTTCACCATCTCCAGGAAGGCGAAGTGGCTCGCCCCGGCGAGGGCCGCGGCGGCGAGCTCGGGTGTCCAGGCGGCCACGCCAGCCGCACCTCGGGCCGCGCCGGCGGC